>PIVT01000030.1 GCA_003353845.1 Pseudomonadota bacterium | reverse complement strand
CCGCTTCCGTGTCGGGCTGCATGGGAAGCCAGTTTCCTTTTTGCTCCTTGCAACTCAGGATGAGCTCGAAGTTTCCATCTGCGTCCAACTCCAGCTCGTCGGCGTTCACATTGCCCGTGGGTGCAGAACCTCCGGTGGAACCGTAATTGCCCGCCTGGCTGCCAAAGCTCAGCCGCGCCACGCTGCCTCGATTGCCCCAGATGCGATACTCGAATTCACCGCTCACACAGGTGTACTGGTAATAATTGTCAGGGTTGTCGGCGCCGATCTTGGCCGTCTCGTGCACGGGACGAATCAGCATGGGGGCCTTGGGGTCGTTGTTTTCGACGAAAGCTTCCAGGGCCGCTCGTGTAAGTCGGCTCAGGTAGCGGTAACCCTCGGCGCGGGACAGGGGGTCGTTGGGGGCGGTTTCGGCCTGAATGACGTTCCCGGCCGCCTTCAGGGTGTCGCAGAAACTATTCCAACTGGTTCCGTCCATCAGGCGCTGAGTTGCTTCCTCGTTTTCGCTCATGACCCTGCTCTCCCTTTCATTTGCTCCATTGGTTTTTCACTTTGGCGTTGCATTCCTGCTCAGGTGGGCGTATATCCTATACGGCTATAGGCTAATAGTCGATAGCTTTTAAGCAGGCAGGTCTAAAAATCTCGTGAAATTTGAGAGTAGACCCCGTCGGCAAGGAGCGCGACATCCGTGGGTAAGACAAATCGAGAAGACATCCTCGACGTGGCTGAGCAGCAGTTCTCCGAGCGGGGCTTTGACGCCACCTCGCTGGGCGATATCGCCGACAAAGTAGGGGTTCGCAGCCCGAGCTTGTACAAGCATTTCACCAATAAGGATGAAATGTTCGTGGCTGTGCTGGAGCGCCTGCTCGATCCTTATTTCGACATCCTGCATCGCATCCTCGATGTCCCCATGGATCAGGACCAAGCGGAGAAGAACCTGCACACCGTGCTGCGCTTCTACTTCGCCTCTCCCAACCTCGCCCGCTTGCTACAGCATGTGGCCCTGGCCGGTGGCGTCTACGCCAACATGGTCGAGGAGCGCTGGTTCATTCCCTTCTTCAAACGCGCAGCCGCACTCAGCGTGACCAATCCCTATATGAAAGGGCGCGACCCTCACGAACTCATGCTCCTGGTCATCGCCTTTCACAATATGATCGTGGGATACATCACCTTATCGCCGCTGACAGAAAAGTTGGTCGACGGGGACCCCTTGGGCCGCGAGGCGATCAAGCGGCAAGAAGTTTTCATGTTGAATCTGGCGCGCTCCTTCTGGCAGGAAAACACGACGCGCCCGGCTTGATGGGAGCTCCTGAAATAAGACAAAAGGACAGGACGACTTATGGCATTTAATTGGAAAGAATCGCCTGTGGGACAAACCGTTGTAGCAGCCATTGATCAGGCAAAAGATCAAGGCCCCGTACCCAGCTTGAAGAAGGGTGAGCGCCTCGACGGAAAAACCTGCCTCATCACCGGCGCCAATTCGGGTTTGGGCAAAGGCATCGCGCTGGAATTCGCGCGGGCCGGAGCGCGTGTCCTCATGGCCTGTCGCGGCGGAATCCCCGAGGCGGGAGAAGAGGTAAAGCGCGAAAGCGGTAGCCATCAGGTTGAAATGCTGCCCGTGGATCTTTCGGACTTCGCTTCCATCCACGCACTTTGCGACAAGCTGCGCGATAGCAATATTCGCTTGGATTCCATCGTGCTCAACGCGGCCGTCGTCCCCCTGAAACCCAGGCCGACCGTCCAAGGTTTCGATCCCATGTTTGGCGTGAATTACCTCGCCAATGTAGTGCTGCTCGAACGCCTCTTGAGCGATGGCGTCATTCCCAATCGCTCCTTTGCCCAGCCTCCGCAGGAAGTTCCGGCAGGGGAAGCGCGCCCGCGCATCATCGTCGTGTCTTCGGAGGATCATCGTCGGACCCAAGGCATTTGCTTCGAAGGACTCGGCGAGTACTACGAGTACAAAGTGACGGGAGATATCGCCCAGTACGGAAAAACCAAGCTCATGCTCACGACCTACGCGCAAGAACTCTCCCGCCGCTTGCGCGATGATCGGGGTGTCGATGTGGGCGTGTACACCTTCTGCCCGGGAGCCGTGCGCACGAACATCGGCCGGGCTGCACCTTGGGTCTTCCGCGTGTTGCTCGACACCTTCATGCGTTTCTTCTTCGCGGACCCCGAACAAGCCGCTGAGCCTGCGCTGTACTTCGCGGCCTCAGAGGCGATGGAAGGACGCAGCGGCGTGTATTTCTTTCGCATGAAGGAGATCGATCCGGCCGAGGAGGCGCTGGACCACGAGATCGCGCAACGCCTGTGGAAAGAGAGCGAACGCCTCATTGTTGCGACACAACGCTGGTAGGAGAGAATCCGTCCATGAGTAAGGTCTCCGGATTTTTCACATCTCTGAACCCCCTGATGATGCGAATCCTACCCTCGCCTTTTCATTGGCTGGCCAGCACGCAGATCGCGTTGGTCAGATTCACTGGGAAAAAATCTGGCCGTGTCTTTACCACGCCCATGGCCTACCACCTCTTCGACGACACCCTCATCATCGCCCTGGCCGAGACCCGAGGACGCAACTGGTGGCGGAACTATGTTGAGGTCGCACCCATGGATATTCTCATCAAGGGCAAGTGGATCAGCGGTTTTGCCTCGGTGCTCACACCCGACAACCCCGAATACAAGAAATGGTTTGAGGCCGTCCTCAACCGCGCATTTTTCATCCCCAAGATTTTCCTGAACGATTACAACGCGCGAGAAGGGCTCTCTGCCAGTCAAATGGAGGCCCTCCACGCTCAATCCGGGTTGGTGAAATTCACTCGCAGACGGGAAGATCATTCCTCCAAAGCGGCCAATTAAGGGTTTAGATCGCTTCTCAACCCACCGAAGAACAACCTGAGGTGGCGGACCCACAGGGGACGCGCTACTTACCGTGACGAAGCGGGTCGACGATTCGCTCGCGGCGACAACAGAACCTCCGCCATTCCAGTGCCGAGGTCACGCCGCTTATCCCTTAGATTTTGCCCCTTATTGTTGTATGGGTCGGAAACAACGACCGTGTGTTGCGCACAAAATGTGTGCTGGCGCGGTGGAGTACCAATTTAATTTATGACTGAACCAAAAAACAATCCTTCGACCGGCTTTGACCGGTTTGATCTTCATCCCCTCGTTCTTCGTGGCGTACTCGCCGCAGGCTTTAAAGAACCTCGTCCCATTCAAAATGAGACGATTCCTGCGGCCTTGAAAGGCCGAGACATCCTGGGCCTGGCCCAGACCGGTACTGGTAAGACGGCAGCCTTTGCGCTGCCCCTGTTGGACTACTTTGAGAGTGAGCCCGCTCGCGGACCGCGCGCGCTCATCCTGGCACCCACGCGAGAACTCGCGACACAGATCGATACGGAGATCCGCCTTTTGGCGCGCTTCACCCAGTTGAAGGTTGTCAGCATCTTCGGCGGTGTGTCCGTGCGCGGCCAAATCAGTGCCCTGCGTCAGAATCCAGAAATTGTCGTCGGCTGTCCCGGCCGTGTGCTGGACCTCATCGGTCAACGTGCACTTCGCCTGGGCGATGTGGACTGTCTTGTCCTCGACGAAGCGGACCATATGTTCGACATGGGCTTCTTGCCCGACCTGCGCCGCATCTTGAAGGTGCTGCCCGAGGAGCGACAGAACCTGCTGTTCTCGGCCACCATGCCCAAAGAGATCCGGGGACTGGCCGATGATCTGCTAACCGATCCACACGTCGCGGAACTCACACAGTCCGGCCCGGCCGAAACCATTGAGCATCTCTTGGTGCCCACTGAAGAGGGTCGCAAGCACGCTTTGCTCAAGAGCATCCTGAACGAGGACGACTGTCAGTCGGCCATCGTGTTCACGCGCACCAAGCGCCGCGCACGCCAACTGGCAGAGAAGCTCGACAAAGCCGGCCACCGCGCAGTGAGCCTGCAAGGCAATATGTCTCAGAATGCACGAGACCGCGCCATGAATGGCTTCCGCAAGAGTCAATACGACGTACTGGTCGCCACCGATATCGTGGCGCGCGGAATCGACGTCCAAGGTGTCTCACACGTCATCAACTTCGATGTGCCCAACACGCCGGAAGCGTACACGCACCGCATCGGTCGAACCGGTCGAGCCGAGCGCGAAGGTCGAGCCTTGACCTTTGCCACCAATGAGGACGTGGATTGGCTGCGCGCTACTGAGCGCAAACTCGGCGCTGCCATTCCTCGACATAAGGTGGAGGGCTTCGAACATGCTTCCCTCGAAGGCGGCAGCGGACGTGGGGCTTCACGTCCAAACGGACGACGCGGTGGGAGTGGAAACGCTCCCTCGAGAGGCCGAGGCAATAACTCCGGCAATCGAAACCGCGGGCAAAATCGCGGTTCACGCCGCTAGCAAAGCCCATCAGGGGCTCCGAGCAGCGAAAGCCGCTCGGAGCCCTGGCTTGTCGTGGCAGCCGGCGAACTTTCTTGTTCTCGGCGAAGTAACTCATCTGATGCGGTAGTGTTAGGCCCTCGCTTTTTGGACGGAGGACCCATGACGACCCCGCTCTACCGCTCGCGCCCGGGTGGCTTTGACATTCAGCCCGCTTGCCAGGAACAAGCCCAGCCGGTGAATAGTTTTATCTACCTGTCGGAGGGGCTTTCCAATAGCTACCTCATCACCACAACCGAAGGCCGCATCGTGGTCAACACGGGAATGGGGTTTGAGGCACCGGTACACAAGCGCAATTACGACGCCGTGGACGACAGCCCTCTGCGTTACATCCTGCTTACGCAATCTCACGTCGACCATGTGGGCGGGGTCGATTTCTTGCGTGAAGAAGGTACTGAGCTGGTCGCGCAGGAAGGCAATTGGGCGCTGCAAGTAGAGAACGCCTCCTTGCAACCCACTCGCGCCGGGCGCAGTGCTTTTGCCTTTGCCGAAACCATTGGGAAATCCCTGGCCTACATTGCGAAGAACATCGACGGACCCATTTCGCCCCAATCTCAACCCGAACCAACAGTTACCTTTCGCGACGACTACCGCTTTAAACTGGGCGGACTGGAACTCGAGCTGATCTCGGTGCCCGGTGGTGAAACCACGGACTCCATGTTGATTTGGTTGCCACAACACAAGATCTGTTTTTCGGGCAATCTCTTCAGCGCGCTCTTCGGTCACTTCCCCAACCTGGTCACCATTCGCGGCGATCGCTATCGCGACGCCACCAGCTTCATCAGTTCCTTGAATAAAGTGCTGGAACTCGAACCCGAGCTCTTGTTGGTCGGCCACGGCGGACCCATCCAGGGCAAGGAAGTGATTCGCGAAGAGTTGACGCGCCTGCGCGGTGCTGTGCAATTCGTTCACGATGCCGTTGTCGACGGCATGAATGCCGGCCAGACCGTCTACCAACTCATGAACGACATTGAGCTACCACCTGAACTCGAAGTGGGGCAAGGCTACGGCAAGTTGAGCTGGAGCATTCGTGCCATTTGGGAAAACTACATGGGTTGGTTTCACGCTCAATCCACCACGGAACTTTACCCGGTGCCGCCCTCCAGTGTGCATCCCGATTTAGTCGAGTTGGCCGGCGGCGCTGCAGCCGTGGCCGAGCGTGCCCAAGAAAAAGTGGCACAGGGATCGTGGGTAGAAGCCATTGCGTTGGCTGAGATCGCCTTGAGCGCAGAGCCCGGCCAGCGCCAGGCCTTGGAAGTCAGCCTGGCGGCCCACGAAGCGCTGCTAAAAGAAAGTCAGAACTTTTGGGAAAGTTCCTGGCTACAAAATCAAATCAATCTACTGGGCCAGGAAGTTGGGCAATGAGCTGAGCTGATTCTAACCATCAGTTGATGGGCGGTTGATTTCAGCTGGGCGATACCAAATGGGTGAAGTCCAAGCGCGTTCTTGGATGGTGGGGGAATAAAAAGGCTGTTCTTCTTCTTTGAGGCAACAACGGCCATACACATCTCCCACGGCACTTCCTTCAAGGGCGAGTTCGGTAGCCGCTTGGGCCTGGGCTTCGCATTGATCTGAGAAGGGATTCACATTGGCGGCCTTGCACTGCAAGGTACTCCAACGACAGGTGGGGTTCTCCAACACGCGCACGTAATAAAATGCGCTCTGCGTGGGATCAAACTTCTTGTCTTCGTACACCGTGCAAAGACTCGCAAAGCCGGAGCCGCGCGGCTCACAAGTATCAGGATCTACTGAGGCTCCATTGTCAGGATCCCCTGCGATGGGCACGACCGATTCATGTGTGAGACCTTTGGCGTCGACCCAGCCTTTAACGAGTTGAATCTGTTGCAAGTTGGTGCCGGGGTGACCGGCGCTGCCCGCATCTTTCAGGGCGCTCACAACAAAGCGCGGGCGGGCGCCTTGGGGGCCGGGAGCCAAATCACCACCCATGGGAACCCCTTGCTCATAACCCTTTTCCACCAAAGCGTTACTGGAACAAATGGACTCCTCGAATTCCCAACCGGCAAAGACGCGCACAATGGGGCGAGTGCCGCTGGTGGCATAAGCCTCTTTGCGGCGCATGGACTCAAAGAGGGCGTCGCGCGAATTTTCTTGGGCCCACAACACCGCCAAGCCACCTGGGTTGTCTTGAAAATGGTCTTGCACGTTGCGGTAACCTGAATCGCGTCGCCCGATGTGCCCAACGTAATTATCTTCCTCAGCGCCACCCGGCGTTGCACTGTGGGTATCGGTGCTGCCGATGAACCCCAGTTTGAACGGATTCATGCCTGTTTTTTCTTCGAGAACCAATCCATCTTTCAAGACGTTGCGCATCATATTGCGCCGGCCGAATTCATCGATGGACACCGGAGCAGCGTCCTCGGTTTGCAGTTCGCCAAAGACAAATCCCAACATGGACAAGTTGTCAGTCTCGCTTTGTTCAAAAGTGCAAAATTCATCTTCCGTATAAAGACCGCGCCCCGCCAGTCGATCAAAACGACACTCGGAACTGGCTTTGTGCTGGGTCAACTCCACCAGGGGTTCAAAGAAGCTGCGCAGTTTCGCTTCTTCTTCCGTGGCTGGATCGGGAAACATCAGCCCCCCGCTCAGATTGGAGTTATGCGGGATGGCCAACACGTCACAGCCTTCATCGCCCTCGATGCACTGCGAGCGCAATTGGCGCCAAAGCTCGGGAACATTTTGGACACCTGTGTCATAGGTACTAACGGGGAACTGCGTGACTCGCTCGTTGCGAAAAATCACATTGCGGTGAAGGTTGTTGTAATTCGGTGCATCCGTGTACTCGTAGGCGACAAAGGTGGTGAAGGAACACCGCGTGCTGCGGTCGTAGTGTTCCTCGGCAGCCCTTTGAATGTTGTTCCAAAACTCGGCCAGGCGTTCTTCACAATCCACCCCGGGAAGAGAACAAACGGCGGAACGAGACCGATTCTTTGTATCGCCAGCCACTCCGATCTCCACCCACCTGCCGGCGGCCAGAAGCTGAACGTAAAAAATGTCGCTGCGCGTCATGATGCACAAGGGCCACAGCTTGCCGAGGGAAAAACCTTTGTGAGTGCAGGCGTTCACTTCGCCCAAAAATTCCCCGTGGTCGGTAACGGCGGTGAAATCCAGTGGGCGCTGAAGTTGCGCAGCGATGGTTTGTTCCCCGTCTGCATCGGGCAGGGTGATGGCCTCTCCCTTGGCGTAGCGATAGGCGCCCCAGGGATCGTTGCGCTGACTGGAGATGTAGGAATCAAAGGAATAGCTGGAGTGTACGTGCAGATCGCCAAAGTAGGGTCGACGCAACACGTCGTAGTCTGCGCAATCCTCTCGCATTTCGGTGCGTTGGAAACCTCGGGGCTCCTCATTGGCTTTCACCACTGTGGATGCAGTCGCCGCGAGAAAGCAAAGGACGAACGCGGCCGTGGGCAATCGACTTCTCATCTTCTCTGATTCCTTTTCAAAGGTGACATGCGAGAAGGGTTGCCTAACGTTAGAGAGTCCATGGACTATGTGATTCTCGGCATTGCCTCTGCTTGTGTCGCCTTGCTCACCTTCTTTTCCGGGTTTGGCTTGGGCAGCTTATTGCTGCCTGCCTTTGCCTTCTTCTTTCCCTTGGAGTTGGCTGTGGCGGCCACGGCCGTCGTGCACCTGGCCAACAACCTATTCAAGCTGGCTCTCATGGGCCGCTTCGCACGTCTCAAAGTGGCACTGACTTTTGGTCTGCCCGCCGCCCTGGCTTCCTTTGCCGGCGCCAAGGCCTTGTTGGGACTCAGTCAATTTCAACCGATTGCTCACTATACTGCCATGGGCGCCGAGCGAAATGTAGAACCATTAGCGCTGGCCATGGGCGGCCTGATTATTGTTTTCGCCCTGTTGGATTTACTGCCCCGCACCCAAGACTTGAGCTTTCCCGCCAAAGTCATGCCCTTGGGCGGTCTGCTCTCGGGTTTCTTTGGCGGACTCTCGGGGCACCAAGGCGCCCTGCGCGCCGCCTTTCTCATCAAAGCAGGCTTGGACCGCAACGCCTTCATCGGAACGTCCGTGGTCTGCGCCATTCTTGTGGACCTCGTGCGGCTGGCCGTTTATGGCACGGCCTATTGGGATGGGTCTTTCTTGAACCAAGAGCTTGGAGATAGCCACAACCTGGGGTCGCTAGTGCTCACCGCGGTCCTGTGCGCCTTTGCCGGATCCTTCCTGGGCAAGAAACTGCTTCACAAGGTCACATTGAAATCCGTGCAAACACTGGTCGGGGTTCTTTTGTTGATTCTTGGCGCGGCCATTGGCGCGGGCTTGGTTTGAGGCAGAACGAAAAAGAGGCCGGACCTTTTGGGGTCCGACCTCTGAAACATGGCGCGCCCGGCACGACTCGAACGTGCGACCTCCTGGACCGCAACCAGACGCTCTATCCATCTGAGCTACGGGCGCGCGTGGACGGGCACTTTAACGCAACGCCGGGTTTCCGCATCCACCGAAAAGCGGCAAATGCTCGGATTTCCTCAAAGCGCTGCTTGTACCCTTAAGAGTTTGGCGGAGAGGGAGGGATTCGAACCCTCGGTACGCGTGAACGTACATACGCTTTCCAAGCGCACACCATCGACCACTCGGTCACCTCTCCGCGAAATCTACTAACTTTTTACAGTCCCACTTCATAACCGGCTGATTGAGTGGGGACTTTCCGCGAGTGCTGTCATCTCGGGCAAAATATGGCGGAGAGGGAGGGATTCGAACCCTCGATAGGTTTCCCTATACACCCTTAGCAGGGGCGCGCCTTCAGCCACTCGGCCACCTCTCCCAAGTAGTTCCACGGCTTTTCTCCGCCGCTTCACCGATCCACGAGAGCCGGGCACTATAGCGACAAATTGGCGGAGAGGGAGGGATTCGAACCCTCGGAACGCGTAAACGTTCAACGGTTTTCAAGACCGTCACCATCGACCACTCGGTCACCTCTCCGCGGGTCGCGCGCGCGCGAGTATAACGGGCCCATCGGGCTCCAGCAGCAAGCGACGCTTGAGTACACGGCATTGGTGTGCTTTTCTCCGCTCCATGCTTGATTCCCGAACCCTGACCCAACGACGCGCTGAAATTACTGAGAGCTGCCGCAGGCGCTTCATGAAGGCCGATGTGGACGCCGCTTGCGACGCCGCTGAAGCTGTACGCGAATTAAAAGGCCGCCTGGACGAAGCCAATGCAGCGCGAAACACCCATCAAAAGGCTGGGAAAGGCAAACTTTCGCCCGAAGAGCGCGAGACTCACACGGCCACGGGCCGCGAACTCAAGGCGGCCGGGGAGGTCATCGAGAAGGAATTGGCCACGGCGGAGGAGTCGCTGCGCGAGCTGGCCTGCAGCCTGCCCAATTACCTGCACCCCTCGGTGCCCGACGGCGGCGAGCACGATGCCGACGTTCTGCGCGAGGTGGGCACACCAAAGAATTTTGATTTCACCCCCTTGGATCACGTCGAATTGGGCGAAAAACTGGATCTCATCGACTTTGAGAGCGCCACCAAGGTGACCGGCACAAAGTTCTATTACCTTAAAAATGAAGCCGTTTTGCTGGATTTGGCCCTGCAGCGCATGGCTTTTGAGATGTTGCGCGCCGATGGCTTCACCCTGCACACCACCCCCGATCTGGCCCGTGCCCAGGTCTTGGAAGGCATCGGCTTTAACCCGCGTGGCCCGGAAACCCAGGTGTACTCCATCAAAAATACTGATTTATGCCTGGTGGGCACGGCAGAGATCACCCTGGGCGGCTTACACCAAGACAGCATCATTGAGGAGCAAGACCTTCCTTTAAAGCTGGCTGGGATTTCCCACTGTTTCCGTACCGAAGCGGGCGCCGCGGGACGCGAGAGCCGCGGCTTGTACCGGGTGCATCAATTCACCAAGGTGGAAATGTTCGTGATTTCCCGACCCGAGGATTCTGAGGCCATCCACGACGAGATCCTGGCCTTCGAAGAGCGCTTTTTTCAGGCCTTGGAGGTGCCCTACCGCGTATTGAACATCGCCGCAGGTGATCTGGGCGCACCGGCCTATCGCAAATTCGACATCGAGGCCTGGATCCCCTCGCGTGGCGAAGGGGGTGCCTACGGCGAAGTGACCAGCGCCTCCAACTGCACCGATTATCAGTCGCGCCGGCTGGGAATACGGGTCCGTCGCACGCCAGAAGCCGGCCAAAAGAAGGGCAAAATCGAATTTGCCCACATGCTCAACGGAACCGCCGTGGCTGTGTCGCGCGCACTGATTACCCTGCTGGAAAATCATCAACGCGCCGATGGCTCCATCTCCATCCCCAAGGCCCTGCAGGCCTACACCGGATTCGACGAGATTAAAGCCCGCTAAATCGGGGCGCTGTTCATTCATTCCGGTGTTATGTTTTCCTCATGACGACTCCCATTGGCGTATTGGGCGCGGGCAGTTTCGGTACTTGCCTGGCCATACTGGCTGCACAGGAAAACGACGTCACTCTCTGGGTGCGCGACCCCGACGATGCCGAAGCCATGCGCAGCAGCGGCTACAACCCCAAATACCTCAAGGACGTGCCCCTACCCGAAAATTTGAAGGTCACCAGCGACATCGCCGAGAGCGTGCGCGACAAGGAAATCATCATCTGCGCCGTCCCCAGTCACGGTATCCGCCAGGTACTGGAGAAAGCGGCTCCCGATTTGCATCCGGACGCCATTGTCGTCTCCACCATCAAGGGCATCGAGTCGGGCAGTTGCAAGCTCATGCACGAAGTATTCGCCGATTGCCTGTCCCCCGCCCAAAACGCACGCTTGGTGGTACTGTCGGGGCCGTCCTTCGCGCGCGAAGTCGCAGAGAAACGACCCACCCTGGTCACCGTGGCCTGCCAGGAAGAGAACTACGCCATCGCGGTGCAGTCCACCTTGAGCTGCCCTTGGTTTCGCTGTTATTCCCAAACCGATGTCCTGGGCGTGGAGTTGGGCGGGGCGCTCAAGAATGTCGTGGCCATTGCCGTGGGCATTGGCGATGGACTGGGGCTGGGTGCCAACGCACGCGCCGCACTCATGACTCGCGGCCTGGCTGAAATCACGCGCCTGGGCATGCACATGGGCGCCGACCCCCGCACCTTCTTGGGCTTGGCCGGGATGGGCGACTTGGTGCTGACCTGTACCGGCGACTTGTCGCGCAATCGCCACGTGGGCTTGATGCTGGGCAAGGGGCAGAGCTTGGAAGAAGTTTTGGCTGGCATGAGCCAGGTGGCTGAGGGTGTACGCACTGCCGAATCCGCTTGGGAATTATCTCAGCGCGTCGGTGTCGACATGCCCATTGTGGAGATGGTGCGCAGCGTAATTTTAGGAGAATGCTCGGCCGCCGAGGCCGTGCGCCATCTCATGAGTCGCCAACTCAAGAGCGAATCCGAATAATGGCGGATTTGGAGGAAATCGATTGCTGTGATTTGCACTGCCATAGCAATCACTCGGACGGAACTGAAACCCCGGCGCGCCTGGTACAACTCGCCAAGGAACAGGGACTTGTGGGCTTTGCCCTGACAGATCATGACACGGTTTCGGGCTTGCCCGAAGCCGCGCGCACAGCCCGGGAGCTGGGGCTTCACTTTCTTAGCGGCATTGAGATCTCTTCCAAGATCGAGGGCCAGGAACTCCACATCTTGGGCTACGGCTTTGATCCCGAACATCCCGCCCTGCTTTCAGGCATGGAAGCGCAGCATCACGCCCGCGAGAAACGCATCCCTGCCATTGTGGCGAAATTCAATCGCCTCGGGATTGAGATCAGCGCCGAGCAGGTCTTTGCCATCGCGGGTGAAGGTTCACCGGGCCGGCCGCACGTGGCACAGGCCGTCGTTGCCGTAGGCGCTTGCAAATCGGTGTCTGAAGTTTTTGAGAAGTATCTACACGACCAAGGTTCCGCCAATGTCGTCAAGGACACCCTGACTTCGGGCGAAGCCATCGACCTGATTCACAGTGCGGGCGGTGTGGCCGTGCTGGCCCACCCCACGGCAAAACCCATCCGCAGTACCGGAGGCTTAGACGCCCTGGTCGGAAAACTGGCCTACTTGGGATTGGACGGACTCGAACTTCATCACCCCAGAGCCACGCCACAGAATCGCAAGCGAATCAAAAAGCTGATTCGGCAACACGGCCTGCTGGCCAGCGGCGGAAGTGACTTCCATGGCGGTAATAGCCCGGGGGTTCGCCTGGGGATTGGCCGGGGGACGCTGAAGGTGCCCTTCTCCTTGCTGCGCGGCATCGAAGAGCGGGCTACGAATCACCACTAAACCTATTCGATGTAACCCAGTGCCTGCAGCGCTTTGAGTTCATCCGGGCTCAAATCACTGCTCGCCGCAGCGGCTTTAAAATCTTCAAGCATTTGGGTGATCAAGGGATCCTCGGGAAAACGATTGATCCCCATGTCCAGTACGGTGACCGCCATGGCACCCTGGTCTGCACCCGCTGCCTTGAGTTGGTGCGCGGCGCTGGAGTACTCGGCTGCAGTGAGATGCTTCGGATAGGCTTGGGCCAGGTGCTCTAATTGATCCTTCGCCTCTTCCCCTTGCCCCCCTCGCGCAAAGGCTTCCAGTTTCACCAGCTCCAGCCCCCAAGCGGAGACCTCATCGGGCTCGGCCTGCAGACCGGCATCGGAGGCCGCAATGGCATCGGAATAGGCAGAATTGGCCAAAAACTGGCGGGCTTCAGCCAAGTGCTCCTGGCTACCCTTGCCGCAACCCATTAGAAGAGCCATCAGGCTCAAACAGGCGAGAGAAAGGCTTCCCAAACGGGAGGGGAGAAAAAGAGAGAATCGGGTGGCTCGTTGGGGCAATGAACTGGTCTCCGTCGGGCTCTAATAAAGAAGCATCGTAAAAAGGCGCACAAATACACAGGCTGCGATAATTACTGTATTGTAGCGTCTCCTTACAGGGGGACGCAGTGCGGGGAACCGTGAAAGTCACAAATCCCACAAGTCGAGAGATGGCCCAACCGAACCATCCCCCCACTCAGAACATCGGTATCGCGTTCACCTCCGGAGTAGTCAGCGAGATATGAGAATCCTCAGTGCCCGGCCGTTTTGGGCCGCCCTTTTCCTTTTATCCCTCGTCGGATCACAAGCCCAGGCCTACATCGGCCCCGGGGCCGGTTTTGCCTTGGGTGGTTCCATGTTGGTGCTGGCCACCACCTTCCTGTTGGCCTTTGCCATCATCCTCACCTGGCCCATTCGCGCTGCCATCAAATTTTTCACCGTGGGCAACCCCTACAAGAACGCCTCGGCCAAGCGCGTCATCGTTCTGGGCTTCGACGGCATGGACCCGGGCCTGGCCACCAAGTACATGCGCGAAGGCCGTCTGCCCAATTTTCAGAAGTTGGCCGAGCGCGGCGTGTTCCGCCCCTTGGACACCAGTGTGCCCTCCATGTCGCCCGTGGCTTGGTCGACCTTTGCCACCGGAACCGATGCCAGCCACCACTGCATTTACGATTTTCTCACGCGCGACCCCTGCACCTACGGTCCCTTGCTGAGTTCCACCGACATCGGTAGCGCCAAGAAAGTGGTCAACATCGGACGCTACATGATTCCCATTGGCAAGCCGTCCATGCGCTTGCTGCAAAAAAGTCAGCACTTCTGGAAGCTGTTGGGCGAGAAGCACATCTTCTCCATCATTCAGCGCGTGCCCATCACCTTTCCGCCCGTGCCCTTTAAAAACGGCATGTTGCTGAGCGGCATGTGCGTGCCCGATTTGCGCGGCAGCCAAGGCACCTTCTCCTTCTTTAGTACGGAGACCGAAGAGGGCGAAGCCAAGTTCATCGGCGGCGAACAAACCGTGCTTCGGCGCAAGGGCAATGTAGTGCGCTCACGCGTGGTGGGACCGGACAACTCCTTGCTGAAGTCCGGCGGTCGCATGACCCTGCCCTTCACCCTGACGCTTGCCGACGACGGGAAATCGGCACTCTTGGAGATCGAAGGTTGCGATGCGGTGACCTTGCCCGAGGGCGAGTACACCGATTGGGTGGAACTCACCTTTAAAGCAGGGCTCGGCATTAACGTCAGCGGGATCGCCAAGTTCTATTTGATTACTACCGACCCTCACATCAACTTGTACATGACGCCCATTCACATCGACCCTGAGAATCCGGCCATGCCTATTTCTCACCCTGAAGTCTATGCCGTTTACCTGGCCAAGAAGCAGGGCAAGTACGCCACCTTGGGTTTGGCTGAAGACACCTGGTCACTGAACAATCGCGTCACCGATGAGAAAATTTTTCATGACCAGGCCATGTCCATCTGTGAAGAGCGCGAGCGCATGTTCCTCGACGCTGTCAAACAAACCAAGAAGGGCTTCCTGACCACCGTGTTTGATACCACGGATCGCGTTCAGCACATGTTTTATCGCTATCTCGACCCCACGCATCCCGCCAATGAAGGCAAGGACACCGAGCAATGGAAAGATGCCATTGCTCAAGTGTACGAACGAGCCGATGCCTTGCTGGGCAAGGTTTCGTACCTGGCCGACGATCCCGACACCGTGCTCATGGTGATTAGTGATCACGGCTTCACCAATTTCCGCCGCGGCGTGAACATCAACTCCTGGCTGCGCGACAACGGCTACCTCTTCATGAAAGAGGAAGGCGCGCGCACCAGCGGCGAGTACTTCGACGGCATCGACTGGACGCGCACCAAAGCCTTTGCGCTGGGCCTGACTGGTATTTTCATCAACCGTGAGGGCCGTGAGAAATCGGGCATCGTGGCCGAAGGCGCGGAGTACCGCGAACTGGTGCAGGAATTGGCTGACAAACTGGAGGCGCTAATCGACCCTGAAACGGGTAAGGGCTGTGTGCGCCGCATGGTGATGTCACAAAAATTCTTTGACGGACCTTACCGCTTCGATGCTCCCGACTTGCTTGTGGGTTGGGAAGGCGGTTATCGCCACAGTTGGGAATGCGCCGTGGGCCAGGTGACGGAAGAGGCCTTCGCCGACAACACCAAGAGTTGGTCGGGAGATCACTGCGTGGATCCCACCATTGTTCCCGGCGTCTTGTTCTGCAATCGCGGATTGACTGAAGAGAACCCGCGCCTGGTCGACATCCCCGCTACGGTAATGCGGCTGTTTGGACAAAAGATTCCAGGTTACATGCAGGGCAAGATGGTTCTTGCCGAGCCCTCACAAGAGGCCAGCGTGCTAGGCATGTTAGACCCCAGAAGCTTGGAACAGAGCGGTGCTGCGCCCGGAGCCTTGATCTTCCCCGAGCGCGAAGAACCCGGCGCGGAGGGTGAAGCATGAAACGCTCCCTTTCTACACGACTGTGCTCCCTGATGGAGAAGACGACGTCTCTTGTTTGTGCGGGCTTGCTGGCAAGCTCGCTGGCCTGCGCCGAACCTGCCGCCAACACCGGTATTTTCATCATGGGTGTCGATGGCATGGACCCGGTCATTCTTTCGCGGCTGATGGAAGAAGGCAAAATGCCCAACTTCGCACAACTCGCCAAAGAAGGAAGTTACCAATCCCTGGGTACATCCAATCCACCGCAAAGTCCTGTGGCCTGGTCCAACTTTGTCACGGGCATGAATCCCGGCGGCCATGGCATTTTTGATTTCATGCATCGCAACGTCCACAACTACGCACCGATTTCCTCCGCGACGCGCGTTACGGGCGGCGAAGCCAAGACCCTGCACTTCTTTGGTTACGTGATTCCAATCTCGGGTGGTGAACTGGAGAACAACCGCGGCGGCACACCCTGGTGGGATCTCTTGGTCGAGCAAGGGGTGGATGTGGAGGTGTATCGCATCCCAGGCAATTTCCCGACACCTCCCTCCGAGGCCAAGGTGCTCGACGGCATGGGCACGACGGACCTGCGCGGCGGCTTTGGTACCTACACCTTGTACACGGACACGTTGCCGGAAAAGAAAAAGCCCAAGGGTGACATTCAATTTGTCACCGTGCGCGACTTGGATTTGGATGGCACGCCCGACACCGTCAACAGTATTTTGCGCGGTCCACCCGATCAACTGCACTTAGAGCCCGGGCAGATTCCCCACGACAAGGATTACCTCACCACGGGTGTCACCGTGCACATCGACCCCGAAGCCGCAGCGGCGGTGATCGAAGTGGGTGGACAATATATTGTCATCGAAGAAGGAGAGTGGTCGGAGTGGCTGGAAGTAACCTACGACCTGGCACCCATGGGTTTGATGCCAGTCACGGGCACGGTGCGCTTTTTCGCCAAGTCCCTGCGCCCGAACTTTCAACTGTATGCCTCGCCGGTGAACATCTCACCCAGCAATCCCGTGATGCCCATTAGCACGCCCGATGAATTTTCTGCGGAGTTAACGGAAGCCTTGGGTTTCTATTACACCCAGGGCATGCCCGAGGAACAAGAGGCGTTGAAGGATGGCGTGTTCAGCGAGGATGACTACCTCAAGCAAGTCGCGCTGGTTCAGCAGGACACGCGCCTCATGCTCGACCTGGCCTTGAATCGCTTTGAACCCGGAGATGCCACCTTTGTTTACTTCTCCGATATCGATTTGCAATGCCACATGCTGTGGCGTCATGGCGACCCGAAAACTCTCGGTGCACCGCACCACCCCGCCTACGATGCGGCCACCGCTAAAGGGCATACCCAGGACATTGAAAGATTCTACCGCGACGTGGATGAAGCTTTGGGTGAAACGCGCAAGCGCCTACCCGAAGACACGCTGCTCATGGTCATGAGCGATCACGGCTTCCAGCCCTTTACACGCGACGTGCACTTAAACGCCTGGCTGCGAGACAACGGCTACCTGGTAATGAAAGAAGGCAAAACCACGGGCTACACCGTGGGAAGCGATGTCGATTGGAACAAGACTCGCGCTTTTGGCCTCGGGTTCAACGGGCTGTATCTCAACATCAAAGGACGAGAAGAGCAAGGCATCGTAGACCCTGCCGAAGCCGATGCCTTGATGGCGGAACTGATCCAAAAACTCGAAGCCTTTAAAGATCCTGCTGAGGGCGCGAGCGTCGTACTCAACGTGCGCCGAGGCAGCGAGATTTATAACGGTCCGCGCATTGCTGAAGGACCTGACCTGCTAGTCGGATACAACAAGGGTTACGGAGCCTCTGACGAATCGGCGCTGGGACAGATCACCGAAGACGTGATCGCAAACAACACCTCGCGCTGGTCGGGCAGCCACTTGATGGCACCTGAGGTCGTGCCCGGCATTTTGCTGCTCAATCGAAAACTGACCCGTGAAGGACACGAGCTTGTCGATCTCACGGCCACCATACTTTCCTATTACGGAATCAAAGCGCTCCCGGAAATGACCGGCGAGCCTGTTCTTTGAGTCCGTTCTGTTTAGAGGGTAAGGAGACAACACCATGTTTGGAAGCACCAAGATAAAACTCGATCAAGATCTCTTTGACCGCATTCGCAAAGTGGCTGACGTGGCTGGCTATGCCACCACGGAAGAATTTGTTGTCCACGTGCTGGAAAAGGAAATGTTGCACTTCGAAGACGCGGGTTCTGACGATGACATCCGCGATAAGCTCAAGGGCTTGGGATACATCTCTTAACGAGCGCGACTGAGACGGATTTAAATGCAGGCTTACAACAACATCGCGAGTGCGATCTTCGATTTCTTGCTGACCCCCTTCGGGCACGAGTTCATTTACTTTGATCTCCTGTTCTGGCCGGTGATCATGGGGATCGGTGCGCTGCAGGTGTACAAAGTCGCTTCCAATCAGGCGGCGATTACGCGCGTCAAAACGCAGATCAGCATGCACTTATTGGAAATCCGCCTGTTCCGTGATGACTTGTTGCAGGTGTTGAAATCCACCGGTTTGATTGTGCTGAAAAACTTCATCTACGTGGGCCACAACATGATGCCCATGGCCGTGATGCTATTGCCCATGGTGGCCGTCATGGTGCAGCTCGTCGCCCACTACGGTTATGAGCCTTCACCACCCGGCAGCGTAGAAGTACTGCAACTGCGTCTCGATCCAGCAGCGGGCGTGTCTTCGCGCGATGTCTCCTTACAGACCCCGGACGGCGTTTCCCTCGATGCTCCCATGGTGCGCACCGCCGACGGCCAGGTCTTCTGGCGCCTGCGTGCCGACCGTGCGGGCGATCACGTATTAACCGTGGATGTGGGAGAAGAGCGTTTCGAAAAGGCCTGGGCCGTGGGCGGGGATCATCGAAAAATTCCGGTCAAGCGATTGCGCAGCTGGGAAGCACTCCTGTATCCCGGCGAAGAGGCCATTCCCGCGCACTCCCCGGTGCTCGCCATCGAGTGGAAGGGACACACGCGCCCCCTCGCCTACCTGCCCGACGGTGAGCTGGGCATCTTACTTTGGACCATGGTCTTGTCCATGGCCGCTGGGATCGCATTAAAAGACGTGTTCGGGGTGACTTTATAGATGTTCAAAGCACTCCGACAAAAATTCCGACGCAAGCAAGGGGCACCCTTGGTGATTGTGAGCGGCTTGCCGCGCTCAGGTACCTCCATGATGATGAAAATGCTCGAAGCTGGTGGCATTCCCATCATGACCGATAGCGAGCGTGGGGCCGACATCGACAACCCCAAGGGCTACTTCGAATACGAGCGCATCAAGGATCTCGAAAAGGAAACGGACAAGAGCTACATCCGCCAAGGCCGCGGCGAGGCCTTGAAGGTGATCTCCTTCCTGATCAAAGACTTGCCCGACGACAACGACTACCGAGTCATTTTTATGCGCCGCGACCTGAGCGAGGTCATCACCAGCCAGAATAAGATGATTGATCGCTTGGGTACCACCGATGCCTCCGCCGAAGAAGAAGCCATGAAAGAGGCCTATCGCAATGACATTGTGCGCACGCGCTTGCTGTGCAAAGCCCGTCCGAACTTCGAGCTCATCGAAGTGCACTACAAGGCCACTATCGAGGACGCCATCGGCACAGCGAGCAAGGTCAACGCCTTCCTGGGCGGCCATCTCGACGAAGCCGCCATGCGCGCAGCTGTCGATGGCAGCCTGTACCGCAACCGCGCCTCCAGCTAAACGCCCGATTTCAGCTCTACTTGCCGCTGCGGCCTCCTCATGGGTATCTCAATGGGTGCAATGCTTGACGAGCCCCCGGCACCTAGCGTAGGCTGTCGACTCGGATTCGGTTTACATGGGCGATTTCTGGCGCTTGCCCCCCTCCGAATTCTTTTCCCGCCCATGGGTTTCCCAACCCATGGTGCTAAGCGCCCCGATAAGAGCATCGAGAGAGAGTAACTATGAGCCGTCGTATCTCCGATTCAGCGGGTAAGTCCACGCAGTCTGTTCACGCTGGGGAACGAAACAATCCCCAATCAGATTCCATAACGACACCCATTCACCAAACCTCGACCTATTGGTTCAAGAACTCCGCCGAGGTCATCGAGTATCAAGAGGGTCGCAAGCAGCGCGATGAGTATGGTCGCTATGGCAACCCCACCTGGCGCGCCGCCGAAGAGAAGTTGGCGGCCTTGGAGAACGGCGAAGAGGCCGTGCTCTTTGCTTCTGGCATGTGTGCGGCCACTACGGCTTTCTTTGCCCTATTGCCCAAGGATGGGCACCTGGTCGTCACCAGTGATTGTTATCGACGCACGCGACAGTTCTGCACGGATTATTTAGTGAAGATGGGCGTGGAGACCACGGTGATTCCACCGTCGGATTTACCCGCTTTGAAAAATGCGCTGCGCGATGACACCACTTTGTTCTTCACGGAGCTGCCCACCAACCCTTACCTGCGCGTCATGGACATCCCCGAGGTCACTCGAATTTGTCATGCGAGAAACGTGAAGGTGATTGTGGACAGCACCTTTGCCACGCCGGTGAACTACCGCGCCTTGGAAGATGGCGCTGACATCGTCATTCACAGTGCCACCAAGTACCTCGGCGGTCACAACGATCTCCTGGCGGGTGCCGCGACAGGCTCCAAGGAAGATATCCAGGGTTTGCGCGACGCCGTGGGCGTGCTGGGAGGCATCACTAGCCCGCAGAATGCCTATCTCTTGTTGCGCGGCATGAAGACCTTGGGTCTGCGCATGCAGCGCCACAATGAAAGCGGGTTGAAAATCGCCAGCTGGCTTCAGGGACACCCGCATGTGCGCAAGGTGTTTTACCCCGGCCTCGAAAGTCATCCCGATCACGCCATTGCCACGAAACTCATGCAGGGTTTTGGCGGCGTGGTCACCTTCGAGTTGGAGTCGGACTTAGAAGGCACCATGCGCTTTGTGGATGCCTGCCAGCTTCCCTACATCGGGCCCAGCCTGGGCGGCACCGAAGCACTCATCGAAATGCCGGTGACCATGTCCTACTGGGACAAGACGCCCGAAGAAAGACAGGCCTATGGGATTACCGATTCCCTCGTGCGTCTGTCCTGTGGCATCGAAGATGTCGATGATCTGTTGGCGGATTTAGAGCAGGCTCTGGCGAAGGTTTAGGCGAAGCTTTTAAAACTCGGCTTTAGCCGAGGTGTTGGGCCGGTGCGCCCAATGCCTTGCGCTCTAAGGCCAAGAGCTTTCGCTTCAAGCTCAAGCCTCCGGTAAACCCACCCAAACCACCACCGCTCGCCACAACCCGATGGCAGGGAATGAAAAGGGCCAGTGGGTTGGCACCACAAGCGTTGCCCACGGCCCGTGAGGCATGGGGCTTGCCCAACTTCGCTGCCACCTGTCCGTAAGATAAGACCGAGGCGTAGGGGATCGATTCCAACACCTCATAGACGGCGCGCTGGAACGGGGTGCATCGCAAATCCAAAGGCGTGGAGAAGTTCGTTCGTTCGCCCTGTAAGAACTCAAGCAATTGGCCACGCGCCTCCGAGAGGCAATCCGCCTGTGGGTCCTGCCGCAGCAGGCTGTCGGGCAAATTTTTCGCGCACCAACTCTTTGCTTCGTCCAAAGATTGTCGGTTGTTCTGATGGGGCAAGCGCAGCCAGAGAATGCCGCGATCACTTGCAATTAAACGCAAAGGGCCAAGGGGTGAAGCAAAGCTTGTCGTGACCAGGGTTTCCATGAGTTTCACACCTCGTGTTGTTTATTCTTCCATCTTCAATCGCTTCATCATTTTTTGCAAGGATTGACGCGGCATCCCCAAGCTTTCAGCGGCACGGCTCTTATTGCCCGTTTCTTCCAAGGCGTTCCGAATCATCCCACGTTTTAATTGGTCGACTGCAGCTGATAAATTTCCGCCGGGCACATCCCCAGGCGCTGCATTTTCCCCGGGCTGCATTCCGCTCACATGTTCTGAAAGCATATCGACGGCAACACGCTCGGCATCTCCAGCCAGGGCCACGACACGTTCGATTTCATTTTCCAACTCGCGCACATTGCCCTTCCAGGTGTGTGCCACCAATCGGTCCATGGCTCCATTGGTAAAGCCTTGGATTGTGCGGCCCATTTTTTCATTGGCCCGGTCCAGGAAAAAATGGGCCAGTTCGGGAATGTCATCTCGACGTTCGGACAAAGCAGGCACATGAATCTCGACAACACGCAGACGATAAAAAAGATCTTCGCGGAACCGACCTTCTTCCACTTCTTTTTGCAAATCACGATTGGTGGCTGCGACGATGCGCACATCTACTGAATGGGTTTCCGCTGTACCCAGGGGTCGAATTTCACCCTCCTGTAATACGCGCAGCAAGCGCACTTGCATACTTGGACCCGTCTCACCGATCTCGTCTAAAAATACGGTGCCTTGGTTGGCCAACTCAAAGAGGCCTTTCTTGTCAGAGTGTGCGCCCGTAAAGGAACCGCGCTTGTGCCCGAAGAGTTCACTTTCCAATAAGGTCTCGGGCAAGGCACCACAGTTCTGTGCAACGAAAGGACGTGGCTTGCGTGAACCGCTGTAGTGTACGGCGCGTGCAATAAGTTCCTTTCCCGTACCCGTGTCTCCAGTCACCAAGACGGTGGCATCGGTCTGGGCCACTTTCTCCAGGATTTCAAATACGCGTTCCATGGCCGGACTGGAGCCAATAATGGCATCAAAGGAATAGCGACCTTCGACCTCGCGACGCAGATAAAGATTTTCTTGCTCTAGCTTTGTATTGGCTTCGCTCAGGGCATGGGTTAAGCGCTTGTTTTCCTGGTTCAGCCGATAACTGTCCAAGGCGTGACGCACCGTGATTCGCAAGGAATCGGGATCCCAGGGTTTCGAGATATAGCTATAAACATGCCCTTCATTAACGGCGCGCATGATGGCACTTAAATCAGCATAGCCCGTCAACATCAAGCGAATGCAGTCGGGGTTTCGTGTGTACACCTCGGTCAAAAAATCTGCGCCACTCATGCCTGGCAGACGCTGATCGGAAATCACCAAAGCGATGTCTTGGGCATCAAAAACAGCCAGGGCCTCTTCGCCGGTTGTCGCAGTAAACACCTGACAACCCTCCTCAAGGGTCATCTCCAAAGACTCCAAGACGGCGGGCTCATCATCGACGAGCAGAACACCCAAGGCTGCGCTGCTCACTTGGTTCTCACCGGGCCAGGATTCGCTCACCGCGACCTCGGCATCAACAGGAGGAGGAGAAGAGGACTCAGCCATTCACTCGTTTCTCCGCAGCTTCAATCACAAGCGTCTCCAAGGTTCCACCTTCCAGGGCATTGATCTCTTGAATGCCCGTGGGGCTGGTTACATTGATCTCGGTCAACTTGCCACCGATCACATCGATACCGACAAAAAACAATCCCTCTTGCTTGAGCACCGGGCCGAGAGTTTCCACGATACGAATATCGTCGGCATCGAGGCTGCTCTTCACCGCACGGCCACCGACGTGAAGGTTGGCTCGTGTCTCCCCTGCTGCAGGAACGCGCAAGACCGCTCCGATGGGTTCACCATCGACAAGTAGAATGCGTTTGTCGCCCTGGCGTATGGCGGGAAGGTATTCCTGGGCCATGGCCCAATCTTGGCCGTACTGCGTCGCGAGTTCTAACAACGCGGCGAGGTTTCGATCTTCCCCGTGCACGTGGAAAACACCCTCTCCACCTTTTCCGTGCAGCGGTTTGAGGATCATCTCCCCTCCCAGGTGGCTCATAAACTCACGTAGCGACGAGATGTCACGCGTCACCAAGGTCGCCGGCATAAGATCCGCGAACAGAATGGTGAAAAGCTTTTCATTACAAGCAATGACGGCTTCGGGCCGATTCAATACCTGCGTTTTCTTACACAGGGCCAAAATCTGGGTCGCTGTCACATAGGCGGTATCCACCGGTGGGTCTTTGCGCTGGAAAGCGACATCCACCTCATCGTCAAAGACAACCTTGCGCGCAGCTCCCAGCTTGGCATGCTGACCTGCCACGCGTTGCAAGCTAACCTCGCGTGCTTGAGCAACCACCTTGCCCTCTTGGACACCCAAATCGGTGGGATGGAGAGTCAGCACGCGATGGCCGCGACGCTGTGCTTCCAGCATCAGCACGAAGGTGGTGTCCGCTTCAATGTCGAGATCCTCAATAGGGTCCATGACAAAAGCGAAAGTCAGTGATCTGGGGGTCATGCTTGTGTTCCTCGGTTTCGAACCGTGAGCGGTAGCGCCGGACATCAGGCCTCAGCTAGGGTCAGCAGGAAGGTCTCGGAGAAACCATGAGTTTATTGCGGTCCCGCCGTTTGTACATCACCCTGATCGTCATTACGGCAAACATTGCACTATTTGCACTGGGTTTTCACGCCACCTTCGTGCGAGGCCTCCCCGATTACCGGGCCCCAGAGGACTACGAGCCCTTTCTAACCAGCGTGGTCTACGATCGCCAGGGCAGGCCCATTGGCGAGTATTTCGAGGAACGCCGCCGCCTCGCCCCCTACGATGAAATACCCGAACACGTGGTTTACGCCTTTGTGGCCGGTGAGGACGGAACTTTCTTCCAGCATTCCGGATTGGATTACGTCTCCATTTTGCGAGCGGCCTGGGTCAATTTCCGCGCGGGGCACAAGGTACAGGGCGGAAGCACCATTACACAGCAGGTGGCCAAAAGCCTGGTGGGCTCCGAGAAAAGTTACACCCGAAAAATCAAAGAGATGCTGCTGGCACGGCGCATGGAAGAAAATCTATCCAAAGAAGACATCCTCTACCTTTACTTGAATCAGATCTATTTGGGCAGTGGATCCTACGGGGTCAGCGAAGCCACCCGGCGTTACTTTGGCACAGAGCTGAGTGAAATCACGGTGTCCCAAGCCGCCATTATTGCCGGATTGCCCAAAGCTCCGTCCAACTATTCACCCATCCGAAACCCAAAACGCGCTGAAGAACGCCGAGTCTACGTCCTGCGCGAGATGTTTCAGAGCAATTTTATTGATGAAGCCACCTATGAAGCGGCTTTGATCGAACCCACCGTTCTGGCCCGCCCACCCGAATATCTGGATTACGATCCCTCGCGCTACTTCACCGAAGAAGTGCGCCGCTACCTGGTGGATCGCATTGGCGAGCAGGCCCTCAATCAGGGTGGATTAACCATCGAAACCAGCATGGATCTCGATTTACAGCGCGCGGCCGTCAACGCTGTGAAGCAGGGACTGGGGCGGCTGGACCACCGTCAAGGCTATCGGGGGCCCGAACGCACCGTTTCCGTGGAGGAACTGGAAATCACGCTACTGGAACTGGGCGTTGAAAATGCCCTGCTGCCCGAAGAAACCGAAGAGCCGCCCGCCGCACCCGGCGCCGAGGGTGAAGCGGCCGACAGCCCTTCCCTGGCGGATGCCCCCGTCCCACAGAATGTCCCACAGGATGCAGCTGCCGACCTCGCAGCCAACGAAACAGAGGAAAGCACGGACGAGGAGCCGACCTCACTGGTTGTCGAGTTACCCGTGGGCGAGCCCCTGGCCGGCGTCGTATTGGAAGTCGATGAAAGCGCGCAGCGCGCCCTGGTGGGTTTCGGTCATCAACTGACCTACCCCTTGGAGCTCGAGACCGTGAGTTGGGCTCGCAAACCGAACCCCAATCGCAAACCCAGACCGGTCAGGTCCATTTCAGAAATCGTGCAGGTCGGCGACGTCACTCACTTCATCCTGCTCCCTCCTGATCCCGATGAAAAACCCGACCCAGAGGACGCAGAGGAAGGCGAAGAGAACCTGGCGCGCTTGGACTTCTTTCAGGTGCCCATCGCTCAGGGCGCCTTGCTCTCCATCGAGATTGCGACGGGCCAGGTGCTGGCCATGGTGGGGGGATACGACTACTACGCCAATCAGTTCAACCGAGCGACCCAGGCACTGCGCCAACCGGGATCAGCGCTGAAGCCGTTGATCTATGCCTCTGCTTTTCAACAGGGATACACGCCTGCATCTATCATCAATGACACTGCCGTGGTGTATAAAAATAAAGACGGTTCCATCTGGAAACCCAAGAACTACACCCCTTATTTCCACGGGCGCGTTACTTTGCGCTCCTCCCTGGCGCATTCCTATAACACAGCCACCATTCGACTCTTCCGTGACTTGGGCATTAATAGCGTGGTTGATTATCTTCGCCTTCTGGGAATTCAAGCGTATTTGGATAGGGACTTGTCCCTGGCCTTGGGTTCCAGCTCCCTTACCTTGCTCGAGTTAACGCGCGCCTATGCGGTGTTTCCAGCCGGTGGCAAGCGTGTCATCCCACGCTTCATCCACCGCGTCACCGACCGACACGGAGAAGTGTTGTTTGAAAATTTAGAGCTGGGTAATCTGGAAGCCTCCCTCCTGGCCGCACAAGAAGCAGCCAACCCTTCCAGTGACGCTTTGCTCATTGAACCCGAAGAACCCGAGCCCGTCGTCGCAGAAACGGAGGGGGAAGAAAGTAGCGACGAGGAGCTATTGCCCCCGGACCAACTCATCCTCGCCACCGAGGCGTACTTGGCAACGGATATCGTGCGCGCCATCGTCTTGGAGGGAACGGGCCGACGTGCGCTCCGATTGGGTCGGCCCCTCGGCGGCAAGACCGGGACCACCAATCAACAAGCCGATGCCTGGTTCGTCGGCTTTTCTCCGGACATTGCTACGGGCGTTTGGGTGG
This sequence comes from Pseudomonadota bacterium, assembly GCA_003353845.1. Taxonomy (GTDB): domain Bacteria; phylum Myxococcota_A; class UBA9160; order UBA9160; family JADFDR01; genus GLO-12. The sequence continues at coordinate 17,123 of PIVT01000030.1, read as the reverse complement.
GCCACGATGTCAGCCAGGTGCTGGGCAAGGGCGAAACGGGTGCAGGGGCCGCACTGCCCATTTGGATCGACTTTATGGGACAAGCCCTGCCCAACTATCCCAAACGAGATTTCCCGGTTCCACCGGGGATTAGTTTCACTCGTGTGGACAGAAAAACTGGCCTTCTCGCGGGCGATGACAGCCAGGACAGCTACTTCCAAGCCTTTATTGAGGGGACCGAGCCCACGGAGACCAGTGTGACGAAGCCCCCACTGCGAATCGATGAATTTTAGCTTCCACATAGAGTGAAATACTTAGTAGAATCAACTGAATAAGTTTTAATGCCAAGTCATTCAACGGAGAGATGAGCACCCCAGTGGGCGAGACAACAAACGAGATAGCCGAAAGTAGCCATGTTCAAACTCCACGCGAGCGTAACCGCGCGCGAGAGCCTCGCACTACCACTCCAGGCAAAGACCCTTGGCAAGACGCCCTGCAACGAGCGGTCTCACGCTTGGCTCGCTCCGCCCAGAACCGGCATGTAGCGGCCTGTGTGGAGTGCGAAGACAGCGACTTGCTCTGGGCGGGTGGAGACCCGGTCATTACCCAGGCTTCCCTTCCCAACATCGCGGTCTATTCCGCCTTGCTTGATTTGCAACGTGCCACGGACATCGGTGGGTCGGGGCACTCCACAGCCATTCAGAATTTCGCTCGACAAACCGGGTTCTCCGCCTCGGTCCCTGTCATTTCCCAGGATGGTCGATCGACAGCGGTACTGCTGCTACTGGACCCAAAAGATCCGCCCGGACATGTTCGCCCGCGCACCCTGGCGGCACTGCAAGCCGTAGCCGACCGCATGGCAGTGATTTCCGCCAAGGCCACAGTCGCACCCCATTCACCTTCCGAACTCACCACCGCCGGGAAGAAGAGCAGTGAGCTGCTGGATACTGACCTTCAACGCTTGGATCGCTTGGCCAGCTTGGGGGGCTTGGTGGCAGAGATCGTGCACGAAGTGCGAAACCCCATGGTGGCCCTGAAAACTTTTTTAAAGCTTCTGCCCGATCGCATGGACGATCGAGAATTCACGACCAACTTCCTGGAAGTTGCAGAAGAGGAAGTACAACGCATTGAGCGCTTGCTCAACGCTGTGCTCAACTATGCTAGGCCCTCACCTCTGCATCCGTCGATTTCCTCCGACATCGCTGAAGCGCTGCGAACGGTGCAGCTTTTGCTGACCTATCGCGCCAGCGAGCGCAGCATTCTCCTGGAAGTTCCCAAGGCACTGCCTGAGCTCACAGCACTCATCTCACCCGACCAACTGCGCCAGGTGGCCTTGAACCTCACCTTGAACGCCATTGAAGTCACTCCGGCCGGCGGCAGGGTTCGCATTCGTTCTAAGGCGCGCGACAACTTCATCATTCTCGACTTTGAAGACCAAGGACCCGGGGTCCCCGAAGAATTGCGCGACAAAATCTTCACGCCCTTCTTCTCAACCAAGGGCCACCGGCCGGGCGGACTCGGTTTGGGCATCTCGCGCCAATTGCTTCAAGAAGCTGGGGGGTCGATCTGTGTGCTCGATGCTCCCGGCGGCGGATCCATCTTCCGCGTGGAACTTCCCAGTGGTGCCTGAGGGATGCGGGGAACCTTGCAGTGAGTAATCGCATCGTCTACGAAGGACCCATGCTAACCATTGCCATGGAAGAGGCTCGTCTGCCCGATGGGCGGGAAGTGGAATTGGAAATCATCCACCATCCCGGCGCCTCGGCCATTGTCCCCTTTGCCACCCCCGATGAAGTCTTGCTGATTCGCCAGTACCGCCACGCAGCCGGTGGCATGATCTTGGAAGTGCCTGCTGGCAAGCTCGATGGGGAAGCTCCTGAAATTTGTGCCGCACGCGAATTGGAAGAAGAGGCGGGGCGGCGCGCGGGCAGGCTGCAATCCCTCGGTTCCATCCTCACCACACCGGGCTTTACCGATGAACGCATCCATCTGTTTGCTGCGTTTGACTTGGAAGAAGTTCCGCAGCGGCACGAAGCCGACGAGTACATTGAAGTTTTGCAAGTTCCTCTGCGCCAGGCCCTGAGTTGGGTGTGGGATGGAACCATTGATGACGCCAAGAGCGCCTTAGCCCTGCTCCAGGCCGCGCACGCGACGAATCAGCTCTAAACTCCCCGTTACCCCTATATTGACGAGGGAATGGGCACTACCTAGGCTCTTCTAGCAACAGAGCCTCAGCAATATCGACTTGGAAAGGATGTTCTCTTCATGCAGCGCGGTTACCAACAGGGTGGGATGAGTTTTGGCCCACCCTTCACCCCCCCCATCATCAAAAACCTGATCATTGCCAATGTGGTCATTTTTGCCCTCTTTGGTTTGTTACCGGAACTACGAGGACTTCACGAAATCCTGATGGTGAAGCCCGCGAGCTTTTGGACCAAGGGCATGCTGTGGCAACCCTTTACCTATATGTGGCTACACGGTGGATTGCTGCATTGCGCGTTCAATATGTTCGCGCTCTGGATGTTTGGCACACCCTTGGCTTTGATCTGGGGGGCGAAACGCTTCCTGCGTTATTACTTGCTGTGCGGTACGGGAGCGGGACTCATCATCGCCACGGCGCCCTACTTTGTCGCGGCCATGTTGCCTGAGAAGCAACTCATGCTGCATATGAATACCTTGGGTGCGTCGGGGGCGGTTATGGGTGTCCTGCTCGCCTACTGCCTCACCTGGCCCGATCGCACCATCATGCTCTTGATTCCACCCATTCCCATCAAGGCCATTTGGCTTCTCCCGCTGCTCTTCTTCATGGAATTCAGCGTGGGGCCGCCCAACGTGAGTCACTCAGGTCATCTCGGTGGTGTCTTCATCGGGTGGTTATTGCTGCTCCGCGATGGACACACGGGGAGTTTCTTGCCGTCTTGGAAGCGAATCAAGTTTCTGTACCAGCGCTACAAGATGCGCAAACGACTGCGCGATGCTTCGCGCGATCGCTATCGATCCAACTAGCGTCCTGATTCCTGAACTGAGGCCTCGGCTTATTCCTCGGCCTATTCTTCGCCAACGCGTTTGCGGACTTCTACGCCGTCTCGGCCCAGGATGACGGCTGCTGGCTCAATGCTGAGGACTTCCAAGTTTTCAATGGTGTCGCCTTCGCGCACCGACTTCGGATCGGCGTCTTTGGGAATCGACACATAGGCCATACGTTGATCTGCGCGTGGGTGCCAAACCGTTTTTTTCACAAGGAACTCGGGGAAAGCCATTCCTTTCTCAACGACGACCTCTTCCGCAACACTTTCCTGGATGACAACGACTTCTTCTTTCGGCGCGGGCACGTTTGCTTCCAGCACCTCTTCGATCACAACTTCCACCGTCTCTTCTGTCGTTTCTTCTGGCAAAGGCGAAGTCAACTCTTCACTTTGCTGAAGGGTTCGCTGCGCCGCCTCCACTTCTACTTCCACTTCCAAGACAGGCGTTTCTACGACTTCAACTTCGGTCTCTAAGACTTCAACCTCAATGACTTCGACCGGGACTTCTTCGGGAACGGTCTCTTCAACCAGCGCCGGTTGCCTTGGCTCTTCCTCTCGCACGGAAGTGATCACTGGAGCGGAGGGTCCCGGTGGCACAACCCTTTCGGGTGAAGCCGCCGAAGCCATGACCGGCGGTGGCTCGACTGCGGGGAGCAACCCGCCAGGTACTGAACGCGGCACGCTAGCAGGCACTGCCGGGCGTGGAGGAATCGCGGAATTTACCGTTGGCATTGCCGGAGTTTGAGGTTGGGGTTGAGTCTGCGGCGGGGCAGCTGCCACCGCTGCCGGTGTTGTCGTTTGCTCGGGAGAGATCACCGGTGAAACGAAGAACCAAACACCAACGAGCGCGCTGGCAAAAACGACACCCACGCTGGTCCCGATGAGTAACTGCACCATGCCCGCTTTACCCTGGGAACGTGTGGCCTCAGAAGCCAACACTTCATCGTGCAAAGATCGGTTTTTATCCGACCCGCGGTCCCGCTCCAATCGCTGCAATGCCTTCATGATGGTGCTCACCGTTACAAGCCCTCCCCTAGATCGTCGTCCTTGTGCAGGCGCAGGCCGTCACTAGTGATGTCATCCGTATTCAACTCTGGCACCGTCGAAAGGCGCGGTATGGGATAGTCCTGGTAAGCAGAATACAATGCCATCTTCGTGCGCGGCCCCACGTTGCCATCGGCCACCAGTCCCACGTGTCCCTGGTATCGAACTACCGCTTTGCGTGTGGCGGCATCCCATTCACCTGTGGCCAATCCCACGTAAAACCCGAGGTTTTGCAGACGTCGCTGCAACCAACGAACCGCCCAGGCATTCTCTCGATTCAGGTGAAGACTATCGGGCAAGCCTTCAAAGTCCCGCCACGGCACAAAGGCATCACCGGACCAGTGAGTGACCAATAGGTCCTTTGGAATACGCAGCACTTCATCCGAACCCAACTCCATCAAGACGGCCTCATCTTCAGTCACCCGCTGCAGCAACGCGGCGCGTTGCACACCGTCCAATGCCGGCAACAACAAAATGGGGGGATGATCTAAAGCCCGCAGGGTTTCCAAGTCTGCATCCTGTAACCAAAGCACTGAATACCCGCGCGCCTCCAGTGTGGTTAGCATCGAGGTAATGGAAAACGCTCTTTCACCAAGCGCTTCTTCGCCCCAGGTTTCAAAGAGGCTGTTCAATACATGCGCATAGGACATGCCCGGTGACAGCTGAACCAAGAGATCCGTGAAAGTCGCGTCGTCGATCTCACGCGCCGCGACAGACGATGTCCCCAATTCACTGAGAACGTCGCCATCCAAATCGATCGCCAACAATGGTGGTGCTGCCGCGACGTCAATGTCGGCGAACTCGCTAGGGCCTGACCCGAGATTGCCCGACACCGTTTTAGGTGGCAACGTCGCCGTCTCCACCCTTTCTGCACTCGTCCCTGGCGAAGCGGATTGCCTTGAAGGCGCGAGCAAGGGATTTCGGGCCAAGGCCCCTTTATTCAAGGCTCCCCAGGCGAGAATCGCAAAGGCGCACACACCCAAACCCAGTGCAGCAAAGCCAGCCTTGCGCAACCACGGCCTGCGCGCTGGAAGCGCTTTCACAATGCCAGCACCACCGCGTTCATGGGCCGCTTGTCGAACCTCGGGGAGATCAACTATGTTGAGTCCATCGGCATAGGCGGCGAGCAATGCACGGTCACAAATGCCGTTGATCAAACGCGGGATGCCTTCGGACGCGCGGTAGACCTCGCGCAAGGCTGGCGCAGTGAACAGGTCAGCGCGGCGGCCTCCCGACGCCACGCGCAATCGATGGGCGATGTATTCCTCGGTTTCTTCTTTCGAAAGCGGGGCTAAGCGCCACCACACACCAATGCGTTGGCGCAATTGCCGAAGCTCTTCGCGGGCCAATTGGACTTCCAGTTCCGGTTGACCCAGGAGGACAATCTGCAGGAGCTTCGAGCGATCTGTTTCCAGGTTGGAAAGCAAACGGATCTGTTCCAATGTTTTTTCGCTGAGGTTTTGTGCTTCATCGATGACGAGCAACACGCGCCGATTGTCTTGCTTGCGTTGCAACAGGAACCGATTCAATTGGTCATTAAGTTGGCCGACGGTTTTTCCATCTACGGAGAGTTCAAATTCCGCATGAATGGCGTGGAGTAAATCGATGCCCGAAAGAACCGGGTTCCAGAGGAAAGCAACCTCGGTAGTCTCCCCCAAGCGCTGCACGAGGGCACGACACAAAGTGGTCTTCCCTGTACCCACCTCCCCCGTGATGGCGATAAAGCCTTCCCCTTGATCGATTCCGTAGATCAAATGGGCGAGGGCCTCGCTGTGCGAACCCGAGAGATAGAGATAACGGGGGTCCGGGCTCAGCGAGAAGGGCTTTTCTTGTAAACCGAAGTGTGCGCAGTACATAGCCGCTCAGCTTACCACGCTAGGGGGAACGCAGGTACAGGGTAGGGGTGCTAGAAACGAGCTCTTCTGGCCTCTAGCCAGAGAAAAGAGCAGTTTTGGGGGCCTGCTTGGGCCCGACGCCTCGATCACAGAAATTCTGTGGTCTCCATATAGGGGCTCTACAGCGTGACAAGACCCACGCGAATCGCAAAACGGACCAGACCCGACACCTTGTGAATATCCAGTTTGTCCATGAGATTGGCTCGATGGGATTCAATGGTCTTCAAAGACACACCGAGTTCCTTGGCAATCTCCTTGCTGGACAAGCCTTCTGCGATCAGGGTAAGCACCTGGCGCTCCCGTTCACTGAGCACTGATACTGCCGACGAAGGACGATCCGCGGGATGGGCCAAAGCATCGACGACCTGCTGTGTAATCGAGGGCGACAAATAGGAGTCCCCTGCCCGGATCGCATCGATGGCCGCAACCAGTTCCTCAGAAGCAGAGTCCTTCAGGAGATACCCCGAGGCGCCGGCGCGCAACACCTCTTCCACGTAACCCGGGCTGTCATGCATGGAAAGCACCAGTACTTTGGAATCCTTCTCGGTATCTGTGATTCGGCGCGTCGCGTCGATTCCAGAAAGTTTGGGCATGGACAGGTCCATTAAAACCACGTCTGGGTGCTCACGGTTGGAAACTTCTACGGCCTCTTCGCCATCCGAAGCCTCCCCTACAACTGAAAAATCCTGTCGAGACTCCAATAATCGCCGAAGACCTTCACGAACAATGCGGTGATCGTCGGCAACGACAATTCTTGTTTCCATTTTTTCTCTCCAGTAAAGCTAAGTTAAAGATTTGTATGGACTTAAAATACTTCGATGCCAACAACTGCCAGATAGAAACATCCTTGTTCTTCTTTTCAGGTCCAGAGAATTCTATAGAAGTCCCTAAACTATTCAAAGAAAACCCTAATAGGATGCACTATTTTACTCTCAATGGATAGAAAAAAGCCAGATCGTTATTTACGATCTGGCTAGATTAATCTTGCACATCAAACACTTACAATGGACCCCAAGCTCTATTCAGCCGGAGCCCCCGCATCCGTTGGTCCGTCTTCCTCTGTCCGCGTAATGCTCCTCAACACGCGTTGGGTGCGCGCAATCGCCGCTCGCTGCACGCGTAACTCTTCGGTCTGATTCACACCTTGCTGCTCCAGACGCTCTCTGGCCGCTTCAAAATCACCCAAGCGGTCCTCGATTTTCTTCAATTGTCCTTGAAGCTCCTCGAACTGAGCCGACGAAATGCCACCGCTGCTCGGTGACGTACCTACCACTGAATCCGAAGAACTGACAGGCGCAACGCTATCCAAGGTGGGAGGCGAAGCGGGGCTGTCGGACCCGAAGAGAGGCGCCTCAGAAGCTCCGGCGCGCGAAGCTGGAAGGTCCTCAGCTTCCGCCACAACGGGAGCACTTTCTTCCGGTGCAATTTCTGCTGCGGCGGAGTCTGGACTATCTGTGGCGAACCAATCGCCTTCGATGGCGTCCGCTTCATCCCCCTCCTCTTCGGTGCTGGCCGAACGACGGCGCTTCCAAATAAAGCCACCAATGCCTACCAGCAACATTAAAATGCCGCCGCCTACCAGACGAATATCAAAAGCGTTGGCGGGCGCTGCAGGAGCGGGGGCGGGGGCTCGCGCCGCTTGCTTGCCATCATTCTTCCCCGGAGCAGGCGCTGGTTTGGTGCGTGAAACGGGCGGCGCTTTGGCAGCAGTGGCCACCTCAAGTTTTTTTGCAATTTCTTCCTGTGTTGGCTGCTTGGCCGCTGGGTCTTCGCTTGGCTGCACGGCTGCCGCTATCTCCTCAACAGGGGCAGGAACAGGGGCAGGAACCGGGGCGGGCTCGGCAGCAACGGGAGCTTTTTCGACTGGCTTGGGAGCAGGTGTGGGCGCCTTGGTCACCTTGGGCGCTGGCGCGACGGGTTTTGGCGCTGCTTTGGGTTTGGGTGCAGGCGTCGCTTTCGCCGCAGCTGCTTTCCGCACATCAATCACAATACGAGCGGGGCTTTGAAGCGTTGAATCTTTCACGCGAACGTCGGCCGTACGAAGTCGAATGCGAACCTCTGAGCGTTCTCCGCTGGGGGAAACCTGAACGCTGCGAACCAAGCCTTTTTCGGTATCAATCTGCGTCGGTTCCGAACCCGCCAACACGCGAAGAACAACCTCGTTACCGGAGATGGAATGAACCTGGTAAGCGGCCCATCCATCGAGATCAAAAACAATGCGATCGTACTCGGGGTGATGACCCACTCGTACGTTAACTATCTTGGCAGCAGCCAAACACGGACTTGCTACAAGCAAGAGTGCGGCGCAAAAGATTAAAGCCGTTCGTCGCATTGGGAAAACCCCCTTACAATTCCGAAACAAATTTAGGCAGCATTTCGTCGAATAAAACTGTCCAATTCCCGAATGTTGCCGTTCACTGGCGAATATTGGTTCCAGATCACAATACACCTATTACTGGATCTAGCGCTCGTATTGGATCTCGTGCCCAAGCGGACATACATCCACCCCGAGAAATCTGGCTTGCCTCGCAGTCCAACCTCAACCACAACAACCTCTGTACATAATAAGGAGGCTGTTTCAGATTCTCACGTTCAGCACCTTCAATACGCTTCAACACCCACAAATAGCAAAACTGCTAATCGGCAATTGTCGCCGTAAGTTGAGCCCTGATCAACAAATCTACGCGATGGAGGTTCGCCTCACCAGGGGGGATCGGCTTCTTTACTTCTCGTCAATTATCTTCTGGGATCCTTGCAAGGGGCTGAGGCGGCCTTCCCGGCCTCAGGTCTGGTCCAGGTCCAGGCCCAATCCCCTCTTCAAGCGGCATGCTCTCGAGACGGTTCCGGCCCGACCCAGGGACCGCGAAGGGGGCGACTGGCTCGCAGGGGTAGTGTCCAGCGGTAGTCACAATGCTGACACTCCCCTAAAAGCAGCCCCTCACGATTGTTCGATGGCTTGGTTGTCCACTCGGGCCCGACCTCATCCAAGATGAGGTGCTGGCTACCACACACGGGACAACCCGGTTGGGGCTTCGGCCTGCCTGAAATTCCGTCCTGACTTAAATTGCCCATATGGGGCCTCCTTTTTCGATCCTTATCCATGTAGGAGTGAGTTAAACCTGAGGATGTGACCCATCCGGTCACGTTTGCCGGAAAATTCAGAAAAGTTGAAAATGGAGCCCCAATAGCCAGTAAATCGTTCTAAGCGGTGCCGAGGGTTGGACTTTTGGGCTCGCCTTCCCTAGGCTGCCTCGCTCCAAAACACGAGAATTCACCGCTGACCGGGCGAGACGGCCCTCGGCGAGAAATGACGAGAGAAGAACATGAGCAAAAGCACATCGAGCAAGAAACCAAAACGAAATAAGAGCGCGCGCCATCGAGCCAAGTTGAAAGCCAAGCACAAGCGCGTTCGTCTGCGACGCAGCAAGGGCGAGCGGTCCACCTACCGCTAGCGGGCGCTTCGTCGGATCGCTCCTCGTGCGCTGGCCATGGGCTAGCCGATTTAACAAGTGAACCCCTTCCGCTGCACGCGAGGACCCATGCCTTGAGCGACGCAGCTTCCCCACACTTTACTTACACCCTGCAAAGCGAATCCGGCGCGGCTCGCGCCGGTCAGTTCACCACTCCACACGGCGTGGTGCACACGCCGACCTTTATGCCCGTGGGCACTGCCGGTGCGGTAAAAGCCATGACCCCACTTCAGGTCAAAGAGACCGGTGCGGAAATCATTCTCGGCAACACCTACCACCTGGCACTGCGACCCGGCGAAGCGACCGTGAAAAAGTTGGGGGGCCTGCACGAGTTCACGCGTTGGTCGGGCCCCATCCTGACGGATAGCGGCGGCTTCCAGGTCTTCTCTCTGCCCAAGACCGAGATCTCAGATCACGGTGTGCGTTTTGCCAACGAGCTCAGTGGTGAGAGCATGGAGCTAACCCCCGAGCGTTCCATTCAGATTCAAAACGACTTAGGCGCCGACATCATCATGGCTTTCGATGAGTGCACGCCCTTCCCCGCCACCGAAAAGCAAGCGGCCAGTGGTGTGCGCCGCACCACCAACTGGATGGAGCGCTGCATCAAAGCCCACGCGCGCACGGACGACCAAGCCCTCTTCGCCATCGTACAAGGCAGCACCTTCCAACATTTGCGCGAGCAATCCGCACAGGAATTGATTGCCATGGACCTGCCGGGCTACGCCATCGGAGGAGTCTCGGTTGGAGAAGGGCATGAACTCTTGTGCGAAATTACTTCTTACACCGCGCCGCTGTTGCCCAAGGACAAACCCCGTTACCTCATGGGGGTCGGCATGCCCGAAGACATCGTGGCGGCCATCGGCTATGGCATTGATATGTTCGACTGCGTGATTCCCACACGCTTTGCGCGCAGTGCCACGGCCTTCACCTCGCAAGGCAAGATTCGCCTGACTCATCGCCGTTATCGACGCGATGCGTATCCCATCGATACCTCCTGCGACTGCTCTACCTGTGCGGGTGGTTTCTCGCGGGCGTACTTAAATCATCTCTTTGCAGCCAACGAAGTTCTGTCAGCCATCTTGTTATCCGTTCACAATGTTCGGTTCTACGAACGCTTGGTGCAGGATGCCCGTCAGGCCATTCTCGACAAAAACTTTGAAGGTTGGAGATCCGCGTTTTTGGAAAACTACGGTAAGGCCGAGGCTGAAAATTCCGCCAAGGCAGCGAGTAGTGGCGCCGGTGGCAGTAGAAAGAAGAAGCATCGAAAGGGCGCCGCAAAGTAAGCTTTGTGACAGCGTGAAAAGGAACGAATCGTTATGGCACTTCAATGTGGAATTGTCGGTTTACCCAACGTGGGCAAGAGCACCATCTTCAATGCCCTGACAGCGGCCGGTATCGCCGCCGAAAATTATCCCTTCTGCACCATTGAACCCAACACGGGCGTGGTTCCCGTTCCCGACCCGCGCATCACAGCCATCGACAATATTGTGCACGCGCAGCGTGTGTTGCCTGTGACACTGGAGTTTGTCGACATCGCCGGGCTCGTCGCTGGCGCTTCCAAAGGGGAGGGGTTGGGCAATCAGTTCTTGGGACATATTCGATCCACGGATGCCATTGTGCACGTGGTGCGCTGCTTCGAAGACACCGATGTGGTTCACGTGGAAGGCACTGTCGACCCCCTGCGCGACATTGAAACCATTGAAACCGAGTTGGCGCTGGCCGATTTGGAAAGCTTGGAAAAGCGCTTGGACCGCGCGCGCAAAACGGCCAAGACCGCAGCCAAAGGAACCCGGGAAGAGCTGGCCTTTTTTGAAGAGCTATACGCTCATTTGTCTGAAGGAAAAATGGCGCGCACCTTTGAAGTGACGGAAGAAATGAGCGAAATCTTTCACGACTGTCATTTGATTACTGCCAAACCTGTTTTGTATGTCACCAATGTAGACGAAACCGCCTTGGCCGAAGGCAACGCCTTCACAAAGCAAGTCGAAGACTTTGCCGCGTCTGAAAAAAACGGCGTGGTGCGTCTTTGTGGAAAAGTCGAATCGGAATTGGCGGAACTCGAGGATGATGAGAAACGTGAATTCCTCGAAGACCTGGGTGTGAGCGAACCCGGATTGGATCGCTTGGCGCGCGAGGGCTACAACTTGCTGGGCTTGATTAACTACTTCACCGCTGGCGAAAAAGAAGTTCGCGCATGGACCATTCGCAAGGGGACGCTAGCACCTCAAGCCGCCGGTGTGATCCACACGGATTTTGAACGCGGCTTTATTCGCGTAGAGACCATCGGCTACGATGATTTCATCGCCAGCCAAGGGGAGGCCGGCGCCAAGGCCAAGGGCTTGATGCGAGTGGAAGGTAAAGAATACGAAGTGAAGGATGGAGACATCATGCACTTCCGCTTTAATGTTTGAAAGCGTTTCGTTTGAGAAACAAAACAAGGAACACAAAGTAGTGACACACCCCGAGCTTGACGCGGTAATTGCTAAATATTCAAAAGGTCCCGACACGGGCGTGTTTACGGATGGCTCTTGCGAAGGAAATCCGGGACGTGGCGGCTGGGGATTTGTCTGGGTGGAAGCGGGTCGGGTTCACGCCTATGGCTGCGGTCGCGATCAAGACACCACCAACAATCGCATGGAACTCTCGGCACTCATTGGTGCCTATAAGAAGCTGCCCGAGGATGCGGAGGTCAACATGTACTCCGACAGCCAACTCTGCGTAAAGACCGTCAATGAATGGGCTGCAGGTTGGGCGCGGCGTGGCTGGAAACGAAAGACCGGCCCCATCGCCAACTTGGAACTCGTGCAAGAACTCTATGCCCTGTCCAAGTCCCATCCTCGGGTGAAGTTGCAATGGGTGAAAGCCCACGACGGCACGCGTTGGAATGAGTACGTCGACACTCTGGCAAACCTGGCGCTAGCCGGGGAGATCGATTAGCCAGCGAGTTTGGTAAAAGCGTCGATGACTTCAGCCGGGGCTTGAACCAGTTCGATGAGTACGCCTTCCCCACACACCGGTAACTCGTCGTTTCCTTTGGGATGAATAAAACAAACATCGAAACCGGAAGCGCCCTGGCGAATGCCTCCCGGTGTAAAACGGCATCCTTGCTCTTCCAACCAGGCCACGGCCTTGGGTAGATCGTCGATCCACAGCCCGATATGATTTAGCGGTGGCTTGTGCACGGCAGGTTTTTTTTCGGGATCCAGCGGCTGCATCAAATCCACTTCGATCTTGAAGGCGCCCGCTCCGGCCACAGCGATGTCCTCGTCCACGTTCTCTTTTTCGCTCTTGAAGTTCCCCTGCAGTGTAAGCCCTAGTAAATCGACCCAAAGCTTGCGCAAAGCGGACTTATCTTCCGCTCCCACTGCAATCTGCTGTAATCCCAACACTCGAAAGGGTCTTTGGCTCACGGTTCTTCTCCTCGATTTCAAAATCAGTTTTCTAAGCGCTCGACACCTTACCGCGCGCCCAGGCCTTTCACGAGGGGTTCTTTGACGCCCCTCCCGTGACCCAAAGGACCCGTGATGCCAGGCCTCGCCGAGCAGGGGCAAGCAGGTTACCCTGCGCGCCATGTCCGCCAAGCCTTCCCCAAAAAAGAGCATTTATTTCCGCAGCCTGGGCTGTCCCAAGAACCAGCTCGACAGTGAAGTCATGCTGGGCAAGCTGGCCTTGGACGGGTTTTCCATTGCCGAGGAGATTGAGGACGCCCAGGTGGCCATCGTCAACACCTGCTCCTTTATCGAAAGTGCGCGCGAAGAATCCATCGAGGCCATCTTGGAGGTGGCGGACTTGCGCGAGGCCGGTGCACTGGAGGCTCTGGTGGTGACGGGTTGCCTGCCCCAGCGCTATGGCCGCGACCTGGCCAAAGAGTTGCCCGAGGTGGATGCCTTCGTCGGCACCAACCAGTTTCAAAAAATTTCCAGCATCCTGGACGAGACATTGGCGGGACAATCGCGTGGTAGCTACATCGAAGGCGGCCCCAGTTATCTCTACGATGCCGACACTCCGCGCATGCTCATCGGCCCACAGCACAGCACTTATGTGAAACTGTCCGAGGGTTGCGATCGGGTGTGTGCCTTTTGTGCCATCCCTTCCTTCCGCGGCCCTTTTCACAGCCGAGCGCCCGAATCGATCCTGCAAGAAGTGAAGCAACTGGCCGCAGCCGGAACTCGGGAAATCAATTTCATTGCTCAAGACTCCACGGCCTACGGCAAAGATTTGCCGGGTCGACCCAAGTTGGCTGACCTGCTGCGATTGGTGGATGAGGTGGAGGAACCGGTGTGGTTGCGACAACTCTACCTGTATCCAACGGCCGTGAGCGATGAACTGATTGACGTGTTTGCGGGTGCGAAGCGCTTGTTGCCCTATGTCGATATTCCCATGCAACACGCCAGCGACCGCGTACTCAAAGCCATGAAACGCGGAGTCACCTCGGCTCACCAACGAAAACTCATCCGTCGACTTCGCGAAGCAATCCCAGGGCTTACACTGCGAACCACAGTCATTGTGGGCTTCCCCGGCGAGACCGAAGAAGACTTTCAAGAACTTTGCGAATTTGTTCGCGAATCTGATTTCGACCGCTTGGGCGCCTTTCGTTACTCCGACGAAGAAGGCACCACGGCCTTGGGCTTAGCGGACAAAGTGGAGAGAGAGGTTTCCTTGGATCGCTTCCAGCGACTCATGTCCTTGCAGCAAGAAATGATGCAGGAGAAATTGCAGAAGCTCATCGGGAGTGAGCAGGAAATTCTCATCGATCAAAACCAGGGCAATCGCAGCCAGGGTCGCATGGCCAGTCAAGCACCGGAGATTGATGGGTTGGTAAAGCTGCGAGCTGCGGCTGCGCCTGGCCAGCGAATCCAGGTTCGCATTACCGGAGTTGATGATGTGGACCTTGAAGCCGAGCCCTTACGCCCCTCAAGCGCCCTGCCCGTTTTGCAATAACACCATAGCTACTCGATGTCTTCCCAGTCTTCGCCGTAGTGGAAACAGATCTCCTCTCCAGCTTTGATGCAGAGGGAGGCATAGAGAAGTTCGTCGTCAAAATCTGCGTTGGGCTTCGAGCTGTGGTTGAGGTAACGCAGTTCATTTTCACCGTGCACGCCATAGAAAGAACCGTCAAAGTCTTCGACCCAGAGAACGTAGATTCCATTTTCGGTAGCGCGTGATCCTTCGTAGGTACCGATCAATTCCCCCGCCTCAAAGTTGCGCGTCGCGAACAACCCACGCCCATGAATGGAGCTCTCCCTGACCTCGATGTCTGGGGTCGGCTTTTCCATCTCGCAGGCGAGAGGGGCTTTTCTGTCAGCCGCCTTTTGAAAGATCATGTCGCTTGGTTTCCTTTGTAGCTTTCCGCCCAGAAGTACATTTCACTGCTCCCTTTGCGGCTGGCCTGGGGGGACAAGCGTTTGCATTTTTCGAATTGCGGGCGCAGTCGATTTTCCACCAGCTTGGCCTCGGGACATTCAAATAACTTGAACAAGAGAGAGCCGCCGGGCTCAAGCAAGCGCGGCAAGGACGCTTCAATGGCCTCCAGCAAGGCTTCCTCCCGCGCTCGATCCACCGTGCGCACACCTGTGACTTTGGGATGGGCGTCGGAAAGCAAGACTTGAGCGGGGCCGGTAAGAGTGTTTAAAATCTGTTCAATAACAGATAGTTCTGTGAAATCGCCAGTAAATGCGAACGTGTTCGCCAGGGAAGAGAGTGGCTCCATTTCAGCCAGATCGACACCCACCACCCGGCCCTTGGGCCCAACCAACTCTGACGCCACCTGCAACCAGCCCCCCGGCCAGCAGCCGAGATCGATCACCTTCTGGCCCGGGCGCAACAGGCCCGTGGCCTGCTGAAGTTGCTTCAATTTATAGGCGGCACGAGAGCGATAGCCCTCACGCTTGGCGTCTTGGTGGTAACTGTCTTTTCGATTGTAGGTAGCCGTGGTGCTTACGCCTTGCGTGTCGACTCGGAGGAGCGAACGCGAACCGTACCGTTATTGTGTCCCGGAACACCGCCCTGGATAAACAACAAGCCTTGTTCCGCATCGACTTTGACGACCACCAGATTGCGCGTGGTCACACGGGCGTTGCCCATTTGGCCAGGCATATTCATGCCCTTGATCACGCGACCCGGGTAGGCACCGGCACCGATGGAACCACTGTGGCGGAAATTTTCGTGGGTACCGTGAGTGGCTTCAGGCATGTGGTGGCCATGGCGCTTCACGCCGCCGGCAAACCCTCGACCTTTCGATGTTCCGATCACGTCGATCTTCTGACCTTCGTTGAACAGACTCACATCAAGGCTCTGGCCCACTTCATACTCAGCGGCAGTTTCCACCGAAACACGACTTTCAGTAACCCGGCGCGGGGTCCCCTCAATGCCTGCTTTCGTATAGTGACCCTTGAGGCCTTTGGAAATGGTCTTGTCGCGGCGGCTGCCGGAACCAACCTGGAGAGCGCTGTAACCGTCCGTCTCTTCGCTCTTTTTCTGAACGACAATGTTGGAATCGGCTTCGAGGACAGTAACGGGAATGCTGATTCCGTCCTCAGTGTAAAGACGCGTCATTCCCAGCTTTTTGCAGGTGAGTTCAATACCCATGGCTTACTCCTTGGAGGTTCGAAAGAAACGCTTTGGTGACAGGCACTTACCAGTCAACCGCTACGACTCTTGGGCCTGTAATCTCAGCTAATGGAGATCAAAGGGCCTCATCGAACGCAAGTCAGGCGCGGTACTGTACTCGATACGGCTTCCCCGTCCAGTCTGGCAGGCAAACTTTGTGGAAGGGCTCACTGTTCAGTTTAATTCCCCCAGCGTTCTGAGGAGGTACCGGCTTACTTCCGGGGCTGCGCCGCGCGCCCGGCAGGCCACCGCAGCTGCTAAGCTTTCCCGTTCAGGGCCCGCTCAGGGCGGACGACCTTGCTCGATAACCGCAATTAGGCTTTTCCATGAACGACTCTTCCCAATCCCCGAATTTAGAGTCCTTGCGCGCTCGCATCGCCGAGCGAAAGGGCGTGCTGCAGCTGACGGGTTTGCGCGCTGGGGCCAAGGTGGCCCTGGTCTCCCAAGTCATCCACAGCTACCTCAGCTTGCCCGTGCTGTGGATCTGCGCCAACTCCAAGCGAACTCAAGAAGTGCTGGAAGATCTCGAAACAGCCCTGGGCATCGATCCCAAACAGCCGCGTTGCCTTCACGCCTTCCCTCGTCACGACACGCGGCCTTATGATCGTTTTTCCCCCCAACCCTTTGTCATCAACCAGCGCATGGCCACCCTCTATCGCTGGCTCACCCATTCTGCGGCCGCCCGCAAAAGTGAAGGCAGCAATGAACGCGCCCCCATCGTGGTAACGCCAGCCAGTTCGCTTTTGCACCCCGTCCCCAGTCGTGAACGCATACGCGAACAGACCCTCCACTTGGAAGTCGGGCATCACCTGGATCGCGACTTGCTTTCCAAACGCCTGCTGCGCCACGGCTACAACCGCATGCCCTTGGTGGAGGAGCCCGGTGAGTTCAGCGCGCGCGGAGACATTGTCGACATTTATCCGCCACACAGTCCCACACCTGTGCGCATCGAACTCTTTGGCGAAGAAATCGAATCCATTCGTGCCTTCGATGCCATCACACAACGCTCGCTCGATAGCTTGGGCTATGCCATCGCGCCACCCAGCAAGGAATTGACGCCCAGCCGCGACTTGATCATCCAACGACAAGGACGCATTCGT
>PIVT01000741.1 GCA_003353845.1 Pseudomonadota bacterium | reverse complement strand
TATGCATGGGCAGGATGCGGTTGGGTGTCCAGTGGGAAGTTTGAGGACAAGGAATGAAGCGCGTGTGTGGGTTGTGAGTCTCTCAGAATATTTCCAAGGGCACTGCGGAGAGGGTGGCGATAATATCAAGGGATGGCTCATGAGATGACGAAGCGGTGCGGCGAAGTCCATGGCGGAGCGATGGGATCCACGATGTCCAGATGTCATGTATGTGTAGACCAGATAGGGATAGGAAGACCGCCACTGCCGCCGCGACGGCTGAAGTAATGTTGTTTGATGAGATCCGGCAGGCGCCAGCGCGCGCGGCGCTCCGTCCCGTGTCCTGTTCGCGGGGGATACCGTTAGACTTTTGGCGGGAGATTCAAAAAATGGATCTTGCAGTCTAGACAAGGAATAAAGGTAAAGGCGGTTTGTTTGAAGAAGCCCACGACGCGGCGAAAAGCAGGAGGTTGGGAAGGAGCGCGCTGGTTGATGATGCGCCCGCGTGCACCTACTGAGCACGGGAGGGGCGGGAGGAAGGGGCCATAGGGACCCTAGTGAGTTTTAATCCCCCCAAAACTTTTGTCCGTTACCCGATTGATTACCCCTGGTGTCTGTACAGTACGCATG
>PIVT01000740.1 GCA_003353845.1 Pseudomonadota bacterium | reverse complement strand
ACGGACCGAAAACCCTCCGATGATCCTGATGAGAGACCGTTCTATCTCGATGAGGCCGGATTTCTTTTGAGACTGGGCGAGGCCAGAATCAAAGCGGGGCCGGAAGGGACCGACTGGGAAACGGTGCGCCGCACGACTTTGGCGAAGAACCGCACAGCGCCATATCCCCTTGAGGTTGTGTCGGTCAACGAGACGGACTATCTATCGAGTACCTATTCCTTTATGACGCGCTCGACCCCGGAACCCGCTTTGACCGATCACCATGGACGGGAATTTGCCCAGTTGGTCAATGAGCGTCTTACGACTTCCGGTGTCAAAGATGTTTATGTTTATCTCCACGGTTTCAGGGTCATGTTCGACGCTCCCGTGCTGGTCGCCTCTGAGCTGTGGCATTTTATGGGCTACCGAGGGGCTTTCATCTCCTATAGCTGGGCATCGACACCCAGCTTATTCGCCTATTTTGCGGATCTGGAAGCCGCAGTCATCATGGCGCGCAAACTGCGTCTGTTCCTCACCTACCTGGCGGAAGAAACCCGGGCAGAGAAAATCCACATTATTGCCTTCAGTGCCGGCTCACGGCTGGTGGTTCGGGCGCTCCACCAGTTGGCGC
>PIVT01000224.1 GCA_003353845.1 Pseudomonadota bacterium | reverse complement strand
GATGAGCGGTGTGCTGCTTTGGGGGTCGTACTTATAAATAAACACGGAGCCAGCGGTTGCGTCGCTGACAAAGATCTGTCCCCTGGGCCCCTGGGAGACGCGAAGGGGATAGGTGCTGACATTATCGACGGCGAGGTCGGGCGGCGGCTCACAGCCGGCGAGTCCTAAAGCGAAAAAGAAAAGGGAGGCCGTCGCAGTGGCGCGTGGCGCGACGCGGCGTGAGCGTTTTCGAATTGCACTCACGAAGGCCAAGGTGATCAGACTCGCTCCCAGGAGCAGTGTCATTTGGGGCTCGGGGACAACTGTTCGCTGGGCTTCCGATCCCTCTAAATACACATCTCCTACCAGGACACTGCCTCCTAAATCGGTTGCTACATCCTCTGCTGTGCCGGACAGGCTGCTCGGATCGCCAACGTCGATCAAAAGTTCTGGGAGGACGAAGGAGACGTCGAAGCTTGAGAAAGGAGTCGTCACGCCTTCGGTTTGACCGAGTTGTACGCAGGCCAGACCGTGGCAAAGGGAATAGCCGTCAATATCGACAAACACATCTTCGTCAATCGTCACGGTGTCGCCGACCAAGGTGCCCATGGTCGTGCCAGTGCTTTGGATATTCAGTTCGCCACTCACATCACCGAGAGGTGTCAAATCAACATCGAGGATGATAGTGATATCGAGGGAACCGATGCTCACGGCCCCATCGACAATGGTGCTCTCGTCGGAAGCCTCGAAGGTAAGCGTGGCCGTTCCGCTGACAGACCCATTGGGAGGTACGTCAATTGCGATGGGTGCAGTAGACGAAAAAGTCGTGTCCGATAAGTCGTACTCAACGGCCAGCTGAATGGCTGACGCATAAGAAACAACAAAAGTGCAGCAAAGAAAAATAGTTGAAATAAACGAGACTACCCGACTCATACCCAAAACCTTCCGCGACTCTGCTCGCGCGCTCCAGTGAATAATCACCCAAAGTTTATCGGGTGCTTCACGAATCAAGCCGACTTAAGCCACCCCTCCTTACGTTTACCCCCTCTCTAGGGTCACTTGATTCTAATGTGTTAGCGCGACTTCTTGTAAGACTCCCTGCCTGTGCCTTTGCTGTGTGCCATAAGCCCTGTATTATAGCAAGAAAGGTCGATTGCCGGGAGGTCTGCCTTGATGGAAAAAGAAAATGGGTGCGGCCATGTACCGTATCTCGATGCTTGTTTTGTAGCGTTCTGCTACGTCACGAAACAGTGTAGAGGCAAGATGCAGCAGGTTGAATTTTTGAGGCGTTGAATAGCTGCTGTATCTCGTTTTTATGAGTAGCACGACTGGTGGAAAGAGTGACTCCTTTGAAAATCCGTGCACTGCTCTCACTGCTGCCCTTGATAGGATCGTCGCCCGGCTATCCCCCGAGTGGCTTTGTCTTTGCATTACGAGAGGAAAATGTTGTTTATCTAAAAGCTAATCCCTGTTAGAAGGACATCAAAAAGAAGCTCAACCTTCAGCCGAACCAGATCTACGACAAAGTTTGCGTTGGCAGGCGAATTGATTTCAGGTTGGGGGAACGAGATGTACGGTGTGTATCGACAAGCTCTTTCATCTTCAGGGGATCTTTGGAAGCCTGTAAATTCGCGAAGTAATGGGAAGGTCTTGCGCCTCGGTGCAGCTCGACGGATCCCCGCCTTGTTTGTTTTTCTTCTTGGTTTCGACCAGCACAAGAGGCCGCTGTCATAGAGAGGGGAGGGCGGTTTTCAAGCGGATGAATTGAGCCGCGCTCACCTCAATTTGCCATTAATGCACATTACCGGACGAGAAAAGGCCTATGATGCTTATCCTTGCTTTCTAAGAGCCACTCTTTGAATTCGAACTGCATATTGAGAATGAGACACAGCCCGCCGTTCAATACCCAAAGACCCCACCTGCTGCATTTTGCCGCGACACTCGTGTGTGTTGTGGCAGGACGCCACGAATCAAACTGTGGGGCACACTAACTAGCCCACTTGTGGTGCTTTTCCGTTAAAGGAACACCTCTCGGCAACCGATTTTCTTGCTACAATGCGGTGTCTGCACATGTAACAAAGGCATGGGCAGGGAGTTTTATAGGAAGCGCGATTAACACAAGAATTAGGTGACTCGAAAGAATCAAGGGAGGGGTTGCTTAAGTCTGCTTGATTCGTGAAGCACCTGATAGGCTCGGGTGAGTATTCACTGGGGCGTGCGGGCAAGATTGCAGAAGGTTGTGGGTATGAATCGGATGGTTGCGGTTATTTCAACTGTTTTTCTTCGCTGCACTATGTTTGCTTCCTGTGCGCCCACCGCCCGCCGCGCTACCGCAGCGGTCTTCCCATTTACTTTCCTCCTCTTCTTCATCCTTGGTATCTCCGGTTGCCAACCTCCGCCCGACCTCTCCATCGAACATCTCAGCACCTATCCCCTTCGCGTCTCCCAGGGGCCCAGGGGACAGATCTTTGTCAGCGACGCAACCGCTGGCTCCGTGTTTATTTATAAGTACGACCCCCAAAGCAGCACACCGCTCATC
>PIVT01000739.1 GCA_003353845.1 Pseudomonadota bacterium | reverse complement strand
AATCTATCCATCCTCTCCCGGGTTTTGGGTCGTTCTCTCGACGTCTATGGATACATCAATATAGGATACAGCATATGTGTGAGAAAGAAAAATGGACTATTTCGCATTTTCGAGAAATCAGACTTGGCAGCTGGGCAAGCAGGACCCTTGGTGACTACCGCTTCAACCCCGAATCTACCCATGCTGTCCCGGGTTTTGGGTCATTCTCTCGACGCCTATGGATACATCAATATATAATGCAGCATATATGTGAGTAAGAAAAATGCCATATTGGATACGGCCGAGAAATCGCACTTGGCAGCTGGGCAAGCAGGACCCTTGGTGACCACGGCTTCAACCCCGAATCTACGCATGCTCTCCCGGGTTTTGGATCGTTTTCTCGACGCCTATGGATACATCAATATATAATGAAGCATATATGTGAGTAAGAAAAATGCCATATTGGATACGGCCGAGAAATCGCACTTGGCAGCTGGGCAAGCAGAACCCTTGGTGAACACCACTACAACCACGAATCTATCCATCCTCTCCCGGGTTTTGGGTCGTTCTCTCGACGTCTATGGATACATCAATATAGGATACAGCATATGTGTGAGAAAGAAAAATGGAC
>PIVT01000223.1 GCA_003353845.1 Pseudomonadota bacterium | reverse complement strand
GTCACACACGCCGTCGCCATCGGTATCACCCGTAGCGTCGTCGCCGTTACACATGTCGTAGAAATCACAGACCAAATCGCCATCGGCGTCGGTCCAAGGCGTGTTGTTGTCGGGATCACAGACGTCGCCGATGTTATCGCAATCGATGTCAGCCTGATCATAGTTGTAATCGAAACCACAATTGTCTTCGACATTGGGCCAACCATCGTTATCGCGATCACGCTTTTGACAGATATCACCTTGGTCGTCGCCGTTGACATCCGCTTGATCCGGGTTGTCAATCAGATCACAGTTGTCGCAAACGTCACCGTGCTCGTCCGTGTCCGAATTGACCTGAGGAGGGTTGAAGTCCAAGGGGCAGTTATCTTCATCGTCGGGGTAACCGTCGGTATCACTGTTATTGGGTTGGCAAGCGTCACCGAAGCCGTCGCCATTGATGTCTTCCTGACCCGCATTGGCCACGTTGTAACAGTTGTCCTCATCGCACACGACCCCGTCGCCATCGACGTCATCAATGCCCGTGGGTGGGATGTACACACGGCTCAACTCGAAGCCTTTCAAGAACAGGTAGGTACGGGAATCGGTTACAGGCTCCGATGGGGCCGGGGGATTGGGCACTTCTTCCTCCGCCATCACAAAGCTGGTGGGCGTGGTTCCGTATTGCAGGTCCCCGGTAAAGGCAAAGTTATTGAGCCTCATGCCCATTTCGTTGCCGGGAAATTCCATGTCGAAATCTTTGTAGTAGGTGGTAGCCTCAACTAAGCCACCCAAACTACACAAGCCGCCCACACAATGCAGCCAACCCTTGGTGTGGTAATCGGGAATGTTCGTGGCCCAATTCACTGTGGCACCGTTGAGTGTTCCAATGCCGGGGCCAGAGGGACCATTCGCGCCCGTATAATCAAGATTCGTGTAGACAAAAGCAGCACCCTCAGAACCGGCTGCGAAGTACATACCCATGTGGTACTCCGTCATCTGCACCGAGGAAGCGTTGAGATCAATGCCCGTTCCTGTGCGGTCATCCTGGAAAACCAAGGTCATGGTCGAAGGTTGACCCCCAGGTTTCGGCGACCAGCCCGCTCCATTGACAGCCGTCGGATCAATCACACCTGCACCATTGAAATATCCCCAAGCGCCATCGGAATCGTAACCAATAGGTCCTGGATCTCGGTTACCCGCATCAAAGGGTGTGTTTCTAATATTCAACAGACTGCCGGTGCTGCTATTTCCGGCCGGTGGCACCGTACTTCGCCAGTTGGAATTGAGAACCTGGTTGGCAATATCGTAGGTGATCACCCAAGTCCCGGGATTGCCACCGGGGCCATTACAGACATCGCAGGCATCGCCTAAGCCATCGCCATCCACATCTGCCTGGTCTGCATTGAGATCATCGAGGCAGTTGTCACAAGCGTCCCCCACACCATCACCGTCCGTATCTTCCTGGAGGTCATTATAGGTATCGGGACAGTTGTCGACGTTATTGGCCAAGCCATCGACGTCAGCGTCAACATCCAGCAACTCACCATTGATAAAGAGGCCGTCGTCGGCGAGGGTTCGGCTACCCGCTCCGGGATACAAACCGAAACCATAATTTTGGTCAGCGAAACCACCCAGCGTCCTGGCCAACCCCATACGCCAAGCAGCTTGATTCAGTCCTAGATTGAGGAAGCTACCCGTGACAAATCCGTTGGCAATGACGGTGATGTCCATGTCATAACGCAAGGTGAACGAAGCGGGACCGACCCCACTGAGCACACCGTTCTCTGTTTGATCTACGGGGAAGTCACCACCGCTGATCGTTCCCAGGCCGTCCAAGGTGAGGTCAGCCCCATTCATCAAGCTGGCCGCGCCGTAGTTCAGCATCAAGCTGGGCGTGGCCTCACCGATGATCACAGATCCCTTATCCGAATCGGCCACACCGGAAGCACCCACACGACGAGCCTCCAAGGCCAACTCCCAGTATTCGCCTTCGGCAGCCGCAATCTCCACGTCCACTTCGTAAACAAAGCGGGGGGAGTTCTGGCCATTACTATTGCCGAGCAAAGGTCGCGTAAATGATGACGCGGTGAAGCGCGTTGAGAAGTCGCCCAAGGGGCCGGGTGTAAAGGTGGGGGTGTCGGCAGCCGAGCGCCATTGATTGAACCCTGAGGGAGTCCATGCCAACTCTTCCCAGGCGTCAACGTCGTTGTAATTGGTGCGGAATCGCCAGACATTTGACCAATGACCGAGGGTTCGGTTGCGAACGTCAATACCAACGATCTCAGCACCGCCAGGCGCTGGTGGAGGAGCACACGCATCACCTACGCCGTCGCCATCGGTATCGGTCTGATCGTCGTTGTAAGTGTTAGGGCAGTTATCGACATCGGGGTTAACGCCGTCAGCGTCGGTATCATTCAATCCACCATATAAATACAGACCATCATCGCTGACCGTGCGAGTTCCCTGCGTACCGTTTTGGTGGAACCAAACATTACCAATGTTACCTGCGTATTGACCCATGGTCGCAATGGTCGTGCCCATG
>PIVT01000222.1 GCA_003353845.1 Pseudomonadota bacterium | reverse complement strand
TCAAGTTTTGTGGACAGCGCTCCACTATGTTCAGTTTTTGTTTCATGCCTTATCTAGGGGACTATCTCCCTGGTTCGCAAAATCCACCCTGTACTACCAAGAAGTAGACAAGCCAATCAACAAAGAGCCGAGCTGGGCAATGAGAAGAGACACGGGTCGTGACGTGCCATTCTGCCTTCCTTCCATTCTGTCTTCCTTCCATTCTGCCTGACCCTATTAGTATAACTTCATTTCACTACGGTAACCCAAGGCTTTTACCGGTATTTGTACGGACTGATCATCCGGGTTATAAGCGCCCAGTTGGAGTATTCTGCTCTCCGACTGTTTCCTCTGATCCTTTCACGCTTCTCTGATGTTTTAAGTTTGTCAATGTCGACACGTGCTGCTTCAGCCGCTGCAAATGCTGCAGCCGAGCTCGCTGAAGCAAATTCTTCCGTCAATGCCACAATCGAGAACGAGTCTTTGGATTTCCAAGCCAGATATGCTGAAGTTATGATCACGATGGGCCTCGACCCCATCAAGTTTGCTGCAGAACGCTCTGCACCCGAGCAACAGGCCATGTTTGACCTCTGCAAGTTTTGCAATTTTGACGTCCTTTCGATTTATAATCAATGTGCTCAAATCGAAGTTCCGAGTGGGGACACGTCTTCGGCCTCTCATCATGGCAGCACCACGACCCTCGATTCTCAGATAGAGCAGCTCTCTACCTTTAGGGCCACTGCGTTCACTCCATCCAGAGTTCAGATTATCGCGGACGTATTAGACAAGGACCAATCCGCGAACGAAGCATTCTATCATGCGATGGATACTTTTTTCCAGGGAACTCATATTACCATGCATGCGATGCTCAACCACAGTGCTGATTACCATGTTCGCCTACACGGAGCGTCCGCCCCTACGATCTCACTTTTGGGGACAAACATGTTCACGACTGGAAGCTTTAATTGGGCCGATTCTGAAGAGGCCGGAGAAGAGTTGGACGACCTTCACAGCAGACACAAAGAAAGCATGCGTCGGTCGCCTACCCCTTGCCCTGTGCCACCTTTTGAGGCGGACGAAACCAACCGTGTTTTTAGGTTCGATCACCATGATCATTTAGCCCCTTCACAGGCACGGAGCTGTGTTGATACGATAAACTCCTCGACTGTTAAGTTTTTGGTTGAGCACGGTCTCATCAGCGAGCGATACCTTTTGGCCCTCAAGCTATCCGTGATGCAGCACGCGACCCTGTTTCATTTATTTCTCAAGGTCATGGGCGCCTGCAAATCATCCTTTTCCATTGTCGCCCTCTCGAAGATGAACGCTGCGGCCAAGTCGAAAGGCAAGTTCAATTACCTTGCAAATCCCACGCTCGCGTACATGGTGGCCATGTATCACCTCAAGCTCATTCCCATACTTGGCCACGTGGCTCATAATATCCTCAAGGATACCATTCCAAAGCCCACTTTGTCGAAGTTTCAGCCTTTCATAGCCGATATGTTCACACAAGGCCTTTCGGCCGGGGGGGCTGCTTCTGTCATTGCCAAGTTCCAAAGCTCGGCAGATGCTCTTGTGGCCATCACGTCCACGTGTGAAGACCCAGAGATTCTCCGCATTCTCGAGTTCATGTCTGATGAAAAGACACTTCAGACCCTACTTTCGAACCAACTGATTGAAGGTTTCCGCTGCGAGACCCTCGGTGACCACTATGACATCGTTTCCGAGTGGCGTGCTCTCCATGATAAACTCACCGAGACTAAGAAACGTGAGCCTCTGACCCTTACCAAATGCACTTTGATCACGAACGATATGATCCGGCGTGGCGAGTTGGGCCCATGCCCCCAGACCGAGAGCGAGTTCCTGCCCAAGCTGAAGCTGAATACTCCGATGTCTTTGGCCCTTCTCGCCCTTGAGGAGACCTCCGATTCTATTTCTTCCGATTCCAGTCCAGCACCTGTCAAAACGCGCATTCCTATGGATAACGACAAGGCCGGCAAGTACGTTTTGAAGTACCAAAGGGATTACGGCGACGACTACTTGGTTTCTAAGCTCGAGGACGGCACGTACTTCATGAATAAGCTGCCCAACGGAAACTTCGTCTCCTTTGACAAATCGATCCCAAACCGCGTGAAGGCCGCGATCTATTCCCTTCGCGAGAGTTCAACGAGCCAGTCCTATGGAGATGCCTCTCCCGTTCGACCTGCCCGCTCGCAAGATGCCCGCTCGCAAGATGCCCGATCGCAAGATTCCCGAAAAGCTCGGCCAACTCGGCCTGAAAATGCCCGGCCACCAGTTCGGCCTATTCCCTCACAAGTTCAAACTGTTCCGCCTGCGCCGCCCGCTTCACTTCCGCCTCTTGGCGTCGGGGGGGCAAGCCATAACCAGCTCGATTCCGTGATTGCTGCGCTTCAGCAACAGACCGCGACCTTGCAACGCTCTCAGGAGTTGCAGGCCACCGCAAATGCTCAGATTATGACCTCATTATCCTACATGGCCAACACGTTGACCAGCCAACAGCAGGAGCCTGCTAGCGACGACGAAGACGATGAAG
>PIVT01000029.1 GCA_003353845.1 Pseudomonadota bacterium | reverse complement strand
CGCTTGTGTAGGCGCTTGCCCGGCCGATGCCCGGATCTTCGGCGATTTAGAGGATCCCAAGAGCGCACCGAGCAAGGCGATCAAGGAAGCCAAGAAGACCTTCCGTCTCCAAGAGGACAAGGGCACCAAGCCCAATGTGGTATACTTGGGGGCCTTCACAGGGAAAAAGAACGGATAGGTTAAAGGTTGATCTACGGTCCGTGGAACAATATTAGATTGGAGATTGTTCAGATTTGGATGTAGCGAAGCAGATCGTAGAGATTGAGGAGCCGCTTTGGCCGACGCACTTAGAAGTGCGTCGGCTACTCGCCGTTTTATTGTGCCAGCCGGAGCGTGATACCTTCATCCAGGAAGCGGTTATACCGCGTCTTTTGACGGCGTTCAAAGATCTTCTGCCCGAAGGAGCAGAGTCCCTGGACTCTTGCTTGGCAGCACTCGACGAGGAGGGGCAGGAGACACTCCTCACGGAATACACTCGGCTGTTCATTGGTCCCGACACCCTCCCCGCACCCCTCTATGGCTCAATATATCTAGACTCCGGGCGTCAGATCTTCGGGGAGTCGACCGAGGCCGTACAGCAACAGTACATTGAAGAGGGCTTGGTGGTTTCCGATGGAGTACACGAACCGCCTGACCACATCTCATTGGAGTTCGAGTTCGTTGTGTTTCTCCTTGAGAAGGCGGCGGCAGCCCGAAGCAATGGATCAGAGGAAGAAGCGAGTAAGTTGCTTGAGAAAGCGAATTATTTTGAATCTACCTTTATTCGCAGTTGGGTGCCGCAGCTTGCCAACGCCATCCAGCAGGCTGCCAACACCCGGTTTTATCAGGGTGTGGCGGATTTCTTGCTTGCCTACAGCAAGGTGGAAGCGCCAAGGATGGACACCTCCTCGGGTGGTGAGGTCGAGCCTGGGAGTTGAACCGTGAAAATCAGCGAGCGCGACAGACGGATTTGTGTTCGACATCGTTCTCGTAAGTCTTCCTGCCAGGCCTGTGCCCAGGCTTGCCCCGAGAACTGTCTCGACGTAAGCCGTGGACTGCAACTTGAATCCGAGCGCTGTACAGATTGCGGGCTGTGTGCCGCCGCGTGCCCGGTGGATGCATTACCAGGTTCGACGCGCAGCGTGCCCGAGACAGCCTTGCTTCTTTCAGAAGCCAAGCAAAGCATCTTGGGTTGCCGATCCTCCTCCGAAGGGATTTCAACGCTGCGCGTCTCATGCCTCGGGGGGCTTACTGGCTTGGATCTCATTGTATTGGCGACCTCGACTCAAGAACCGCCTTTGCGCTTGAATCTTGCGTTCTGCCACAAGTGTCCGGCAGGTGCATCCGTAGTCCCCATTGTTCAAGACCGCATCGATGAAGCTTCTAGCATTTTGGGCGAGGATCAAATCACGGCCCTTCTCGATACCCAGGACGCCTCGATGACTCCTCGTCAGGCCATGCGTCGCGGCTTTCTACGGGTTCTATTGGATCCCATTACCGACGCCGCGCAGAGGCCCTCGGCAACTCAAAGCGAGGTTAGCGAGGGGGAGGAATTTTCCGGAATCCCCGAAAGACAGCAAGCGGTATTGGGGCGCTACGGTGTGTTGCCCGACTCCTCAAAGCGCTGGCTTTTGTCTAAGACGGAAGGCTGTGATGATTGCTGCCGCTGCGTCGGCGTTTGCCCCACCGGTGCTCTTTCACGGAAACGTGTGGATGGGAAGAAGGTCTTTGAAATTGAAACCGAGCGTTGCACCGGTTGTCGAGGGTGCCTGGATTTTTGCCCCAAAGACGGGCTTGCACTGTCTACACCAGAGATTGCCTGCACCGAAGAAGCATGGGAGAAGTCGGCTGAATTAAAATGAGTCCCAACGCGATTGGTTTTTACCGAATTTCCTCGACTTGCCTGTAACCCTCCCCGGTTTAGGTCCAGGGCAAACTAAAACTTTTCCTTCCAGCGCAACGCCACGTTAACCAACCCGATGAGTACAGGCACTTCTACCAAAGGTCCGATCACCGCAGCGAAAGCCACGCCCGAGTCAATTCCGAATACGGCGATGGCCACCGCGATGGCAAGCTCGAAGTTGTTGGAGGCGGCTGTGAAGGAAAGGGTCACCGTCTGGCCGTAGGGCGCTCCCACCTTGCGACTCATCCAGAACGAAATGAAGAACATCACGACGAAGTAGATGGTTAGCGGAATCGCAATGCGAATCACATCAAAGGGAAGTTGGATGATCCTCTCGCCCTTGAGGCTGAACATCACCAGGATCGTGAAGAGAAGCGCGATTAATGTGATGGGGCTGATCTTGGGGATGAATTTTTTCTCGTACCACTCTCGCCCCTTGGTTTTTACGCCGACAAATCGCGTGATCATACCTGCCAGAAAGGGGATCCCCAGGTAGATAAATACGCTCTCGGCCACCTGGCTCATGGTGACGTTGACTTCGATGGCTTCTCCCAGCCCGAGCAAGGGTGGCAGCCAGGTGATGAAGAACCATGCGTACACCGAGAAGAAAAATACCTGGAAAATTGAATTGAAGGCTACGAGCCCGGCGCAGTATTCAGTGTCACCCTTTGCAAGATCGTTCCACACGATCACCATGGCGATGCAACGCGCCAACCCGATTAGAATGAGCCCGACCATGTATTCCGGATAGCCGCGGAGCAAGAAGACGGCCAAGGTAAACATCAGGATCGGGCCGACGACCCAGTTCTGAACCAGAGAGAGGGCCAAGACCTTCTTGTTTTTGAAGACCGTAGGCAGTTCCTCGTAGCGCACTTTGGCCAGGGGAGGGTACATCATCAGGATAAGCCCGATGGCGATGGGGATGTTGGTGGTACCCACTTGAAAATGGTTGATCAACTCATTTGCCGAGGGGAAGAGGTAACCTCCCCCGACCCCGACGAGCATGGCCAGAAAGATCCATAGGGTGAGATAACGGTCCAAGAACGAGAGTTTTTTTGTGAGCCCACGCGACACGATTTAGTTCTCCTTCAAGAAATCAATAATACGATCGCGAATTTCGTCACGTACCTGGCGGAAGGCCGCGAGGACCTCCTCTTTGGTGCCAGTGGCTTTGGCGGGATCGTTAAAGGGCCAGTGTTGGCGATGTTTAACTTTTCCGACAAATGCGGGACAAGATTCCCGGGCATCTCCACACACAGTGACCATGAGGTCGAAATCTTGATCGATGTAGTTTTCTAACAGCTCGCTGGTGTGATCTGAGATGTCGAGGCCGACCTCGGCCATGACTTGGACGGCTTTCGGATTGACGCCGTGGGTCTCCAGTCCCGCGGAGAAGACTTTGAACTCTGCCCCGCCCAAGTGGCGCATCCAGCCCTCAGCCATTTGGCTGCGGCAAGAGTTTCCAGTGCAGAGGAACAGAACTCTTTGCATCGACATCGCTTCCCTTCAGGCGGCGTTCGCAGGACCACACAGATTATCCCTGCACTTGGTTCGAGCCTGTTCTCGAACCGTCTTGGCCTCACTGCTATCCAGCCCTGCGAGGCGGGCTTGAGCGAGAAGTCCTTGTACCAAGGGCGGCGGGGTGGGGTGGGGTCGGTAGTTCGTCCACAAACCTTCTTTTTCGGAGGTCAAGTACCCGGCGTCCACCAGTGTCTGTAGGTGTCGAGATACTGTGGACTGGGCCAAGCCCAAGACGGCTTGGATCTCGCAGACACAGAGTGCTCGTTCCTCCAGCATCCAGAGGATGCGGAGACGAGAATCATCTGCCAATGCTTTGACTGCGGGAAGGAAGGGGCTCATCTTGTGCTCCATATCGATATATAACGATATGAATTCTACGTAAGAACTGATAGAGAGTCAAGAGGCACTCTTGACACGTCGCGGGTGAATCCACAGATGAAAACGGAAAAAGCCCTATAATAGTCGTATAAAATAGGTTTTAGTAGTTCGTGTCAGCACGGACACCAGGGGTAAAGCTGTTCGCCAATGGTGTAATGTTTTTAAAATAGGAATCGAAATAAAGCGATGTTTATAGGTACGGCGGGTGGCATGCACCCGCTAACGGGCCCACCATTCCTTTTACAAATTTTTAAGACTTAAATCACCGCAGACACAATCATCACTGGCAAACCATTGTGCCGCTTCAACGATCACCTCTTCAACCGGGCGGGGGTTCCAGTTAAGCTCTTTTCTTGCTTTGCTGTTATCGTAGTCTTTCGTCATGCGTGACAATCGAAAACTGACAAAGGAGAATCCAGTATCTGTTCTCCTGATGAATGCCAGTATGTTATAGAAAACGCAGGCAGCATACATAAGAATCACCGGCATGTTAAAGGGACGGATTTTCACACCTGTGGTTTTGGCGGCGAGCCGAAAAATTTCTCTTAGATGAAGAAGTTTTTCCGTAATAATATAACGTTCCCCGATTCGGCCATTTTTTTCAGCAAGAACCATGGCCTCTGCGGCGTCTTTGATCCCGACCGCGCTGAAGGTCGCGTCCCAGTAAAATGGAAACCTGCCAAGCGCGACAAGGGCCAGTATCTTGCCGTGGAGGGTGGGTTCAGTGTCATAAGTGCCGTAAGTCATGGCAACATTGCAGGCAATCCCGGGCAGGCCTTTCTTGCAATATTCCAATAAGAGGTTTTCCGCTTCAACGCGTATCCTTACATATTCAGGTGCCTGGTCCCAGAAGTTGAATTCATCTTTTTCACTGGCAATCCCTGAGGGATTAAGACCAATGGTCATAAATGTACTGGTGTAGATAAACCGCTCCACGCCTGCTGCCATTGCCGCGTCCATGGCATGCTTCAATCCATTAATATTGATTTTGCGCAATTGCTCTGCGTTTTTGGTCCATGCTTTGGCATTAACCACGCAATAATAAATCACGGAACAGCCTTTGATAGCCTGCTCAACTGAATCTTTGTCCAGCACATCTCCATAGGCATGCTCAAACTCAAGATGTTTGATTGATGATATGTTGCTGGACTCGCGGGTAAAGATCCGGATATCACGATTTTGCTCAGCCAGTGTCATGACCACATGACTGCCAAGGAAGCCGCTGGCGCCCATTACCAATACTTTTCCATTACTCATAGTATGATCCATTTTCCGTCGAGGTTTGCCATCTGGCCTTTAGCTTGAATTTCGCTCGATGCACATCGCGATCCCCATCCCACCGCCTATACACAACGTAGCGAGAGCCTTGCGGGCATCCCGGCGCTGCATTTCATGCAGCAAGGTAACTAGAATACGGGCTCCCGAGGCACCGATGGGATGCCCCAAGGCAATGGCTCCTCCATTGACGTTCACCTTGTCAGTATCCCAAGCCATCTCGCGATTCACGGCGAGTGCCTGGGCCGCAAAGGCTTCATTGGCTTCGATGAGATCCAAGTCCTCCACCTTCCAACCCGCTTTTTCCAATGCCCTGCGGCTAGCGGGAATCGGACCCGTCCCCATGATCTCCGGATCGACACCGCAGGTCGCCCATGAAACAATCCTGCCTGAACTTGCCAGCCCCTTCTCCTCTGCACGATCTGCACTCATCAACAACAGCGCAGCCGCGCCATCGTTAATGCCACTGGCATTGCCAGCGGTCACCGTTCCATTGCGATCAAAGGCGGGACGCAAAGCCGAAAGGCTTTCTTGCGTCGTGCCCGCGCGCGGGAATTCATCGACCGAAATCAGCTGATCTCCTTTGCGATGCTTCACGGTGACCGGGATGATTTCCTCATCGAAGCGTCCGGCCTTTTGCGCCGCCTCCACTTTCTGTTGAGATGCGGCGGCAAAAGCATCTTGCTCTTCGCGGGACAGGTTCCAACGCTTGGCAATGTTCTCCGCCGTGACGCCCATGTGGTACCCCTGGAAGACATCATTCAGTCCGTCGCGCAGGAGTGTGTCGAGCACTTTAAGCTCACCCATCTTCGTGCCATCCCGCAGGTAGGCTACGTGGGGGGAACAACTCATATTTTCTTGACCGCCTGCAATCACCACGTCCGCATCGCCCAAGGCAATGCCCTGGGCCGCCAGGGCCACAGTGCGCAAGCCGGAGCCACACAGTTGATTAATTCCATAAGCCGTCTTTTCCTGGGGGATTCCGGCGGCCATGGCCGCTTGGCGCGCCGGGTTTTGACCGGTGTTTGCCGTGAGGATTTGTCCCAAAATCACCTCGTCCACTTCTTCGGGAGCCACACCCGAGCGCGTCAACAGGGCATCAATGGTCGCGCGACCCAGCTCCGACGCCGGGAGGCTCGACAGCGCTCCCCCAAAGGAACCGATGGGAGTCCGGGCGGCACCAACAATCACTACATCTTTCGTCATGGGGTCTTTCTCCTCTACGCCACGTGTTTGAACGCCAGCGATCAAAAAATTGCTCCCTCAGTTGCCACTCGGGCCTGCGAGAAGAGTCCGCTCCCTTATACGCAGAGGGATGGAAACCGATCCCAAACCAAGAGAATAGGCTGGGGAGGTCGGATTTCAAGCGGATGAATTGAGGTTCAGTCACTTGTGATTTGTCATAATGATCCTTACCGAACGCGGAAAGGCCACGAATTGGCCTTTGAGATAAAAAAGGATGCCTGCTTATGAGAAAAAAGGTTGTGGTCACCGGGTTCGTTTCTTTGCTAGCTCTGGCCATGGCACCGTTTTTCCTATCCTGCGCACATCGAGGGGCGAATGCCGTCCAGACATCAGAGTCTTTAGCCTTTCAGCAACCTTCCTTTGATGGGACGCTTCGCGTTGGGACTTTCAATATTGCTCATGGGCGTGGCGGGGTGCTTGGTGCTTCTAACTGGAATCATGAAACCCTCGAGAAACGCATCTCAAGGCTTCAGGCTATTGGAGGTCTGGTTGCCGAGCTTGATCTGGATGTTCTTGTTCTTAATGAAGTCGATTTTTCTGCCAGCTGGAGCCATGAGATTGACCAAGCCAAAGTGATATCGGAGAGGGCGGGATTCCCATACCTGATTCGTCAGAGAAATTATGACGTGGCACTACCGTTTTTCTCTCTTCGCTTTGGGAATGCGATACTGAGTAAGTACCCTGTTGAACGCGCATGGCTAGAACCCTTCACGCCTCACTCGAAGTTAGAAAAGTGGGCATTTGGCAATCATGATTCAGTGGCTGCAGATATTCGGCTCGATGCTGAGAACTCTGTTCGAATTTGGGCAGTTCATTTAGAAGTTCGAGACCAAGGAAGCAGAGTGCTCGCAGCGAATCGTATCCGTGAAGAGATCGAAACGCAGAACACCCCCACCGTGATCTTGGGCGACTTTAACTCGAAGCTAACGCCGAAAGGGGTGGAGGGCGGCAACAAGTCAGTGATTGATCTTTTGTCTGTCGATGGAGGTCTGGAACGCTTCCCGCATTGGGGAGAGGAGCCTGCGGAGTTCACCTTTCCTTCAGGAAATCCTGAGAGGACGATTGATTGGATCCTGTTATCAAAGCAACTCCGGTTACAGTCTGGGGAGGTGGTTGCTACGACACTGTCAGATCACCTGCCAGTGATCGCGGAGATACGCTTTTAAGATGGCTGTGCCGTTTTTGGACAGCAGGAAACCTCATCGTGAACAGGGAAAGGACTTTCTTATTTAAATAGGAGCCAGCTAGTTAATCTTGTTAATTATGATGCTTGTCCTAAGTTAAGAATTCTTTGTTTTTGTATCTTGGAAAGCCGCTGCAGGAGAAGCTCGTGCATAATTTTATTGGAACCTCGACCTTGATGATCGCGCTCCTGCTCATGACGGCATGCGCAGCGCCACCTTTCAACCACATCGAAGAAAGTGCCAGGCCACATTTTGAATCGGTTGATGCGTATCTGACGGTGCCCCAGGAAGAAATCTACGCTGAAATAGACCCCTCAAATACAACCCAGGCTGCTGGTGGTGGTTTGATCTTTGCGATCATTGATACCGCAGTGAATCACTCGCGAACCAATACTGCGGAGGAGTTGATTCAGCCGATCCGAGACAACCTCATCCAATATGATTTTGGCCAGGTCCTCGCCGATGAGATCGACAGCAGACTCAAGTCGATCGATTGGATGAACGCCCGAGATCTGAAGTTGGAGAGATCCCAGGATAAGGATAGCTTTATTGAAAAGTTCCAGGAATCAGATGCGTCGGCGATCTTGTTTATTACGGCTGACTATAAATTAAAGCCAAAATTCGATGCCCTGGAAACGACCGCATCCGTGATCATGTTTCCCTGCATAGAAGCATTAATGGCGTATCAAGAGTCAGGCGATAATGATGACAACCCTGTAGAGCAAAAGGACAACATCTACCGAAACGACTTTTCCAAGACAATTCGCTTGCCGTCTAAAAAAGATAAAGAGAAGTCTGCTGCGTTGCTCGCTCAGAACGACTCCACCGTCGTGTGGAATGCGCTCGTGGCGAGTGCCGGGATCATTGCTGATCGACTGAAGGAAGACTTGAATCTCCATGAGAAGGCCAAGTGAAGGTCTTGGAGCATAATCTCAGTCGAAAGTGCAGGCGAAAGCGAATCTTAGATTCGCGGGTGGCAATTTTGTTTTTTTTAACGCTCGTTTTTGGTTGTGCCGAAAAGCAGCAGGTCGTCATCGGCGAGAGCTTTCCTCAAAAAATGTTCAAGGACCAAGAGACTTCTGCCTGTCGCTATTTCATCCAAGAGGTCTCTGACATTCGAGCGGACAAGGGTACCCTTGGTACTGTTGGTCTCATTGAAGTCACCAGCGAAGACGTGATCGCGTGGTTGATCAATGGTTTTCAATCGGCAGGATTCAGCATTGGCGTTCCAGAACAAACTGATTCTCAGCGCGATATTCTTATGAATGCTGCGCTCAAAATGGCCCATATAAGAACGATGTATGGTGACAAGTCGACAAACCTGGTACTCAAGATAGATTTCGAGGGTGAAGAGACTTCATCCTATATCCGGGGCTCGGACGTCTCGATGTTTTGGGCCGCAGGGACCTCAGAGACCAAGTCTGCATTCAACCGCTCTCTTTCTCAGGCTCTTCACAAGCTTCGATCCGAGGCCGATACATATTGCGAGGAAAAAATCGAGGCGAGCCTTACCTTGGGAGACGGTCGATAATCCGGAACCCGATGTAGAGGTATCCACTTCTCAGGTTGAGATTGCACAGCTACTGATAAACAAATCACTATGCGAGGTGGATTGACGCATGCAGTTCTGTTCCTTTTGTTAGAAAGAAACTTCTCTCTCCGGCGATCTTCTTGATTTGTTGTATCGTAATACCCTGAAAGCAAAGAGGATTAAAGGACTCCTCGGCGGACTGAATTTTGCATACTCACTTAGTGGTGGGCTGTTTGTTCGAGCCAATGATGAGAGCCAGTTGTTAAAGCCAAGGAATGGGAGTCAATAGATGGGGCGGAATTTGCGGATCGGGTTTGTCGTGGCTGTGGGGTTGTTGTTGGGCTTTCAGCCAGCGCAGGCAGCCTTGGAAGACTATCGAATCATGGCGGGGAGCCAATTCATCCTGGATCCCGGCGGTGCCTTATATGATGTCTCTGCGGATTTTGTTGTTGGGGGTATCGTCAAGGTCGATGTCACGGCCAGCGGCGTGGTTCAAAAGATTCTGATTGATGAGGTGGTGCTCAATCTCGTCGGCGACATTCAGCCGGTTGATTCGGCTCACAATGCCACCATCACACTCATCAACAACCCAGCCGTGGGCGGCACTTTCCTCCTGACAGGCACGGGCCCGGGGCAGATCGCCTCGTCGCAGATCAATCAAACCAAAGTCGAAGGCTTTTTCCTGGGGGATGGCACCGGCACTTTGACTGGCATCAACAGGCAGCAACCGAATACCAGTCTGTTCTGTTCTGTTCCTAGCTCTTGCTACCTCCCCGCTCTTTCAGGCCACACTCTATCTCAGCAGTACGACTACTTGCCCACTGGTGGTTATCTACACAACCGTGGTGGTGGCTTTATCAAGCTTGAAAACAACACAGGCGCCCCGGGCTTTGGAGGACCGCTCGGTTTTCAAGGAGCGGTATTAGTCCTGGGTGTCCAACTCCCCATGAGCGCTATCGGTCGGGACCAAACTACCTACCGTGTTGATTTAGCAGGCTTCGGACATGTGCAGGGGTTGAGCTGGGGCAACGGGACTGCCAAAGCACGTTTCGGTGCTTCTTATTCTGGTCACCCCTTCGGACCGGCTTTCCCGGGAATGCAGAGCCTCTATCCCTCCGGGTCTGTTGCATTCAATGACAACACCTCCACACACCCCTCGACGCTGCCGGCCCACACGGGTGTCGGCCCGGTTGCTGGCGCAGCGAGTACTCAGAGCTGGGCCTACGCTACGGGTGCCTCGGTCGTGGTGAAGCACTTGGGTGCAACGGGTATGTTCGCCACACCCCTCGGCCAGAGTCTCACGAAGTACACCACGACAAGCGTCGCCACGCTGAGGCTGGGATCCAATCTGGTAACGACAACTTTGGTGAGCCCCATGATCTTAGACCTCGGCGCCGGGACGGCTGGCATCGGTATTATCCAACTGAACTTACAACAAATCGTCCCCGAGCCGGCTAGCGCACTGCTATTGGGCATGGGGCTGATTGGATTGGCGGCTTCCCGGCGACGTAGTTAGAGAATAGAAGTTAGATAATATTAGTTATCGTCCCATGGGACACGCATACGGCACATAGATGATCATCCAGGTGCCTTTTACTTGCGACGTCGAAGGCGCTTAAGCCCGATCAAGCTGGTCATCGCGACTATGAGAAGCAGCGTTTCCGAAGGCTCTGGAACAATGGTCAAGGTGTAGTCACCTACCTTGCCCCTGAGGACTGAACGCGCCACTGCATAGTAAGTGCCGGGAGATGCCGTGTAGCTGATGCTGGCGGTGTTACCGGTACTGGCCCAGCCACTTTTCAGGTTGGTTGTGAGGCTGGAATCGAGTATGTAAATGGCCGAGTTGAAATCCGGTGACGTTAGATCTAGTTCGATGGTGCCAGTCTCTTCCATGGTGAGGCGATAGATCCGGACGTAGGCATCCAATGCAACACTCGAATCCGTCAATCCGCTGATGGACGGTTTGGCAAGGCCCGCCTCGCTGCCGAAACAGTCGGTAAACTCAAAGCTGCTATTGATTACTTCATTTCCGGCTTTGATATAAGTGGGGCAGGTGTTGGTGTAGATTGCGGCAATGCCATCGAGGTCGTCCGTCTGTGGTTGGTAGAGGTTGCCAATGGAAGGCGCCATAATGGCAGAGCCGGTGCTCTCATGACCCAAGCCCAATAAGTGCCCGAGTTCATGGACGGCCACACGTTGGAAGTCGCGAGCCGTTTTGAGGTTTCCGTCGTAGACGTCCCAGGAGACGGATTCTTTGAACGAGATGTTCCCTTCGACGACCACTGTTCCTGAAAAAGTGCGTCTTGCCGTGGCGAGCGTGGCACTTCCAAAATCGTCCCCGCAGAGATCTGTCGTGAAATCGACGCCGTGTTCGCCGTCGCCATTGTCACAGGTATCTTCATAGGACCCTGTGATGATTGTGATGTAACTCAGCCCGACGCTACCCGTATTCCAAAGGCCGGCGGCATCAAATAGCGCATCGTCCCATGTGGTGACGGGTGCTGTCACGCCAGCGGTACCCAAGCTGGGATGAATAAGGTCGCTGTAGATTGTGAATTGACCGTCGGGAAAGCGAGTGGGCGTGGCGTGTATTTCATAGGCTGATGCTTGGGAGACAAAAAATAGAACCCCCAAGCCGAGGGTTCGCCAGATTCCTTGAATCCTCATTGCTGCTTTCCTTTCAGTGAGGCTCTGAAGGAAGCTTTGAGGGTTTCCGGGCTGAGTGCGGACTCAAGAGAGGCGTTAGGTTTCTCTTCCAAGCCACGAGGTACGCCATTGCCTGTTCCGATCCTGCGAGGTCCACCGTGTGCTGGGACAACGTCGGTGACGGGGTTGCCACGAGCTGAAACAACTCGGCGATTTCCTTTGCGGTCTGCGACAATGGGCAGGCGGCCTTGGTCCCATCCGTAGAGTGGGTTGACCTGAAAGCGCTGCAAACTCTCCATGAAATAAATAGCCACCTCACCCACTTCGGGGATGTTCATTCCAATGACTTCCTCTCGAAGTTCGCCCACTTGCCCGCCGCGAAATCGGAAGGTGACGCTGGATCCGAGACGGGGACCTTTGATGATGTCCAAAATTTCAAAGCGGACCCAGGTGTGAATGCCGTGAGGGGATTCTCCGGACCAGACCTCGACCACTTCGCCTTCGAAGATGAGCTGAGAATTGGCGAGGGCATCTTCTAGCAGAGTCTCTTCAACGCTGGTGGCCTTAGCCGATAGCGGCAGGGCGATCAGGAGTAGCAAGAGAAGCGTCGCGCAGTTGGATCGAAGCGGGGGGTTGCAATAGCGGATTGTGATTCTCCTTTAAGATCTCCTCGCGCGGAAATCCACGGGGTAAGGCGACAATGCGCTGTTACACAAAGAGGTTTCAAATCTATCGACATAAGCTAGGGCGAGTCTTTAGGCAGTAGAGGTGAGTAAGGGCTTTTAAGCTGGAAAACAGGCGCCCGCGGGGGGGGGGTCTATTCAAAATGCAGCATTCAGTTTGAAGCAGCTGTTGAGGCTAAGCGGGCTTGCGGGATCGAGAAACCTAGTGCTTGTTGAGCTGCTCAAGATTTTCAAGTGCACGGGTTAACAGCTTGTCCATCTGTCTGGGAAGAAGTTTCGTTGGGGTGCGCATATAGAACCTTGGATTGAGTGCAATGATCCAACGTACTTTGGTGCCGCTGTTCGTTTTTTCAAACTCGGTAATTTCAACCTGGGCGGTGGAGATGGGGAATGTCGCCTGGTCGATGGAGTAGCCCCACCGTTTATATTCTTCCCAAACGCAAATCGTTTCGTGCCAGAGAAAGCCACTTACGTTGGATTCCCGAAAAGTGCCTACGCCATACGGGGCTTGATCATCGCCATAGGAAGCGGATTTTACGCCTGGAAACCAGTCGCTCCAGGTTTCTGGTGATATGAATGCGTCCCAGACCGTTTCGATGGGTAAGGTGGTTTCTTTTTCGACGATGTATTTATTCCTGGCCTCGTCAAGAAACTCAAGACCGACCTTTTTCATCCTGAACCACATGGTTAGAGCCTGTATGAATTAGAGTGATTCCTACTGTGTCAAAAAGAAGAAAATATAGATAGATAAATATTGAAGGCTGGATGCGCACCCTGCGCCTTTGAACGAATCGGCTATCGGGGTATTGATAAATTCGATAGCCCTGCAAAGCACGAATAGTCTTCTCTTTCTTAAATCTCTGCTTTATCTGGTTTTCCAGCTAATGTCTAACTTGAAGGCTGATGGCATTCTTGCAAGGCTAACAGGACTCCAGAATAGTTAAACAGTCCTGTGTTTTACTAGTACTACAAATGTTAGGGTAGGGTGCTCCCCTGTGCGACAATTCGGATTAGGATCTTGTACTGGCCTTCGGTATCATGGGTTAGGGGAAACAGAAATGGGTCACCGTCTTCAAGGAAGCTGATACACAATGGGGCATGGCGAACAGTTTAAGAAGCTCGTTGCAAAGACGGGCAGGTCGGATTCAAAAGCTCTGCTACAACTTTTCGAATGCGCCATGACAGGCGACGAGGCTGATTTCCTTCTTGAACTCCCTGCCTCGAATGCGGATCTAGCGGAACGATTGGGAGTCGACGAGCAACTCATTGCGTCCAAGGTGAGCGACTTGGCGAAACGAGGTCTCGTCGCACCATGCGCAGAGGGAATGTGCTTCCCGGATCTCGAAACGCTCCACGACAACATGCTGTCCAGCGCGTCTAGTTTTCTGCCAGCTAAAATGGACATCTTCTGGACAGCGCTCTATGAAAGCGAGGGTTGGGCGCTGGATCTCGGGACGGCACACGCGGCTTCCGAAATCCACCTTCACCGAGTCATTCCGGCCCATGGCTCCGTTCCTTCCGACGTAGAACTGCTTCCGCAGGAAAGCATTGTCGCGATCATCGAGGCGCACAAAGAGTTGATCACCCTTTGCGAGTGCTCCTGTCGGACAAGAGCACAGAAGTGTCTTCATCCCACCGATGTTTGTATGCATTTCGGAAAGAGTGCGGAATACGATCTCTTCCGCAGTAGCGGAAGGAAGGTTTCGGCCGACGAAGCCATCGCCGTCGCTATGGAGGCAGGTAGGTCCGGTCTCATCCCCTCGGTGGCCAACCAGTCCGATATCAAGGCGCTGGAATTCATCTGCTTTGCCTGTCGCTGCTGTTGCAAGGTCCTTGATCCGGCCACTCGGGTCGACGCTATCGACAAGACTATCGCCCCGAGTCGTTTCGTGGCGAAGCTTGAACTCGAGATGTGTGACGGCTGCGGGAAGTGTACGAAGCTGTGCGCTGTTGGTGCCATTGTGATGGAGGAGGCCATTGGCTTCGATGAGCCAATGCCTGGCATTGATCCCCAGACGTGTATTGGCTGTGGCGTCTGTGTACTGAGGTGTTCGGAAGAGGGAGCAGCGGTGATGGAGGCTGTGCGAAGCACGGTGTAGCGCGCGGCCATGATTTTCAAGGCGGGTGAGAACGCCCGTGTATGAGGAGAGGAATTGATGGTACAGAGCAGCACGGATATCTAC
This sequence comes from Pseudomonadota bacterium, assembly GCA_003353845.1. Classification (GTDB taxonomy): domain Bacteria; phylum Myxococcota_A; class UBA9160; order UBA9160; family JADFDR01; genus GLO-12. The sequence goes on along the minus strand of PIVT01000029.1, from coordinate 29,281 downwards.
GAGCAAGTCGCGGACATGATCATAGAAGAAGATTTTATCGCTCCGCCAAAGACCCCCGCCTTCCTCAAGGTGTTGAGCTTGCAGTTGACGCGGGCGGAGGCGAAGCTCGCGCTCCAAGTTAGAACTACCGGCGGTACCTTGAGTGAGCTGGTCGAACGGACGGGGCTCAAAGAGGAGAGGCTCAAGAAGGCGCTTCTCGCCATGGCTGACAAGGGCACCATCTGGTACGACTTTGGAGAGGACCCGATCTACAAAGTTGTGAAGACGGCGGCCCCGGGCTTTACCGAGACCGGTCTGTGGGGTGGCGTCCGGTATTCGTATACCGTCGAACTCGGCAAGGCTCTCAACGAGATGATGAAGAGTTGGGCGACGGAGAAGTTGGCAAAGCTGGGGATGCCCTTCGCACCCGTTTGGGCCGCTGTCGACGCTTTGCCCGAAGGCGCGGATCCTTCCCACAACATCGCCGAGGTAATCAAAGACGAGGGTCACTGGGCCGTTGCCGCGTGCCCCTGTCGGTTATCCCATTGGCTCGCCGATCCCGGTGGAGACCACTGCGAGCACATGCTGGAGTCCTGCATCATCACGGGAGACGAGAGCCGCTGGGCCGTGAAGCACGGACACGCGCGTGAACTCACTTACGAGGGAGTCGTCGACGTGTTGGAGGAGTGCAACAAGAACGGTCTGGTCCATACGCTGAACATCCAAAACAACATCTGCAATTGTTGCAACGATTGCTGCGGGATCTTCGAGGCCCACGATAAATGCGATGGCTCCTTCCTGCCCTCACCTTATATCCTCAAGGTCGATGATGAGGCCTGTGACGGTTGCAATAAGTGTGCAGAGCGATGTCCGGTGAACGCCCTCGAGGTCGACGTGGAGGCGGAGACAGTTTGCTTGGAGGAGAAACTCTGCTTCGGCTGCGGTGTCTGTGTTACAAGCTGCAAACCCGATTGCTTAAGCCTGGTAAATCGTCCTGAGGCGGCATAAGTCTGAACTCAGGCGAGGATCGCGTCAGCTTGCTCCAAGTCGGAAAACTGGTCGCTCATGATGGCTTCGAAGTTTTTGCGTGACTTGGCCAACGCATCAACCACAAAACGATTGGCGACCAGCTTCTTGCGCTCATCGCGTTGAGCGTCATCCAGCAGCAGGTATCCCATGTGCAGGAAGCCGTACATCTCAACCAGCTCCTTGGCAGCCACATCGGCAACGGATCTGTCGTCCTTATCGTCCACGTACTTGGCTGCATCGACAAAAAGGCTGCGGATGGTCTTTAGCTGATCGGCTGCCTTCTTGAGGTCGGTTGGAACCGTCTCTTCTTCCTTGGCAGTAAAATGCTCTCCGAAAACATCCCTTAACACTCCGCCAAAGGCTGCCACTATTTGCAACTGCGATGTCCCTTCGTAGATATTGGTAATGCGCGCATCCCGGACATGTCGCTCGACACTGAACTCCTTCATGTAACCGGTGCCGCCGTGAATCTGCAGGGCATCATAGGTGACGCGGTTCGAGGTTTCCGTGAGGAAGTACTTCGTCAACGGTGTGAGAAACTCGGCGATCCCCGATGCCTTTTTCATGCGCTTTCGATCGTCGGAGTAGGGCTCGCCCTTTTCCTTGAGTTCCTCCACGCGCTTGGCCAGGGTGCCCGCAAGATCTACCCACTTTGCCGTGGAGTAGAGCAGGGCACGGTTGCTTTCCAGCGCAACGCGCATATCGATGAGCATATTGGTCACGGGAGGAATGTCGCGAATCGCTTTTTCGAACTGCTTGCGCTCACCGGCGTATTTGAGGGCCTCCGCATAGGCCGCTTCGGCAATTCCCAAGCCCTGTGCAGCAATGCCCAGGCGCGCGCCATTCATCAAGTCCATGACGTAGCGAATTAAACCGAGCTTGGTTTTTCCGATGAGTTGCGCCGGTGTGTCGTCGAATTGAAGTTCACAGGTGGGCGATCCGTTGATGCCCAGCTTGTGTTCGATCCGTCGCACTTTGACGTGTTCGCCATAACATACAAAGAGGCTCAGTCCGCGCGCGCCCTTGGAGCCTTCTTCCGAACGGGCCAGAACCAGCAGAATATCAGCGCAGCCATTGGTAATGAAACGCTTCATGCCTTTCAGGAACCAGTTGCCTTCTTCATCCTGGTAGGCCTGCAGTTTGATGGCCTGTAAATCGGAGCCCGCATCCGGTTCCGTGAGCACCATGGCACCTGTGCACTTGCCACTGGCGAGCTGCGGTATGAATTCCTCACGCTGCGCGTCGTTTCCATATTTGCAGATGGTATCCGCAATGTCTTGGAGCAGGTACAGGTTCATCAAGGACGCGTCGGCCCTTGAGATCATTTCGGTGGTCATCATGTGGACCGTAGAAGGAAAATTCAGTCCGCCAAACTTGCGAGGAAGGGTTGCCCCCATGAGTTCAGCCGCGCTTAGCTCATCCAGCGCTTGTCTAATCCCCTTGGCGTAATGAACGATCCCATCTTCCAAGGTGTTGCCGTCGATGTCGACCTGGCTTGAGCGCGGTGCAATCTGTTCCGCCGTCAAATCCCCGACCATCTCCAACACCCGTCGGTAATTATCCAGTGCATCCTCGTACGACGTAGGCGCATAGTCGAATTGCTCGGCTTGCGTATAGTTGTTTTCGAGAATTCCAACTTGTTCCTCGATATTGAGGTTTTCAAACTGGAACATCAGATCCGCGTTGTCTTTGAAGAAATTCGGCATACGGTCCTCTATTTCAGCTTCTTCTTATATGTTTCAGTGAAGGTGGCGACGACCGACGCGGCGTCCCCAACGATGCCATAGTGACATACGTCGAAGATTGGCGCGTTGGGATCGTTGTTGATGGCAATGATACGGTTGGCGTCATGCATGCCCGCCACGTGTTGGATCGCACCTGAGATGCCACAGGCAATGTAGAGCTTGGGGCGTACGGTAAGCCCCGTCTGTCCCACCTGCTGATCGTGTGGAATAAAGCCCGCATCCACAGCGGCGCGTGTCCCCGCGACCTCGCCGCCAATGACCTCAGCAAGCTCGTACAGCAAGTTGAAGTTCTTTTGGGTTCCAAGACCATAGCCGCCAGCCACAATAATCGGAGCACCTTTCAGGTTGCTTCGCTTGGCTTCGCGATGCCGCTCGATAATTTTTACGAGTTGGTCTGCAGCCGTCGGCTCGTAAAGAATGTTCGTGATTTTCCCGTCGCAGGGTGCCTTGGCAGGCATCATCTCCATGACCCCTTCTCGAACCGTCGCCATCTGTACGTGAACATCTGGCGTGATGATGGTCGCGACGATGTTTCCGCCAAAGGCAGGGCGAATTTGGAGAAGAAGATTCTCACACAGTTCCTTTTTCCAGGTAGCGTCACCGATCTGAAGGTCCGTGCAGTCGGCGGTAAGGCCACTCACCGAATTGGAAGCAATGCGCGGAGCCAGGTCGCGCCCGATGAAGGTGGCGCCGTACAAGACGACCCGCGGCTGCCTTTCCTTGATGAGTTCACAAATTATGCGGCTGTAGGGCAGCGTTTTGTAATCGCGCAGGTCGGGGTGGTCGACCCGCAGGACTTCATCCGCCCCGTAACGAAAAGATTCTTTGACGGCATGGTCGAGCTCGTGGCCGATGACAACTGCCTTGAGGGGTCCGCGGAGCGTATTGGCAAGCTTTCGCCCCTTGGTTAACAGCTCCAAACTGACGTCGACGGGTTGCCCCGAATGTTGCTCGACAAATACCCAGACTTCTTGTGATCCTTTGTCCATTGCCAGCCCTATCCGAAAAAGTGTTCTTCGATCAAAGAATCGAGAAGTTCGCCAATGCCTTCACGCGTTGCTGGAAACTGCTTGTGTTCTTCGCCTGTGAGAACCACCGACTCCACCTTGTGTACCTTGGTGGGCGAGCCCTGAATGCCACAGCGCTCAAGATCAACCCCAAGGTCCTCGCGGCTCAGGGTCTGGATGTAGAGTCCCTTGTTCTTGTAGTCGGAAATGAGCTCGTCGAGTGGTTTGGCTGCCGTCTCGGGCATTTTTTCCAACTCCAGGCGCGTGCGAGCATTTTTCAGTGCCATCAGACGCGTGGCCTTGAAGGGCCTGGGCGTGGCGGCCTCTTGCAGGACGGTAATCAGCACCGGCAGGCTGGATTCTAAGATCTCATAGCCGCCGTCAATTCGTCGCTTCACAACGATCTTGTCTTCCTTGAGATCGATGACTTCTTCTGCATAGGTAATCTGCGGAAGACCTAGTTTCTCTGCCGTTTGTGGGCCGACTTGTGCCGTATCGCCGTCGATGGCCTGGCGACCGGCAAAAACCAGGTCGAATGGCCCCAACTTTTGAATCGTTTCGCTCAGGATGTAGGAAGTTGCCAGTGTATCGGCACCACCAAATTTCCGGTCGGTAATCAAGCAGACATCGTCGGCGCCCATGTACAGACAGTCGCGCAGCAACTCTGCGGCCTTGGGTGGCCCCATGGTTACTGCGGTGACCTTGCCACCGAATCGGTCGCGCACCTGAAGGGCCAACTCGAGGGCCACTTTGTCGTCTGGATTGAAGATGGTCGGAAGCTTTGCTCGGTTTACGGTTCCGTCTGGCTTCATCACTTCGCCGGAAATATTAGAGGTGTCCGGAACCTGCTTCACCATCACGACGGTATTGAAATTCATAGTCATTCCCAGTCTTGTCTCTGCGTCGCCAACCCTGGCTTCTGGTCTGAACATTCACATTTTTGCGTCTGACTTTGCGTCTGAACCCGAGCGATTGTAACGACCGGAGAAAATCTTGACAAACTACCTAAGGGTTCTTAATCGCGGTGCGACATTTCGCGCCATGCTTTCGCGTTTGGTCTTTCCTGTTGCGAAAGACTAGAGTCAGGAATTCGCATGAAGAGTTCGAGCTTTTTGATAGGGAGTGAATCTTGAAGGAAGCCTCTCCAATGATGTCGATTTTCGCATCCGTCGGGCGATTGTTCGGTCGGAAGAAGCCCGAGCCTGTGACAGGGGCGAACTATCAAAAGCCAGAACTGCCAGTGGAAGAGCGCGTAGAAGACTTGCTGAGTTATATGACGCTTGAAGAGAAGCTTCATCTCATGGCCTCCCCAAAGAAAATCTGGAGTATCGCCGGAGGATTGGATGCCAGGTTTGAGACTTCGGAGAATGAACGCCTGGGAATTCCTCCCTGTAGGGTCTATACGATCTCAGGTTCCAGGGGGGCGACTGCTAGAGCAACGGCATTCCCTGTGGCCATGGCACGTGGAGCTTCCTGGGATCCTGATTTGGAATACCGTGTACATAGTCGAATTGCATTGGAAGCAGCAGCCTTTGGCATGAACGCTTTCCTTTCCCCGGTGCTTACGATTGTTCGCCATCCGGGTATGGGTCGTGCGCAAGAAACCTACGGCGAAGATACCTTTCATATGGGTGAGATGGGCGTGAGCGCAATAACTGGTATTCAAAACCACCTTCAAGCCCAGGTGAAACACTATGCACTCAATAGTATTGAGGAGAACCGTTACAAGGTTGACGTGAATGTTGACGAGCGAACCCTGCGTGAAATCTATCTTCCACATTTTAGAAAGGCCGTGCAGAAAGCCAAGGTCGCTTCCGTTATGACGTCTTATAACCAGGTAAATGGTACTTACGCGAGTGAGAATAAGCATTTACTTCAGGACATCCTCAAGGGCGAGTGGGGTTTTGATGGTTTTGTCATGTCCGATTGGGTGGATGGGGTTGTGAGTACCGTTGCTGCTGCGAACAATGGCCTTGATGTTGAGATGCCAATCGCAAAACACTTCAAGAGAAAGAAACTCAAGAAGGCCATTGCCGCAGGACACATCTCGGAATCAACCATTGATGACATTAATCGACGAATCCTTCGGAAAAAGTTTGAGTGGGGTTATTTCGAGGAAGTTAAAAAGGTTCCGTCTAGCGTGATTAAAGCCCCTGAAAGCAGGGCGCTTGCATTAGAAGCCTCTCGTGAAAGTATTACGCTTCTCAAGAATGAAAATCATAACCTTCCACTCAGCGCTGCGGAGATACGCAATCTTGTCGTGCTTGGAGGTTCTGCGGACATCGTCAGTCTTGGTGATCTGGGGTCGAGCCAGGTGAAAGATGACGGTGAAGAGGCCGTAAGCCCTTTGCAGGGGATTGCCGCGGCGGCTCACAACGTGAATGTTGACCACTACACGGATCTAGCAACGGATAAAGCGCAGGAAGCCACGAGGTCTGCAGATGCGGTGATTGTGATTGCATCGCTAAATGCTTGTGACGAAGGTGAGTGGATTCGTCAGTTCAAATACATTCATCCGGGTAGAGGCGGAGACCGTCGCGATCTTTCAATTCACGCCGAGGATATCGCGCTGATCAAAACGGCATCAGCAAGCAATAAGCGTGTGGTTGTAGTGCTTCAGGCCGGTTCGGCGGTCACCGTCGCCGATTGGGAGGAATGCGCGGGCGCGGTGTTGATGGCGTGGTACCCGGGCGTGAAAGGCGGTGTGGCCATTGGGGAAACCATCTTTGGTGAAAATAATCCAAGTGGCAAGACACCTATTAGTTGGCCAGTGGATGAGGGGCAACTCTATGAGTTTGGATCGCTAAAGCCTTCGGTGACCTATGGCTTTTATCAGGGGTATCGCCACTATGACCATGAAGGCCTCAATCCTCAGTATCCCTTTGGTCACGGTTTGAGCTACACCTCCTTTGAGTACAGTAATCTTCAGCTGAGTTTGTCGGCTCAACAGGAGGCAGAGTTTATTGTCGCCTCCTTTGATCTTACCAATAGTGGTGCTGTCGCAGGCAAAGAGGTGGCGCAGCTTTATGTGGGCTACGTCAATTCTGCTGTTGAGCGCGCAGTTCGGGATCTGAAAGGCTTTGAGAAAATTACCTTGTCGCCAGGAGAAACGAAAAGAGTGTCCATTGAAGTTCCCCTTGAGGAATTGCGTTATTGGGATACACAAGCCGAAAGCTGGGTGCTTGAAGAACTTGTGTATCGAATCGACATCGGATCTTCCTCGCGGGATATTCGCTTAAGCGGCACGCTGGGAGGCGGCTCTTGAAGATGTTTTCTACGGCGATGTGGGATTTTTCATGGGCCACGCGTCGCTTTGGTGACGAAGCGGAGTATGCCGATTGGGACAAAGTGCTCGATCAGCTCGCAGCGCGGGGTTACGACAATGTTCGCATAGATGCTTTTCCGTATCTGGTTGCGCCTGGACCAAAGGGTTCCGTCAGTCAGACCGCCACCATCCTTCCGCAGCGAAAAAGATTCATGTGGGGCAATCACAAGGCCGTGGAAATTTCTCCGCGCAAAGATCTGATTGATTTCATAAGCAAATGTAGAGATCGTTCTATTACCGTCGGCCTGTCTTCATGGTTTGTCCCTGACAGCGCTGGAAGGTTTAAGCAGATTTCTTCTCCTGAGGATTATGTTTGGATTTGGGACGAGACATTAAAGTGCATCCAAGAGGCAGGTCTGCTGGATTCTATTCAGTGGGTTGATTTGTGCAATGAATTCCCTGTTGACCTTTGGGCGCCAGGTCCCGCGAAAGATATTTTTGGATCCAGTTTCTCAACACCATTGGGGGTTGGGGTGCGAGGCCTGCCTTGGCGAAAAAAGTGGACTGCTCGCATGCAAGAGTATCTGACGTTTGGGATAAGAGGGCTTCAAGAAAAATGGCCATCGTTAAAGTTTTGCTATTCCTTTTGCGACTTTTCAGGGGCGAAAGTCCGCGCATTGGATGCATCGAACTTTGATGTCGCAGAGGTACATTGCTGGCTGACGGACAGCTTTCAATGGAAAATGACGAGTTTGCAAATCGCTTCATTATTGGAGTTGCCTGGTGGAACGCAGTGGCATGCGAAGCGGGTGGCCTCAGTTTCGGATAGGCAATTAAGAGAGTGGCTTGATACGATTCTGACGCCACAAATGAAGACGTGGTCATGCTGGGCCGCCAAAAATAATCTTCCATTGATTACAACAGAAGGGTGGGGCCCCACGAACTATTGTGATCTTCCTTCGGTGGAACATGAGTGGAAGTGGGTTCGTACGTTTACGGAACTGGCGGTAGAGCGAGCGATTGAGTTGGGCTGGACAGGGATTTGTACGAATAACTTCTGCCAGCCGCATCATAAGGGGATGTGGGAAGACCCTTCGTGGCATAAAGAACTAACGGATTCGATCCGCAACGGCTCTTCCTTCTCATCTACACCGTAGATGGTTTGAGGTTTGCTTTTTGACGCGATTCGCTTAGTACCTCGGGAGCTATAGGTTGGATATCCAGAAATTAGAAGCACGCATCAAGCGCTTGGAAGACATCGAAGAAATACGCATTCTCAAGGCCACCTACTGCGATCTATGTGATGCAGGCATTGGTGAGGAAAAAAATCGCGAAGCCTTGGTCGCGCTTTTTGCGGAGGATGCCTCGGTGGATTTCGGTATGGGCGAGGGGTCTGTCTTTCACGGCCAGGAAGGACTTCATTTCTTCTTCGGCCAGGTTGTTGCCAACTCCGTCTCTTTCTGCCAGCACTTCGTTCACAACTCGGTGATTGACGTCGATGGCGATCAAGCCACAGGGCGCTGGTACTTCGAAGCACCGACCACCAATGCGATTACAAAGAAAGCGCAGTGGATGGCGGGTCGCTATATCGAAGAGTACGTCCGTGTCGACGGTGTATGGAAATTTTCCTTTATCGCAACCAAATGGAGCTACGTAGCGCCTTACGAGGAGGGCTGGGGAGACGCCCAAGGCGACCCGCGCTCGCAAGCGGAAGGGTAGTTTCCTGTCTGTGAATGGATTGGTGAAGGGTCTCGTTTGGAGAGTTTACTCGGGTTTGCGCCAGACGGAGGCGAGCCAGGGTTGGAGGTGACGTGGTTTTCCGGTGGGCCGGTAATAGTGCTCCAGTTCGACGAACTGTGCCTGGGTCATGAAGCGCTTGTAGGTGGGGAGATCCAAGAAGCAGCAGTAGCGATCCCCTGACCAGCCTTCGTCATTGGAGCCGTGGGGATTGGAAGAAAATAGGGCGCCACCGGGCTTGAGCGAATGCCATAGCTGTCCGAGCACTCGGGGCAGTTCCTGGCTTGGAACATGAAAGAGCACAGCGTTGGCAAAGATACCGTCAAAGCGTTGGTCGGGGAGATCCAGGTTCAAGAAGTTCTGATGAAAAACTTCACAACTGGAATGCTCTTGAGCCAACCGCACGAAATGTTCTGCACCATCCAACCCAAAGGTCTCGTGGCCAAGATCTCGAAAGGTGACCAGGTCCCGGCCCGGCCCACAGCCCAGGTCTAGAATCGTGTAAGGTCCAGATTCGGGAAGATGGCGAAGCAGGGCGGAGATGTTTTGGCTCACGTCATGGTCGCGGGTTTCCTCCCAAAAAGATCGGGCTCCATCATTGTAATGGCGCAGTGTCCCGGTACTGGTCTCTCCCAACTGCTCGGCATCCAAAGCAGCCAAGGGATCTGGCGCGCGGTCATGAGGCATTGCAAAATCTCCAAGTGCGGGGCGGTGCAATCGAGGCGGAAATCTAACGCATTTTCCTCTGTCGCTCCCCGCCAGATCCTAGGTTATGCTTTCCGGCCATCCTACCGACAATTACCTTTCCAATATATGGAGACAGGACACATGAGTTCGTGCCCCTACGCCAATCTGCTCGACCCGGATACTTATGCCAAAGGCATGCCTTATGCCGAACTGCAAAAGTTTCGAAAGCTGGGTCCGGTGATCAAAATGGAAGATCCCATCACAGGTGTTCCTTACTGGGCGGTGGTGCATGTGAAGGAAATCGATTTTATCTCCAAGAACCCACGGTTGTTTTCTTCGGCGGAGCGTACTTGTTACCCCATGGAGCAAGAGCAGGAAGTCGTGGAAAGTATGCACCAAAAGATGGTGATCAATATGGACCCGCCCCATCACCTGAAAATGCGCCAGGTCGTGAGTGCAGCGTTTAAGCCCAAGAGGGTGGATTCCTACACCGATAAGTTCCGTGCCTATGCCAAGGGAATAGTTGATGCGGTAGCCAGTCGAGGGGAGTGTGAGTTTGTTTCGGAGGTGGCCGCGGAATTGCCGCTGCTGGCGATTCTCGAGCTAATGGGTGTTGATCTCGCTGACCGCAAGGACTTCTTCGACTGGACCAACACAATGATGTTTGCCGACGATCCGGATATGTCCACCTCGGAACTAGAGGGTCAGGTCGCTGCTTCCAATGTGATTGCGTACTGCTTGTCCTTGGCGGAAAAACACAAGACGAATCCCATGGATAATATCACCGGGACTCTGTTGGACGGCGAGATCGACGGCGTTCCAATCTCTGAGGATAATTTTATCTGGATGTTTATTCTGATCATGGTGGCGGGCAATGAGAGTACCCGCGCCATCACCGCGCAGGGCATGCGCTTGCTGATGGAAAACCCGGATCAATTGCAATACCTGGTGGACAACCCCGACAAGATCGAAAATGCCACGGAAGAAATGCTGCGTTACAACACCGCCTTTATTTCCATGCGTCGTACCGCCACGGAAGATGTGGAGCTAGCCGGCCAGCAAATAAAGAAGGGTGACAAGTTGGTCCTGCACTACCACGCCGCCAACCATGACGAAGCAGTCTTCGGTGACGACTCCATGACCTTCGACGTGCGCCGCGCCGAACGCTTGCCCAGTCTGTCCACAGACCTGCGCTCTTTTGGAATCGGTACGCACTTTTGCATTGGCTCGCACCTGGCCCGTCTGGAATTGAAATGCATCTTTGAAGAACTGATTCCGCGCCTGCGCAATCCCCGCCTTAAGGGCGAACCCAGATTTGTGCGCTCTTACTTCGTCAATTCCATCAAGGAAATGAACATTACCTTCGACCCGGAGAAATAAGCGACGGGTCTCACGATGCTTCAGTATTGAATGATCGGTGCCTTCCCCAGCCACGTGTCATCTTGAAGCATGTGGACCATGGCATGTGCACAATCGGCGAAGCTGATGGAGGACATGCCACTGAAGGCTTCGTAGCCGACTCGGTAACTGCCTTTCTTGGGCCCCGCTTTCATTTGCAGAGGGCGAATCCCAATCCAACCCACATCGGGATGCTGATCGAACAGCGCTAACTGGTTCTCTTTGTCGTTGTGTTTCTTTGCCATGAACAGCTTGGAGAAGGCCTTGACGAACTTTGCGCCGAAAGTGATTTGATCCTCGTCACGAAGAACGCTTCCGCCACCACACCAGATGAGTCGGTCTATATCCGTGCGATCCATGACCTCTAGAATGTGGCGGGTGACATCGGTGCACAGGTTATCGGGCGACCCCTTGACCACACCAACGGCAAAAAGGATGGCCCCAGTGTCGTTGGGTAGAGCCTTGGCGACATCGCTGGCCTCGAGAGCGTCACCCTCGATCACAGTGGCTCGTTCCCTTAGTTCATTGGGGAGTTTTGAGGCGGTTCGAACCAACACGGTTACCTGGTGTCCCGCGTCCAGTGATTGTTTGAGACATTCGCGGCCAAGGGCGCCTGTGGCACCAAAGATTGTGATTTTCATTGAACGTGTCACCTCATGTAGGGTCGGGGGGAAACTCGTGGTATTCTAACTTGTTAGCTGTGTTTTTGCAGGATATCTGGGTAGCTTGGGCTTTGCAAGATTCTATGGATATCATATCGTTGGCTTGGGGTTAGGCGATCATGCGACAATCTAAAAGTGTATAAGGGAAGGGTGCCCATGTCTGGTGCGGATAGCAGTGAGAATAGTGATCAGTCCAGTAGCTCCATTCCGGTCTTGAGTGATGTGAGTCGTCAGCGAATCGACGCTCGTCCACAGCGAATGAATACCTGGTTCAATCTGATTCCTGTTAAAAAGTTTGAAGACACACAGCCCGCCAAACTCCTTTTCCTCGATTCCTTTGTCACCGTTCAGTCTACGGAGGCGAAAGATGGATCGGGTGAGAAGTCCTACTCGGTTTTCTTTGAAGGCCAGCATGAGATGAGTGTCGTTGTGAAATACAGCCTCATCTTTGTGTGGTATGGAGATGATTTACTAACGCCAGATCGCCCCTTTCCCGTAATCTTTGAAAAGCCTTTTACCTCGAAGTATGTATCCAGCAAGGTGAGCCAGTTTGATAAGACTCACATTATGGATTTTGTCGAAAACGGGTCAGACAATCTGCATTTCGAAAAAGTTCATCTGTGGAATTCTTCCAAGCTGTACGATCATGTGATCTCGGAAGAAACAATCACGCTGAAGCAAGATGCAGCCATCAACTACGGGGCAAGTACGACCGATCTTAAGGGTCGGATCATTTCAAAATTTGTACCTCTATTAAACCTGCATCACGATTTTGTTTATCACGGACCGGGATTGGCGACGGTGTCGGCAGAGGGGATCGGGAATCTGGAATTCCACTCTCTGGTTAGCCTGACTCCTGAAGGGGATCACGGAACCCGGTTGTATGTGACCATTGCAGTGGATCCGGAGACCTTCCCAAAATGGGCCGAGCGAATTTTTTCCTGGGTTTCGCCCAAGACTGCCCTTTGTGATGTGCTTGCAGCTATATTGGCAAATTTTGTTCAGAACGAATTCCATGCCGATTCCGTCATCTGGGCCAATAAGAGATTCCAAGATCTTAAACTCCTGCCGGTTGAAAAGCATTTGGCTGATGTGCGTCGTTGGGGAGAGACCTTCTATCCAAAGGATTTTGTACCCCCGGTTGTGGAAGAGAAGTCTCCAGACCTGAGGCAATGGGAATACCTGGACGATGCTGCGAATATAAAAGAGGGGATTGTTTACCCTTACAGCGTTTCCAATGAAGCACTGGTAGCCATCAAGAATGCGCATGGGGAGATTCGTGTGTTCGATGCGTATTGCCCGCACCAAGGTGCCCACCTGGGGTGTGGAGGAGAGATCACAGAGGATCGAATACAATGCCCCTTCCACGGCTTTTACTTTGATGGAGAGGGCAGGTGCCTGGGTCCCAGTGAAACCAATCGAACCAACTTCATATCGGAACTGGATATGACGGGCATCAAGTACAGAATCGAGGACGGGCGAGTCGAAGTCTTTATTTGAGTCTCAGCCTGGTTTCATCAGGTCAACGGCACACCAAGCTTGATCAACTCTTCTTTCGCCTCATCAAACATTTGCTGATGATCGGGTTTTGGCTGAATTGTTTTCAGGTCATAAATATCCGTAAAGCAGATAATCTCTTGGCGCGGTTGCCCCGTTTCTTGTAGTGCATCGATCTTGGTCATGAGGGTATTGGCCAGTTCTACGACCGCTTCCCGTTCCATCTTTGTCGCTATCCCCATAATTTCATCCATTAATAATGCCTCTAATGGAGATCCCGAAAGCCAGCTATAGGAAAAGCCGCTTGCTGTATAGACAAGCGCCTGGGCTGCACTCTGCAAAACACCTATTTTCGAACCAGCCCAATTGTAACTTCCTACCGTGCCGCTACCCGTTGCCAGTCGAATATTGCGTTCTGATGCGCGCATTGCCGCTGCGGCAGACCAGATGGTGGATCGAGTTCCCCAAGTGCCATCGATGTTGGTTGGAAATACGCTGCACGTGGGGCCATGGGCATAACTCATATGGGCAAGCATGCTGGCGACCAGGGAAACAGCCGCATCAGCCCCATCTCTACACAGGCCACCAATCAGGGTCATCGCACTTTGCCAGGGCCGGATGCCCGTGCTTTCACAAAAGTTGGCGAGCAAGAGTCTGTCCCAGTCAATTTTCAGTTCCGGGAGAACGTGGACGCCGATTTGTGTGTTGTGGGCATCACGGAAGGAACTCTCAATCACCTGCATGGTTCCAGCGACGGTGCTGGCTGTGCAAAGTAAGCCCAGGTTCATCCCCGGTCGGCCAACATCCTCAAGAACTTCTTGCAGCCTTTGCTGTTCCCATAAAGCACAGTGAATTTCGCTAAGGGTGCCTGCCCTGGGTTCAATGTCACCGACCTTGGTGATGCCACCGGATATCCCCAGCCCCTTGACTTTCTCTTCCCGTACAAATGAGGTGGCCAGAGGAACAAACTCCTCCTCCGAGATTATGCCAGCGATACCGATATAAAGGGTGGGGGGGCGAGGATCGGAACCTTTGCGAAAGGCAAGGGTCATTTCATCCTTGCCCAGGCCGAAGGTGGCTCTGCCTGGGTTCTGCCTTTGTTCCTTGGCAAAGGCCAATATCTCTTCTTGGGTAAACTTAACCACCCGGAGCGTAGAGAGTTGGTATAAACCAATCTCCGCCAATAGCTCAACCCCTGCATGAAAAATGGCGTCAGCAGTTTCATCACTAACGATCAATTCTTCCGGTGTGTATTCGATATTGTACTTTTTCACCAACTCTCTGAGCTTCATCGAAAACGCAATGTCGAACTCGTCAGTCTTCATGACCGGACCGTTTAAGGAGCGCTCTTGAAAATCAAAAAGAGGGATCATCTTTAGTTACCTCGCAACTTTGTACAAACAGCACGAATGAAATCGGGGCTGGTTCCACAACAACCACCTACGAAAGAGGCGCCCGCCTCGAGTAATGCGGGAATATGATCTACAAACTCCTCAGGCGTAGTGCGATAAATCACTTTGCCACCAACCAGATCCGGTATGCCCGCATTGGCCTTGATCCAGATGGGGAGATGCGTCGCCTTGCTCAGGCTCTCGCAGATAGGGATATAACCTTCGATGCCGTTGCCGCAATTAGCACCGATGACATCAGCTCCAGCCTCTGTCAGTGCCTCCGCTGCTTGAGTGGGTGAGATGCCCATCATGGTTCGATCTTTCTTTTTGCCCGAGTCGTAAACCATGCAGGCCACTACAGGTAGACCGGTAGCTTTAGCGGCCTGGACCGCCAGCTTCGCTTCTTCAATGTCGCCCATGGTTTCAATCACAATTCCATCGGCCCCCGCGCTTGCTTGGGCTTGCGCTTGTTCTGCAAAATTCTGGAGCAGACCCTCTTTGGTGACTTGCTTCGTCACTAAGAATTTCCCACTGGGTCCGATGGAGGCAAATACATGGGCGCGATCGCCTGCGGCCCTTTTCGAAATTTCGACCCCTGCTTTATTGATAGCCTCAATTTGTTCTGCCTCAGGCTGGTTTAAAAAAGCGATGCGATTCGCGCGAAAGGTGTTGGTGAGAATGATTTGACTGCCTGCATCAACATAGGAACGGGCAACCTCACAGACTAAATCGGGTTCACTCAGATTCCAGGTATCGGGATTGATGCCAGTTGGAATCCCCTTTGCCTGTAACTCCGTTCCCCATGCACCGTCCAAGACAACGGGGCGGCCTTTTTCTAATAGCTTCTCGATTAGATTCATGATTGGTTATCCGTTGTTTTGAGATTCTATAGGTTTTGAGTTGCAGCTTGTTCCACTTCAGTAAGGCGCTCACATAGACTAACGGCTTCGACGGCATTGGCAGCCCAGCCTTGGGCACCGATTTCATCAGCTCTTTCTTGTGAGGTGGCAGTGCCTCCAATAATTACTTTGAGAGTGTCACTCAGTCCCATGTCCCGAATGTAATCGACTACATCGCGACAACTGGGGACCGTGGTAACGAGGAATGCGGATAGGCCAATGATGCCTGCACCAACCTCTTGCGCCTTGTCGATAAAGGACATGGGGGCAACGTTAACCCCCATCTGGTGTACTTCAAACCCAGCCAACTCAAGTTGTTTTGCCACGAGGGAGTAGCCCAAATCGTGAAGGTCTCCTTCGACGGCGCCAATCACGATGACCCCGCGTGTGGTAACGCTATTTGGCGGCATGTGGGGATCAATCAATTCGATGCAACGCTCGGCAAGTTTGGCCCCCATCATCAATTCCGCCAGGAAGTATTCCTCTTCTTCGAATTTGACTCCGATCAAGCGCAGCCCTTCGACTACGCCTTCTTTGAGCAAACGAACGGGATCCTCCCCCGCAGCGAGAGCGCCAGATACGGCTTCGGTCGCTGTTTCATCCACAGCCTCAATTAACTTCGCAATTTCTTCAGCACCCACGAGCTACTCCCTTTGAGTCTAATCCGATCCAAAATGTACTGAACCGGACGCAGAAATGACATGTAGACACTGTCGCAGCCCCGTACTTGAAAACCGTTTTCGATTTCCTACCTTCTCTGCCAACCTGCTATTTCCAGTGCGGGTTTTTGGCCTCGACAGAACTTCTAGCGTTGGAAGCCCTGATGAAAGCAATCATATTTGGAGGTACGGGATTTATTGGAAGCCATGTGGTGGAGCAGCTGGCCATGTCCGGTCGGGAGCTGACTGTTGTGGTTCGAGAAAATAGCGATACCACCTTCCTCGAATCTCTTGGCGTACCCTTGCAAAGAGTCGACTTCCGAAACGCGGAAGCGATTACCCAAGTCATCGACGGGCATGAAGTGGTTTATAATTGCCTCGCCAATCCAAAGTTGCATCAATCCCTTGAAGCTCACAGAGCTGTGGAAGTGGATTTAACCCAGACGGTTCTTAGATGCGCCATCAAGGCCAAGGCGAAACGTTTCGTTCAACTCAGTACGGTAATGGTCTATGGATTCCGGCGTCCTGTCGAAGCCATTGATGAGAATTACCCCTGTTCCCCGGCCTATCTTTTCAATCAGGTGGCCAATGAAAGAGAGCAGATGGTTAAGCAAGTGTCTGAAGAGGGAGGGATTGAGCTCTCTATTTTGCGTCCCAGCATGACAACTGGGAAGCGGGACGTTTCTTTTTTACCTCCTTTTACCTCCATGCACAAATGGAGTTGTTTCCCTTTGTTCGGAGATCGAGAAACACGCTTTTCCTGTGTGGACACCAGAGATGTTGGAAGGGCGATGCGTTGGTTGGGTGAGTCGGGCGACACGGCTGGGGAGACCTACTTATTGAGAGGTTACGAGATGTCCTGGTTGGAACTCAAACAGGCACTGGACCATTTCTTCGGTAAAAAATCCATGTTTTTAAGAATTCCCACTCCGGTCGGCAGGTTGATCGGCTTTCTCCTGGAGAAACTATTTCCTTACGGAGTGGAGCCGCCGCTTACTCGGTTTGGAATAGATGCCCTTACGCGGAATTCATTGTTTGATGATTCAAAAATCAGAAGAACAGGTTTCCAGACAAAATATAGTTTTGAAGACACTCTTCGGGAGGCTATGAAGATCGATAGCACCTAACTTGATGGCTACGTCCTGACGATTGTTGGCCGTTAGCTGATCCGTATCTGAACTGAACCATTCTCAAAGAAGGCGTCCATTGTGGAAATGAAATTATTTGTCACGGTTTTTGTCACAATTTTTCTAGCCGAGTTAGGCGATAAGACCCAGCTTGCGACTCTTCTATATGCCTCCGATGCCGAAAACCCTCGACTGACGGTGTTTGCCGCGTCGGCGCTTGCGCTAATCGCGACTTCGGCCATTGGTGTTTTGGCAGGTTCGGCCGTTTCGCAGTTCATCAATCCCCGAATTATGGGTCGGGTGGCAGGGGCGTTGTTCGTTGTCATCGGATGTTTGACAATTTGGAAGGCTTGAGTTTTGGTCGATAGAAATAGTGAGCACTGGGAGAATGAGCGTAATTGGAAGCTGAATTCCATTTATGTTTGCAAGGAAGATTCTCGCTTGGTGGTTCCGAAAAAAAGGCGTTGGGCGGGTTGGACGTTCAATTTTGCACACCGCGGCGCCTATATTTTATTGGTCTATGTATTGTTTGTCGCTGTGGCTCCTTCAATGGTTGTCATTGCAAGAGGGGAAGTTTCTAAAATCGGGTACGCCGTTGGTTTGTCAGCTGTGTTGGCTGCAGTGGGGGTAATTTGGAGCGCGAGAATAGAATGATTAAACAGCGGACGGTCCTCGCGATTTTTACTTTTATTTTTGTGTTTGTGGGATGCGCTAAGCCGCCTGTAATGGTTGATCGTGTTCTTGTCCAGAATGCGACGACGAGTAAGATTACCGACGTGAAAGTGTTTCATGAACCGACGAATAAGATGGGCAAGGTCAACGCGATTTTGCCTCAAAGCTCCCTGGATGTCGGCTTACCCAGACAACCCCTGCTGGCCCGGCAGGCCGTTGTCAGTTGGCGGGATGGCAGGGGTCGAGAAATGCGGGTGAAGTTGGAGCTGCCTTATGATCGATCCCTGGCAAAAGAGAGACGTGCCGTCAGTCTGATGTACATCATCCACGCCTCTGGAAGTGTCACGGCGGATTTGCAGTAAGCGTTAGCAGCCCCCCTTCTCAGCATCCACAGATAAGGCTAGAATTTCCGATTGCGTGGTCTGGTGGTGCTCGGTTGCAGGGCTACGCGCTGGAGGCTTTTGCCGGTGGTTACTCGATGAGTTCATTTAATTCGTTCAATCTACCTGCTCCGATCAGGCGGTGTGCGGCTGTCCTTCTACTCTTGGGTTTACCCGGTTTGGGTCCCCTCGGCTGTTCCAAGCTGGACGACCCGACACTTCAGCCCGAGTACGATGCCGCCACGGCGGAGGGTCCCCCTCCAAAATCCCTCGTTCCTCACGATCCTTTGCGCAACGTTTTTTGGGGCGATTTGCATATCCACACCAGCTTGTCTTACGACGCTTACACCATGGGGGTGCGGGCACGTCCTGACGATGCCTATACGTTTGCCAAGGGCGGCAGCATCGAGCACGCCCTGGGTTATCCCCTGCAGTTGAAACGACCTTTGGATTTCGCGGCAGTAACAGATCACTCGGAGCTTTTGGGTGTGGCGGCCTCCTTAGACGATGACACTGAGGCTGAAAGCATGAAGTCGGTGATCGCCAGTGGCCAACCCTGGCGCATTACCATGCGCTACTTCGAAACGGTTCTGTTGAGGTTTAAAGATAAATCTTTTAGTGGCGAGGCATTGAAAGGCGATGACTCCTCGTCGGTGTTGCTCGCCGCTTGGCAAGAAACGGTTGTAAGTGCGCAACGCAATAATGACCCGGGACGCTTTACGACCTTCATTGCCTATGAGTGGAGTTCCATGCCCGATGGGAAGAACCTTCATCGCAACGTCATCTACAAGACACAGCAGGTTCCCGTGGCACCCTTTAGCTCGCGCGACTCAGATAACCCCATGGAGTTGTGGAAGGCCTTGGAGAAACAGAGACAGAAGGGCATGTCGGTGATGGCAATTCCTCACAACGCCAACGTCAGCGATGGAAGAATGTATGCCCGTGTTGATTATAACGGCGACCCCATCACGGCGGACTATGCCCGAAGGCGTGTACGGAACGAGCCCATCAGTGAAATTTTGCAGATCAAAGGTGCATCGGAAACGCATCCTGTTTTGTCTGCGGAAGATGAGTTTGCAGATTTTGAGATCTTCAATGAGCAATTACGTTTAAAGGGTGGAGGAAGCGAACCCAAAGGTAGTTATGCACGCGATGCACTTCGCACGGGGTTGGAAATCGCGTTGAAGGATGGAGTGAACCCATATCAGTTCGGCTTTATTGGCAGCAGCGATGGACACAACGCCGCTTCGCCCGTGGAAGAAGATAGCTATTTTGGAAACCTGCCCATCATCGATGGCAGTGCTGGTTTGCGTTTAGGGCCGAGCTTGCTGATTCCCCAAAGCAAAAACCGTGCACGAAAATGGGGTGCCATGGGGCTGGCAGCGGTTTGGTCTGAGGAGAATACGCGCGAAGCCCTCTTCGAAGCCATGGAGCGAAAGGAAACTTATGCCACTTCGGGTCCTCGAATCGTGGTGCGATTTTTTGCTGGATGGGATTACGAAGAATCTATGCTCAATGACGCGGACTTCGTGAGTTTGGCTTATCAGCATGGCGTGGCCATGGGCGGGGAATTGGTTCAGGGTGATCACAACGCGACTCCAGGGTTTCTTGTCTCTGCATTGAAAGACCCGGAAGGTGCGAACTTGGACCGCATTCAAATTGTTAAAGGCTGGCTAGACGAACAGGGTCGCAGCCATGAGAAGATTTATGATGTTGCCGCCTCCGATGGTCGTCAACCGGATGCGCAAACCCATAAGGTGGAGCCACTGGGGAATACGGTAGATATAGGAGCAGCGACCTACTCGAATAGCATTGGCGCGGCGCAACTCTACACGTTCTGGCAGGATCCAGATTTTGATCCGAAGCAACCCGCCTTTTATTACGCGCGTGTGATTGAGATACCGACGCCACGCTGGTCGACCTACGACGCCAAGCGCCTGGGTATCGAGGCCCCGGATCCCGCAACAATACAAGAGCGTGCGATTACCTCAGCGATTTGGCTTCAGCCCGATCCTCACTAGTGGGGCTAGTTTACCCCGCGTCCCTTGTCTCCCCAGAACTGCTGGCGCAGTACCTTCTTGTCCGGTTTGCCCAAGGCGGAGCAAGGAATGGCATCGACAATGTCCACCGACTTAGGAGCTTGCACGGAACCTTTGGCCTCTTTGACGAGGGCTTTGATGGCCTCGACGTCAATGGTCTCACCGGGACGTGCGACAACGACGGCTTTCACGGCCTCGCCCCAACTCTCGTCGGGCACGCCGATGACAGCCACCTGAGCTACAGAGGGGTGCGTGGCGATGACGTCTTCTATTTCGCGGGGGAACACATTGAAACCACCCGTGATGATCATGTCTTTCTTGCGATCAACGATATATAGGAAGCCGTCGTCGTCGAAGCGCCCGACGTCGCCTGTGTGTAACCAACCCCCAGCAAATACTTCTTCTGTTTGCTCGGGCATGTTGTGATATTCCTTCATGACCAGCGGCCCGCGAATGCAGATCTCGCCGGACTCTCCCTCGGGCACTTCATTATTGTCGTCATCCAGCAGTGTGATGCGTGCCCAGGGTGAGGGGCGTCCGCAGGAAGCCAGGCGTTCAGGCTTTGACAAGTCGTGATCGGCCTTCTTTAAGTGAGACAAGACCATGGGCGCTTCCGATTGTCCGTAACACTGGAAGAAGATCTGTCCCCATTTCTTGATGCCTTCTTCCAAGCGCGCGGGGCTCATGGCCGAGGCGCCGTAAATCAAGGTCTCCAAGCTGGAGATGTCGGCTGTTTTAGCAGCGGGGGAGTCGAGCAGTATATAGATCATGATGGGCACCAGGAAGGTGGTGGTGATCTTGTGTTTTTCAATCATGCCGAAGAATTCATCGGGTGAGAATCCCGCCATGGCGTAGAGTGCGCCACCCTTCAACATGGTGGGAACAAATACAGCCGCTGCTGCGTGGGATAAAGGTGTCGCCACGAGCATACGAATCTCATCCGGAAATTCCCACTCGGCCATTTGAATCATGGTCATGGTGGCGGCAGCGCGCGCGGGAGCGGCCACACCCTTGGGTTTGCCTGTGGTGCCGCCTGTGTAGACGAGGGCCGTAATGTCTTCGGGGTCGAGTTCCGCAGCAACCAGTGGTTCTTCTTTGAATTGGTCCGCCAGCGCACCGTAATCCTCAGCGCCTTCGTGAGGGGCAAAAGCCAGGAGGTTCTTGATGGAGGGGACGCGTTCTTTGAGTTCCAGGGCGCGTGGGCCGAAGATCACAGGGTCGTAGACCAGGGTTTCGATCTTGGCGTCGTTGCAGACGTAGGCGTGATCTTCCAAGGAGCCCAAGGGGTGAAGCGGCGTACCGCAGGTCCCACTGATCATCATGGCCGCCATGTTGTAGAGCACTTCGGGTCGGTTGGCAGAGAGAACGGCTACCGAGGAGCCAATCCCAATCCCCTTGGATTTGAAGACCTGAACAAACTGGCTGGTGCGTGCACGCACGTCGCTGTAGCTGGCGACCGTGTCGCCCAGGTACAGGCAGGGGCGGTCGTTATAGCTATTGAGGCCGTCGACAATCATTTGGCCTAAGAGGGTCTGGTGATAGAGGGGACTGGATGACATGGCTGATTCTCCTGGCAACCGAAAGTAGTGTTCCGAGTTCCGCGTCGATGACGGGCGGGACGGGTACATTAGACGAGAAATTGGCTGAAAACCATGCTTGAGATGTCAGAGGGGGTAGGGCTAAGCCCCTCGGGAGGATCGAGAGCCCCTCGGTGATACCGAGATCCCCTCGGTGATACCGAGGGGATCGAATCCTTGGGCAAAAATTACACTGCTTTATTTTCGCCCGTCGTGCTCGCGACCTTGGTGGCCAGCGCGATCATGGAGGAGATATCGCTCAGGTCCGCGGGCACCACCAGGGTATTGCCTTCCCTGGCCAGGTTGCCGAACTGCTGGATGTATTGCTCGGCAACGCGCAAGCGCATGGCATCATTGCCGCCCTCTCCATTCAGCGCCAAACCGACCTGGCGCAAGCCCTCTGCTGTTGCTGTTGCAATGGCCAGAATAGCTTGAGCTTGACCTTCCGCTTCGTTGATTTGCTTTTGTCGGTCCGCCTCGGATTGCTTGATCACCTGTTGTTTTTCACCCTCGGCTTCGTTGACCCTGGCGTCGCGCACACCCTCGGAATTGAGAATCACAGCGCGCTTTTCTCGCTCGGCACGCATTTGCTTTTCCATCGCGGCCAACACATCTGCGGGCGGACGAATGTTCTTGATCTCGTAGCGCAATACCTTGACTCCCCAGGAGTCCGAGGCTTTGTCGAGTTCTTCGACGACGTTTTGATTAATAGTGGCTCGTTCCAAAAATGTTCGGTCGAGATCGATCTTTCCGATTTCACTACGCAGGGTTGTTTGTGCCAGCTGAGAGATGGCGAAACTGAAATCTCCGATTCCGTAGGAAGCGAGCTTGGGGTCGAGCACCTGCATGTAGATCACCCCGTCGACACCCACTTGAACATTGTCGCGTGTAATACAGACCTGCTCGGCGATATCGACCGCATGCTCTTTTAGAGAGTGGCGATAAGAAGGCCGTTCAATGAAAGGTATTAGGATGTGAAAGCCAGCATTGAGAGTGCGGCTGTATTTCCCCAAGAACTCCACAACAAAAGCGCTTTGTTGCGGAACGATAACTCCAGTTTTTGCGATTATGAGGACGACTAAAGCCGCTACTGCGAGTGAAACATAAAATGCAAGATTATCCATGTAGGGTTCCTTTCGCTCAAGGGTTGACGGTCTGAACCCGCGTGGGTTCCAGGCCGCTGGTCTATGAGTTTTTGTTTTGGGCGATCA
Source organism: Pseudomonadota bacterium (assembly GCA_003353845.1). Lineage (GTDB taxonomy): Bacteria > Myxococcota_A > UBA9160 > UBA9160 > JADFDR01 > GLO-12. The sequence continues at coordinate 6,320 of PIVT01000029.1, read as the reverse complement.
CGTTAAGCGTGACGCCGACAGAGCTTTCGACACGAGCACGGCTATTGGCTTCCAGGGGGGTCTCCCCCACATTCTTGGCCACCCACCGAGTCCCTCGGGATTCGACGGATCCTTGTTCACCGGGGCCAATCAACTCCAACACCGTGACTTGTTCGCCATCGAGTCCCGCATCCATGTCGGGCAAATTGCCCCTGATTTTTGTGTGAAAATAACTGCGGAAACTCGTCATTCCAGCAATGGCGATTACGGAGAACAATAACCACTGGCCCCACCCGGGAATGGTTAAGGGCGCGAGCCCGACCAGTCCGACCGCGACGGCTGCGGCTCCGATAAAGACCAAGTAGAACTGCGCATCTACAATTATCTCTGAACCGAGCAAAATGACACCGAGTATGATCCACTGCCACCAGAGCATCTTCATTCCTTTCCTTTGCATCGACTTGGCGAGCAAGTCAACACGGACAATTTGAAAACTGAAGACAGAGTCCCGCATTTTGACTCAGGAATCCATTATAAAAACGATCAGTGTTTGTAAGGCAACTCCGCAGCCTATGTGCCTGGGCTGGGGTGAAGGGGTGGATCAAAGGAGGCTAAGCTGGTTTCTAGCGTGCTCTATTGACCTCGGCAGGGGCCTTTTGGACGCCGAAATGCCCAAACAAGAAGACGGTGCCATCGGAAGCTTGGGCTACGGCGCTGATGCCGCGCCGATGTTCCAAGTTCATCGCTTCAAGTTCATCGCTGCTTTCGTTGCCAAAGACAACGGATCCACCCATGCCGCCCAAGACAAGATTGCCGTTTCTTAGCTGCATGCCCCCAGAAAGGGATTGGTTGTCGTCGCTGGAGGTTTCGATTTCAATCCAAGACTCCCCGAGGTCAGTGCTACGGAAAATATGTCCACGCATCCCAAATAGCAAAATGGCTCCATCGTTTTGTGTGAGGCCGCCCCAAAAGGAACCTTCGTAGGGAGGATCGAGTCGGGTCCAACTGGTTCCTTGGTCGGAGGATCGGTAAGCCACCCCCATTTCGGCACCGATGAAGATCGTTCCGTCCGGGCCGGGGAAAATACCGTTGAGATGCACCTCATCCCCGGTGTCGTCAACGCCCCGACTTTTCCAGCTTTGACCGCCATTCTGGGTTTCGACAATGGTGCCAAAGGCACCGCAGGCAATGCCGTGTTGCGCGTTTTGAAACCAGATGGACAGCAGTGGCACTTCGGCTTCAATGTTTTTGTACTGGAGTTCCCAGTTTTCACCGCCGTCGCTGGTGTGAAGGATCACCTGGTCGTGTCCCGTGGCCCAGCCCTTTTGTGCGTCGACAAAGGAGACGGAGGTTAGATCTTTTCTTGTGGGCACTTTTTTGGCCTGACGCCAGGTTTCTCCATTGTCGTCGGAGAGGATGATATGTCCCCAATGTCCGACCGCGACAAGGCGGTCACCGGCTCGCGTGGCGTCTAGTAGCAGTGACTTTGCCGCTAAGGCCGAAGGTGTTGCGTAATCCATTTCATCCGCTGCTGCGGCATTGGTGCCAGCTGCACTAAGGACCCACAGTGCCAATAGTGCTGTGCTGAGAATCTGGATTCTTGAGAGTCGATGGATGCGCTTCATGATGCGCCCCCTTCGTCATCGGCATGGGGCGGTGGGTCGGGTCGCCGCCTCGGTGCGACCATGTCGAGGACCACGGCTAAGGAGGGCAGGGCGGTAACAGCCATGACCATATTGATGAGGAACATAAACGTGAGAAGGATCCCCATGTCCGCTTGGAACTTTAGGGGGGACAAGGCCCATGTCGACACGCCGACGGCCAGGGTGATTGCAGTGAAAATCACAGCATTCCCGGTCTCAAGTAGTGCTTGCTGGTAGGCCACCGTCATGCTCAGTCCCTCTTTCAAATGAATCTGCAGTCGGTTGTATATATAGAAGGCGTAATCCACTCCGATGCCGACGGCGAGGACCATGACGGGAAGGGTTGCCACCTTTAAGCCGATTTCGAGTTCCTTCATAAACCAGTAGCCCAACACGGTGGCCAAGGTGAGGGGTAGGCAGCAGCAAATGGTTGCGCGCCAATCGCGATAGGTGATGATCACCAGCAGGATGATGGTGGCGTAGACATAGAGCAGCATGGGCAGCTCAGATTTTTCAAGCACTTCGTTGGTTGCGCCTTGTACGCCGATGTTTCCGCTGGCGAGTCGGATTTGCACACCTTCCATGGGATCGGAGTGTCGGAAATCTTCCACGGCACCGATGACTCGCTTAATGGTTTCGGCCTTGTGGTCCGCCGTAAACACCATGGCGGGCATGAGTGTGCAATCGCCGTTGAGAATTCCTGTGGTGGGTGGGATTTGATTGGTCGCTTGGACTAAAGAAAAACGGTTGCGAGGCATGGCATTCCACTTGAGACTGCCTTCATTCCAGGCGGAGGAAATTTGCTTGGCTACCACAGGTGAGGAAACCACCGAGAGCACACCCGGCACATTGCTCATGTGCCAACTGAAACGGTCGAGGTAGTCCATGACCTTGTAGTCGATACAGCTCTCGGCTGGTGTCTCGATGATGACGGTGAGCAAATCCAGACCGATATCGAATTTGCTAACGATGAGCTTGGCGTCCTCGTTGTAGCGAGAGTTGGGTTCGAGTTCAGGCGTACCCGCGTGGAGATCTCCCACATGTCGGCCCTGGCTCTGCCAGGAACCGATGGCGAATAGCAAGGAGAAGACCACTACACTTCGGATGGCATTGCGAGGTTTTGCGATGCGTCCGAAGAACACCATCAGCCGGATTCGATTCTTCTGTGTGGTGTTCACACGCGCGACGAATTTTTCGTCGAAACTAAAATAGGAGGCAAGCAGCGGCAACATCAGTAGGTTGGTGATGATCTTGAAGGCCACGCCGATGGTTGCCGTGATGGCCAGTTCTTGAATCATGGGAATCGGGATGATGACCAGGGTGCCAAAGCCGATGAGGTCCGTGATGAGCGCCATGGAGCCAGGAATAAGAAGCTCTCGAAAGCTTGCTCTTGACGCTTCCATCCCCGTGCTACCCGCACGAACTCGTTTGGAAATCAGATTGATTTGTTGAACGCCGTGGGAGACACCGATGGCGAAGACGAGGAAGGGGACGAGAATGGCCAAGGGGTCGAGTCCGAAGCCGAGCAGGTCGATAACGGCAAATTGCCAAACCACCGAGGTAAGGGAGCAGAACAGGGCCAGGAAGGTGAGAATCCAAGAGCGTGAATAAAGGTAGACGGACAGCGCTGTGAGTAGGAAAGCCAGAGCAAAAAACTTAATGGCGCTCCTGGCCCCGTCGGCAATGTCCCCCATTTGTTTCACGAAGCCTAGAATATGTACATCAAACTCGTCATCAACAAGCGTCCCGCGAATCTCCGTTTCCAGGCGTGTTGCTAGTTCCAAGTAGTCCAATTTTTCTTGGGTGACTGGATCGACATCGAGAATATCGGCTGTGATCATGGCGGTGGTATGGTCACGCGATACCAACCGGCCGATATAGCCACCGCGCACGACCCGGAGCCGAGTATCTTCAACATTGTCGAGGGTGATGTTTTCAGGGGTGACATCGCCCCCAATGAGGTCTTCCTTGCGCATGCCGTCTTCGACGATCTCTATATAGAAGGTATTGGGCGTCCAGAGTGAAGTGACGGTGCGTCGGTCGATTCCAGGCAGGAAGGAAATCGCATCCGTGGCTTCATAAAGCTTTTTCAATCCCCTTGTAGTCCAGATCTCTCCGTCGCGCGCCCGCAAGGCAATCATGACGCGATTGGCACCGAAAAGTTGGTCTTGGTATTCGAAGAAGGTCTCGATGTACTCGTGACCTTTGGGCAGTTGCTTGGCAAAGCCAGCATCCATGCGCAGGTTACTTGCGTAGTACCCCATAACCAATGTTAGTGCTGCTAGAAATAAGAGGATGGCTAGCCGGAATCGAAAGACAAAGCTTTCTAAAGTAGCGATCATTGAATCGATCCTTGTTGAATAAACCTCGCCCTGTTGAGACAGGTTACCCCTCGGTTGCGTGACAGATTAATTTGTCACTGAATAGTAAAACACCTTAGTGAAGACCCTCGGTGAAACCCCTAGAGACTGTTGGCGTATTTAAAAGTAGATCTTGTTCTACCCCTGAGTTGCATAGTGTGTCAAATTGAACAAAGTAAATGAAGTGTCAAAGTGTCGCTTTACACAAAATTAATGATTTTAACAGAGCATCATTATACTATCAGGTTTCATGAAGAGAGTGTGTAGGGATAGAACGGGGGCTGTGCGGGTGCTGGGTCCCCCAGGTGATGAGGGTTATCGCCGAAACAAAATTGAGTCGTAAAAATTTCGCCAGGGACAAGGCATGGAGGATGAGATGAATTGGAAAGATCTCGCCGAGACGAAAACCGATCAACGAACAGGTTGGGCCTCGTTGCTGGGTGTTGCAGTAATTCTAATGGTTCTGAGTGTAGTGGGCGCTAACGTTAGCGCAGAAGGGTTCAAGACAGAAGAAGCCAAGGAGTGGACGTTTGCCTTTGATTCGACAGTGACTCTTTCCGGCTCCATGCGTGTGTCCGGCAGAGATTGCAATCAAATCAGTTCAAGTAATGGTGGTTGCAATACCGTACCAGATCCCATTATTAACGGGACTCTCAACGGGCGCCTGCTGAATTCCGACGATGGCAATCTCAATGTGGATAAAAAGGATGTCTACTCGATTCAAGCCAGCGTGGTGCACGAAGCTCAATTCGATTGGCGAAACTTTGGTGCCTTCGGTCGAGTCACTTATTTCTACGACATCGTGCAAGACAATGATCTCGGGCATCAGTTCCCTCCCCAGCGCACGGATCTCTCCAATGATGCGCGGTACCGCACAGACAATCCATGGGAAGGCGGCACAGTGGGTCGTGGCTTCCGCATCCTCGATCTTTACGGGTATACGAACTTTGACATTGGCGAGAATCCTTGGGATCTGCGCATCGGGAACCAGGTGATCAATTGGGGCGAGGAGTACTACACGCAGGGCGGTATCAAGGCCACGAATGCCTTGGATGTCACCAAATTGCGCGTAGCCGGTTCCGAATTGAAAGAGGGTTTGATCCCCGCTCCCATCATGCGCTTGTCCGGTGTTCTGGCCGGTGATTTGACCTTTGACGGTTACTACCAGTTCGACTGGAATCGAACTGAAGCTGACCCCGTAGGTACCTTCTATTCCACCAGTGACTTGGTGTCGCGGGGCGCGGAAGGTCAGTTTATCGGTGTGGATCCCGGATCGGGCCTAGTCGATAGGGATACACTTGTTGACTTTTATGGTTTGACGGTGATTATCGACCAAGCGTCCCCGGGTGGTATCAGGCGATTGAGTGACGATGAGGCCAAGAGCCAGGGGCAGTGGGGTGCCTCACTGCGCTACTACGCAAGCAGTATTGAGACGGAGTTTGCCGCTTTTTATATGCGCTTCCACGACAAAGCCCCAACGGTGAGCTTTCGAGGGGATGGCTTGGGTGGACAGATTCTCCCTCCTGCATTCTTTTCAGGTTCAGCTGGATACTACGTCGAGTACTTGGAAGATATAGATCTGGCAGGTGTGAGCTTTAGTACCGTCCTGGGAGGTGTCGCCCTTTCAGGTGAGGCGAGCTACCGGGACAATCAACCCACGCCGATTACTTCCGCCTTTGGAAGCGCGGTGCCTTCTTGGGCTGCCTCCCAACCCGCCAGCGCCAGAGGTGCTGTGCGCGAAAAGCGTGTGATGACAATTCTCAATGGTGTGTATGTCGTTGGGCCTGCGACGCCTGTGTTGGGGCCAGTGAATAATTTTCTTCGCTCAGACGACATGGCCATCGTGGCCGAGGTTGGTTATATGAAGTACCCCGATCTCGACCACTCCATCGCCTATGCCCCTCCGGCAGCGATTGCGATAGTGACCAAAAATGGTAAGCCTTGGAAGCCCGATGAAAATTCGTGGGGTTACACCGTGAGAGTTTCTAATAGCTACGCTCGTGCCTTTGGGTCGGCCGTCACGCTGACACCCTCCGTGACCTATATCCAAGATGTAAAAGGCACGACACCTGATGCAGGTACATCTTACACGGAGGACCGCAAGAAGGTTGCCCTTCAACTCACCGCTGATTACCAAAATACTTGGAAGGGGATTTTGACCTATTCCAACTCCTTCCAAGGTGGAAAGGCGAATGGTGGTAATGACCGTGACTTCGTACAGGTGAGTCTTTCCTATGCATTCTAAAATGAAGACACCTACTAAGGATGGCAGAAATAGCCATGAGGCGAAGGACGGCAGAAGGACGACGGCAAAACGAAAGAGTAATGCAACGGGACG
>PIVT01000738.1 GCA_003353845.1 Pseudomonadota bacterium | reverse complement strand
GGAGTTGAATGGGCGGTGACCGTTCCTTCGCCTGCATCAGCCCGCTTAGCTCCAAGTGACGAACAGGGGGCCTCGCGCGTGTTGTAGATCAGAACACTAGGCACACTAAGCATGGCAGGTATGGGTAGTTAGGGCTGCGAAGCATGAACAAGCCAGCTCTCCCTCACGGAGGAGCATGGCCCCCCTCCCGAAGGGCAAAGAGAAAAGAAAAAAGAAGCCTCAAACGATACCACTACACAGAAGCGCGAAGGAGAGCAAGGTCGATTGCTCTGTTTGCTTGCTTTTGTGTGTCGGAGAGCGAGCGGGTGCTTGCCACCACGTTTCAGTCTCGTGGCGGCAGCACACGTGGCTCGGCGTCGGTTGAGAGATGACGAGTGCCAATGACGATGACACACAGCTGTAGCCGACGCGTAGCCCAGGGTCTTTCTTGTTTGACGAAGACCTTGGACTGGGCGGGACTCCAGTTGAGCCAGACAGCGGACATCGGGCGCGGGGCATGGACCAGGGCACCGGAGGGTGCGCGAGGCCCTCATGCAACCACTTGCACCCGAAGTGTCCTCCGCAAGCTCCGGCCACTTAGGCCACGAAGCCAATAGAAGAATGGCGGGGTGTGCGT
>PIVT01000097.1 GCA_003353845.1 Pseudomonadota bacterium | reverse complement strand
TTTTCTTTCCGAAGCGGTTGACGACCCACACCATCGCGGGCGCAAGAACCAATACGAGGACGGCCAGCTGCCAGGAAATGTAAACCATGATGCTGGAAACGAGCAGGATGCGTACGATGGCATTGAGTAAGTCACTGAATAAAAGTCGCAGCGCATGGTGAGCTTGCGTGACATCGTTGATGGTGCGCGAGAGCAAGTCGCCGCGCGTGGTGCCTTCGTGAAAGCTCAGCGGCAGGGCCAGGAGTTTCAAGCAGAGTTGTTGTTGGATGTCGACGCGCACGCGACCCAGAATGTATTCGATCAAGTAATCCTTGATGAACAGAGTGGGCGGCACGAGCAGCACGACAAGTAAGGCCCAGCGGCAGATATCAAACAGCGTGGTTCTGAATGCTTCCTCGGCTGCTAGCTCCGCCTGGGTTTTTACGTGCTCTTCGAAGTTAGGTGGGGTCTCTTGGGAGCCGGGCTCCGGGGCGTCACCAAAGCCGAAGGTTTGAAGCAGTGAATTGCTGGATGGCAGCGAGGGCTTCTGCGCCATGATGACATCGTCAAACAGGGGCTTGAGCAGGTAGTTGCGAACGCCCTCGACCCCTGAGTGCATCAAGATGAAGAAGACGACGATGAAAAACAGGCTGGTATAGGGACGCACATAACCCAGTAAGCGTAGAAGAGGTTTCTTCTGTCGGGGTTCTGGGTTGCTCAACAGCGGCCGCTTTCGTTGTGGGAGCTTTCGCGTTGGGAAAAGGCGCCCGATCAATCGATCTCGCTAGCTCGCAGTAGTTTAGCTGGCTTTAACGACTTTGCCTGAGCGGATGCAGCGTGTACAGACGCGGATCTTGCGCTTTGCACCGTTGACGATGGCTCGCACGCTCTGAAGGTTGGGGTTCCACACCCGCCGCGTGGTGTTTTTGGCGTGACTCACGTTATTGCCGGATTGAGGGCCTTTGTCGCAGATTTCACATACCCGTGCCATGACTGTGGAACTCCTTGAATTCGTCCTGAACGCGGGTGTTTAGCCCAGAGGGTAGGTTCCGGCAACCAAAGCTTTGCGGCTATTCCAACTCGCTGCAGATGCTGTCGCCGGCCCGCCAGCCCAGCAATAGGTCCCCTTCGACGCCCAAGGCCGCCACATTATGGCGTGGGAGGTCGTAGACAGGGGGCCGTTGGCTGAGTCGAAGCTGAATTTCCGCTGGCCAGCCGGCCCCTTTGGCCGGATCGGCCACAGCGCCGGGATTGTCCCACTGGGGCTCGGGCAGGGCCAGGGGCTCCAATTGGTCTTTGGAGAAGGGCAGGAGTTCGTTTACGACCTGCTCCATCTGGGCCAGAGTTTCGGCTTGGCGCTCCGGGGGGACGGCCGCACTGGCCAAAATTTCGACAAAGCGCTTGCCCGCAGAGGAGGGGAGGATTTGAAGGCGAAAAGCCTCTTGCTTGGGGCTTCCGTCAGCATTTTCAATGCGCTGGCCATGGGCGGAGGGTGGCAGCGTGCACACCAGGCGTCGAGCCATGGCCTCGGGCAGGCAAGCAGCGGGGACGCGCCAGTGCAGCTGGGCGGGAGACTGGCAGGGGACGGCACTGCCCAAAATCGAGGGCAGGGGTAAACCCTGGGCAGACAGGGCCTTGGCGATCAGGGCCAGCGGGGTATTGAAGATCAAGCATCGGCCCAGCCAGTTCTCGTTGCTGTCGCGCGGAGAGATACCGGGCAGTCGGCTGACTTCGGTGAACTCGAACCCCCTGCGCAATTTACGGAATTCTCCGTTGAGTGCGGTGAGACGTTGGCGGAATAGCCCGCGCAGCGTCTCCCCAGGCTGCACAAAGGAGCTGCTTCCCTCCAGAGGCGCTCCCAATAAATAGGCCCGTGCCTCGGGCGGCGGAGTGCTTTGGCCCAAATTGGAGATGACCTGGGCCTGGGCTTCTAGCAGGGAGCGCAATTCTGGAGGGGCTTCGCTGTATTCGGCTGGCAGGCCCCGTTCAAAAATGGCTGTCGTCGTACGAGAAGTCGGTCGACTTCGTCCAGCGCCTCGAAAACGACTGGTGCGGGCAAAGGGGGTGTTGAGCATGAATTCGCGCTCGGCCCGCGCAGCAGACGCCAGCGAACTGAGCAGGGAATGGCTGCTCTTTTCACCCGATAGGCCCCAGATTCGGAACTCTTCGTCTGTCGCTTGCAATCCGCCGATATTGACTCGTGCCTTGGGTGTGATGAGTTGCAGTGCAATTTCATCGGGCACAAGCTTGCGCCGATCGATGAGCGGGAAGCGACATTGGGTGAGGCAGGTTTGGATGAGAGCCTTGTCGTCGATGCCGGGAAGCAGGAAGGGTTCCCAAAGGCCTTGGAATGCTTGGCGAGTTTCCTCTTCCTCCACCAGCAGAACTCGCTGACCCGCCATGGCCAAGCGGCAAGCGGCGACCAGGCCGGGCAGCGCACTTCCCAGAATGATGGCGTCCCAACGCCTCGAACGATGTGCTGCAGTCGACCGCTCAGAGGGGGCCGGTGGCATTAGCTCGGAGTCACCAGCTCAAGGCTGGGGTCGTCTGGGGACTGTTTGCGATGAACTTCGCCGATCTTGAAGGCGACTTCGTCCAGGCCCCGCAAGCGATCGATGATTTCTTCCACTTGCGCGGGGGGTACGATGAGAGCCATGCCGATGCCGCAGTTGAACACACGCAGCATTTCGTCTTCGGAAATCCCACCCAGGCGTTGCAATAAGGGAAAAATCGGTGGTCGCTTCCAAGAGGTGGGATCGACGCGCGCCATGACGGAGTCCGGCAGGATTCGGGGAATATTGCCGACGAATCCGCCCCCGGTGATGTGGACAATGCCGTGGAGGGTGAAATCGCGTATAAGGTTGAGGATGGCCTTCACGTAGATACGGGTCGGGGCCAGCAGCGCCAAGCCAGGCGTTGTGCCCAGTTCGTCACGTTCGGCGTGGATATCGAGTTCGCCACGGGCCACAGCGTCGTCGACGATTTTGCGCACCAGGGAGTAGCCATTGCTGTGTACTCCGCTGGAGCCAATGCCAATAATGGCATCCCCATCATGCACTTCGGATCCGTCAATAATCTGGCTGCGTTCGACGACACCCACCGAGAATCCGACAATCTCAATCTCGCCTTTGGGATAAACGCCTGGCATGGTGGCGGTTTCGCCGCCCAACAGGGCGCAGTCCGATTGACGGCAGCCCTCAGCCAGGCCGGACAAGGTGGCTTTGGCGATCTCCTGATCCATCTCACCCATGGCCAGATAATCGAGGAAAATCAGGGGTTCGGCGCCCTGGACGACCAGGTCGTTGACGACCATGGCCACGCAATCGATTCCAATGCTGTCGAAGACGCCGAGTTCGGCCGCCAGTTTGAGCTTGGTCCCCACACCGTCGGTACAGGCGACCATGATGGGCTCTTTGTAGCGCTCGGGTGCCTTGAACATGCCGGCGAAGCCACCGATGCTGGACAGCACCTCACGGCGCTTGCTGGTGGTCTGCGCAATTTTTTTGATGTCTTCGACGAAGGCCTCATCAGAATCGAGATTGACGCCGGCCTGCGCGTAGGCAGGGGCGCTGATGGTGGCCGTTGACGGCTTTGTTGTGGCGTTCTTGTTCGATTTCACGCTGGATGGATAGGTGAGAGCTTGCAGGGAGTCAAACCCTTGTTTCAAATTCCATGGAGAGACCTTCACGGCGCGCTGCTTGGAACGAGCATGCTAATGTCGCGCGGTGAAACTTGCTGTGATTATTCCTGCCAAAGACGAGGCCAGCCAGATCGAAGCGGCGGTGAAAAGCGCTGCTGAAGCCCTTGTGACCCTTGTTGTCGATGGAGAAAGTGCCGACGATACCGTCCAGCGCGCGAAAGCCGCCGGTGCGCGCGTCGCAGCCTCTCCTCCCGGTCGGGCGCGACAGTTGGCCGCAGGTGTGGTGGAGATTGAGAAGCTATTAACTGCGGGTGAACTGGGCGAGATTGATCAATTGGACGCCTTACTATTTCTGCATGCAGATACGCAGCTGCCGGCAGGTTTTACCGCCACAGTGGAAAACGCATTGTCTGATCCCGGGGTGGTCGGCGGCGCCTTTGGCTTTCGTTTCGATTGGTCTGAGAATACAGGAACGCTATTTCAGCGGGCTTCCCTACGTGTAGTGCAATGGGCTGCGCGCTTGCGCAATAAGTGGTTCGGACTCGCCTACGGAGACCAGGCTCTTTTCATTCGGCCGCGTGTTCTCTCGAAGTTTGGAGGCATTCCGCAGGTCTCCAGCCTGGAAGACCTTGACCTGGTATTAAGGTTACAGCGGCGTGGGCGTTTTATTGTTCTTCCCGTCGACATTGCGACCTCCGCTCGTCGTTATTTGGAAGCGGGTGTGTGGCGCACAGTGGCGAGCCATGCTCGCTTGCTCACGGGTTATGTTCTCGGAACGGATCGCCGAGAACTTGGGCGCGGGTAGTGGCAGGGTCAATGACTATCAAGAGCAATAAAACAAAAAAGGGAAGCTCTCCCGATTTAAAAGCCACGGCCCGGCAACTCTCGGTCTATATCTTGCGCAATCGGCGCATCTACCTGCTCTGGGCCATTACGACCTTGGGCTACATCGCGGCGCTGGTCATTATCCCGATACTGGTGGGCTATGCCATTGCCGCTGTGGAGCAGGGGCTCCCGCAGCGTGAAGTTTTTCTGCGCTGCCTCTGGATCTTCGGTGCGGCGGTATTGCGGTTGGGATTGCGCTTCTATTCCCGGACCATGGTCTTTAATGGCGGCCGCGAAGTGGAGTACGAGATCCGCAACGATCTCTTTGCTCATTTCCAACGTCTGCCGCAGTCCTATTTCGGGCGACAGACCACAGGCGACTTGATGAGCCGTTGCGTCAATGATTTGCAATCGGTGCGTCTCTTGCTGGGCCCGGGATTGCTCAATCTTTTCCAGACCCCCATTTTGCTCACGGCCGTCTTCGCGGCCATGTTCAGTATCAATACCAAGCTGGCTCTTTTGTCCCTCTTGCCCTTCCCCATCTTTATCTGGTTGGCCCGCACCGTGGCCAAGAATTTGCATCATTGGAATGTTGCAGCCCAGGAGGGGTTGGCCGAGTTGTCTAGTCAGTTGCAGGAGACCATCTCCGGCATTGCTGTTGTGAAGTCCTGCGCCATGGAGCCCATGACGCAAGCGCGTTTCGCGGAAGCCAATGAAGAACTCTATCGGCGTCAACTCGCCTTGGTGCGGGTGAACTCGGCACTGCCCACCACGGCCATGGCCTTGCCTGCGTTGGCCATGTGGATCGTTTTGTTGATGGGTGGGCGCGATGTCATGGCGGGTGAGATGCAGATCTCCGCGTTCTTCACCTTCGCCATGTACGTTTATGAACTTACCTTTCCCACCTTTATTCTAGGTTGGGTGGTGGCGCTGGTGCAGCGCGGTGCGGCCGCCATGCAGCGTCTTAACGAAGTGTTGACCGTAGAACCAGCGGTGGCCGATGCGCCAGATGCGACGCCGGTTGAAAACCTGCGCGGCGAAGTTGAGTTCCGCAATGTGAGTTTTTCCTATCCTGGCCAGGAAGAGACACCGGCGCTGCAATCGGTTTCGGTACACGTACCCGCTGGCAAGACCCTGGGGATCGTCGGCCCGGTGGGTTCGGGCAAGACCACGCTGGCCTCCTTGATTCCTCGTCTATCTGGGGTGGGGGAGGGCCAGATTTTCATCGACGGCGTCGATGTGAATCAGATTCCGCTCCAACAGTTGCGGTCAGCCATAGCCATGGTGCCGCAGGACCCCTTCCTCTTTTCCATGAGCTTGGCGGAAAACATTGCTTATGGATTGCCCGAGGTGGATCGCGCAGCCGTTTCCGAGGCGGCGCGGCGCGCGCATTTACTATCAGATGTAGACGAGTTGCCCGAAGGGTTTGACACCCTGGTGGGCGAGCGCGGGGTCATGCTTTCGGGCGGGCAGCGTCAGCGCGCTGCCCTGGCACGGGCCCTGGCCTTGGATCCTCAGATCCTGATCCTCGACGATACACTCTCAAGTGTCGATGCTGAAACCGAAGCTGCCATTTTGCATGAACTGCGCGAAGTGTACGAAGGTCGCACCGTGGTGGTGATTACCCATCGCGTGAGCGCCGTGGCCGAGGCCGATGAAGTCATCGTGCTCGACGCCGGAAAGATCGTGCAGCGCGGTCGTCACGAGGAACTTTTGGCCGAGGGCGGATTGTACGCGCGCCTGGCACAAGAGGAAGCCTTGGAAGAGGGGGTGGTGTCATGAGCGCCGCGACGACCCCCGCCCCTTCGACATCCCCTTCCGACGGCAATGAGCTGCAGTCGGGCATTGCCGGGTTTCATGACGAAGAGCAGTTGGGAAAGGTGTATGACCGCGAACTGATTGCGCGATTGTGGAAGTACGTCGCTCCTTATAGTTGGCAGGTCGTACTGACCTTGCTCTTGGTGGGGCCTTTATTCTTTTTCGAGGTGGCTCCCGCCTGGATCATGAAAGACGCCATCAATCACGTACTGCTCCCGGCAGAGGCCTTGTCCACGCCTTCGGCTTTTGGCTTTTTACTTGAACCCAAGGGGGGGTTGACCCCCTTGGGTTGGTTGGCCGCGCTCTACCTGTTGTCCATTGTGATTGATTCATCGTTGCGCTTTTTGCACATGGTGGTGATGAGCGTGACGGGCCAGAGCGCCATGCGCGATTTGCGCCGAGATGTATTCGATCACCTACAGTCCTTGCCTTTGAGTTACTTCGATCAACATCCTGTGGGCCGCTTGGTGACGCGCGCTAGCAATGATGTAGAAAATATCGCGGAGATGTTTTCCTCGGGCATCGTCGCCCTGATCACTGACGTGTTGAAGATGATCGGCTTTGCGACTGTGCTCTTCATCGTGGCGCCGCGCCTGGCGGGGATCACCTTTAGCGTGGTGCCTGTGCTGGCGCTGGCGGCCATTGTGTTTCGATTGCGTATCCGCGCGGCCTTTCGCAAGGTGCGTGTGCTCGTGGCCCGCATCAACGCCACCTTGCAAGAGACGCTCACGGGCATGAAGGTGGTGCAGTTGTTTACGCGTGAAGAGCGCAACCTGCGCGACTTCGACGAGATCAACGCCCTGCATCGCGATGCTTGGTATCAGTCCATCCGCTACGACTCGGCGCTCTTTGCTTTGGTGGAGTTGGCCGGTGGGATTTCCGTAGCCGTCATCATTGCAGCGGGCTCGGACCGTGTAGAGGCCGGAGAGCTGTTTTTCTTTATCGAAATGATGCGTCGCTTCTTCATGCCCCTGCGCGACCTGTCGGCCAAGTTTTCTGTCATGCAGTCGGCCATGGCCAGCAGCGAGCGAATTTTTCAACTGATGGACACCGAGCCTGGCATCGTGGATCCGCCCGAACCGGTCACTTCCAAGGCCCATGGCTCCGAAAAACGCGGCGTGGTGGAATTCGATCACGTCTCCTTTGCCTACCAGGGCGAGGATTGGGTGCTGCGCGATATCAGTTTCCGTGTGGAGGCCGGGGAAAAGGTGGCCTTTGTGGGGGCCACGGGCGCGGGCAAGAGTTCCATCATCAAGTTGCTGACGCGCCTGTACGACATCGATCAGGGCAGCATCACCTTGGACGGCGTGGATTTGCGCAACCTGGCGCAGCGGGACCTGCGACAGCGAGTTTCCATGGTACTGCAGGATGTATTTCTCTTCCGAGGAAGCATCGCTGACAACATCGGCTTGGGCAGGCCGGGCGTGGGTGAGGAGCAAGTCCACCGGGCGGCCCACATGGTGGAAGCTCACCGCTTTATTGAACGCCTGCCTCAGGGATACGACACCCCCATGCAGGAGCGTGGAAGCAATCTCTCCAGCGGGCAGCAGCAACTGCTTTCCTTTGCCCGCACCCTGGCTCAAGATTTCGACGTTCTTTTGCTCGACGAAGCCACCAGTTCCATTGACACCGAAACCGAGGCCTTGGTTCAGCAGGGGATTCATCGTTTGATGGAGGGGAAAACGGCCATCGTCATTGCTCACCGCCTGTCCACCATCGAGGACGTCGATCGGATCTACGTCATGGATCGCGGAAGAATTGTTGAATCGGGGAGACATGCCGACCTGCTCGCTCGCAAGGGCGTGTATTATCGACTGCACTCGCTTCAGTACGTGGGCAGCGGGGGCAAGACCACCGCGACTGAGGGCGAACCCGCGACAAGCTGATGGCGTAGATTCCAAGCACGACGCTGAAAAAATAAAAATCCCTTTGGGGATTGGGAAGCCGGGGCGGCAAGCCAATGATTCATATGTTGAATGAAAAGCGCGTAAAAGGGTTCGACGAAGTCGTCTCGATGAGCGAACTTTATTGCTGTGAAGGCTTTGAGAAGTTGTTGGGGAACAGCGGCTCATGCTTCGCTTGCGAAGGGGCGTTGGGGGATGGTACCTAAGCGAGCTACCCCGAAAAAACTGTGTGAATGGGAAGACCCATGAACGCAAGATGAATGAATGGAAGTCCGCTGTTGTTGAGTGAGCAACCAATGGCGGACAGTGGGTAAGTGCAGGATCAGTTTTCGCTCGTGACCGACGCGGGAACGCGGCAAAATGGAAGGAAGCAGTGCACATAAAATCTCTTCAGATTACGGGTTTTAAGTCTTTCTTGGAGAAGACGCACTTCTCATTTCAGCCGGGAATTACCGCCATCGTCGGTCCCAACGGCTGCGGTAAATCCAACGTGGTTGACGCCATGCGCTGGGCCATGGGCGAGCAATCTCCCAAACATCTGCGTGGCAAGGGCATGCAAGACATTATCTTTGCTGGCAGCGAAGGGTATGCACCCGTGGGCATGGCTGAAGTGGCCCTGGTTTTCGATACCAGCGATGGCGGCGCTCCCGCGGCCTATGCCGATTATCCCGAAGTACAGATTGCGCGCCGCCTGTATCGAACGGGCGAGTCCGAGTACCTGATCAATAAAACGCCTTGTCGTCTGCGCGATATCCACGATTTTTTCCGGGACACGGGCATTGGCACCAAGGGCTACACCATCGTGGAGCAGGGCCAGATTGCCGGTATCGTTTCGGCGCGTCCCGAAGATCGCCGCCTGCTCATTGAAGAAGCCGCTGGCATCAGCAAGTACAAGGCCCGTCGCCACGAGGCCGAGCTCAAAATGAAGGGCACGGGGCAGAATCTCACCCGCGTGGAAGACATTCTGAGTGAGTTGCGGCGCCAGAAAAATTCCCTGGAGCGCCAGGCGAAGAAAGCCCTGCGTTACAAGCGTCTGCACTCGAAGTTGCGCACTTTGGACCTCTCCATCTCCCACGAAGAGTACGGCAGCTTGAAGGGCGAAATCGATGGTGTGCGCGACCACGTGAAAGCCATTGGTGATGAAAGCACGGCCTTGGATGTGCAAATGGCCGAGCGGGAGCTTCAGTTGGAGCGCTCTCGCGTGGAGCTGGCCGAAGCCGAGCGTCAGTTGAGCGATGAAAACGAGGCGCTCTTTGCCTTGCGAACACAGATTAAAGAGATCGAAGGGCGGGTCGGATTCGAAAAGCGTGAGCGAACTCAATTGGCTGAAGCCAATGTGGCGCGGCAAGAAGAGCTGCGGGGCTTGCGCGAGCAATTGCAGGCCAGTGATCTCGAAGCACGTGAATTCACCGGCGAACTGGAAAGCGTTGAAGCCGACCTGGGCCGAGAACAGCAGATCGTGGAGAGTGCCGAAGAAGCCGCTCGCAGCTCCGTCGACGCTCTGCGTGGTGTCGAGCGCGAGCGCGAAGCGGCCAATAAGGCCCTGGTCGAGCGCTTGACCTCCATCGCAGGTATCGAAAATCGGATTTCCAGCATTGAAGATCGCAGTCGCGATATTGAAGATCGTTTGACCGCCTTGAACGAAGTCTCTGCGGGGCAGCTTCAAGAGGTGACGGTGGCAAACCAGGGGTTGGAAGCGGTGGAAACCCGTCTGGCAGCTCTGGTCACGGAGCGCGAAGGCGCTGAGGGGCGACTGGGCAAGGTGCGCCAAGCACAGGAAACGGCGGCTGCAGCTTTCCAGCGGAGCATGGAAAAGGCCCGCGAAGCCCGACGGTTGCGCGATGAGCGCAGCGCTCGCCTCAATTCTCTGCACGAGTTGATCAAACGCGGAGATGATGTAGGTGAAGCCACTCGCCATCTGCTTCAAGGTGGAGACGAGACCAAGCAGGCTTACGGCATTCGAGCCTTGGTGCGCGATGTGTTGGAGGTTGATGGCTCGGTGGAAAGCGCGGTAGGTGCAGTATTGGCCGAGCGTGCGGAAGCCTTGGTGCTGACTCGCGAGGGGAAGGCGCTCTCGGCCATTGCCGCCTTGCGCGAGGCCAAAGCGGGTCGCGGTGTATTTATTCTCGATCAGTCTGCCGGCCAGGAAGAAGCCACGAGTTCCTTACCGGGTCGAGCACTCATCGAATTGGTGCGTCCGAAGGTCGGCTTTGAAGGCACGGTGTCCGCCTTGTTGCGCGGCGTGCGTCTCGTGGATGACCTGGCACCCATTTTGGAGCGCTACGCCGGCTCTTCCATTCCCGCCACCTTTGTTTCCAATGCCGG
>PIVT01000737.1 GCA_003353845.1 Pseudomonadota bacterium | reverse complement strand
ATTGTGGCTCAGTACTCCTTCCAACAGGAACACAAATGCCACCACGAGAGCTGTGATGTCCAGCGATAGCCCCGCAATGGTGCCGTCGTCATCGACGCCGAAGACGTCAAAGTAAGCAAGCCGGACGACGCCTGCCATGACTATGGCCAGTGCCCCCGGAAAGAACCATGCACTGAACTCCCCGTAGCTCAACAGAATGATAGCCGGGCAGATCGCCAGGCTGACGATATCCACCAGGGAATCCATTTTGGCACCGATGGATTTCTGAACATCGCTTCTTCCTGGTATTCGGCGCGCGGCGGGGCCGTCGAACCAATCGAACAGAACGGCCCAGAGCATAGCGATTACTGCTGCCGGGAAATTCTCCAGAAGCGCGAAGTGTATACCAAGAACCCCACAGCTTAATCCCAACAGGGTTATGATGTTGGGGATGTCTTTTACGAAAGATAGGATGGTCGGTCTGTCGCTCATCCTATGATTGCCTCCCGGTAATCACGCACTGCAGAGCCTCTACAAATTTGCGATTCTCGGGCTTTGTGCGACTGGCGACACGAAGGTAGCGGTCGGCCTCCGGAAGCGGTTTCCCTGCACAGTGCTTGGTATAGATGTTGTGTTCG
>PIVT01000221.1 GCA_003353845.1 Pseudomonadota bacterium | reverse complement strand
GTGTCTTTAAGGATCGGTTGCGTATATTGGAGCAGGCGTTTGCGATCCCCGGCTACAAAGGCATCCTTGAGCTGCGTGTCGCGCTTGAGAAGTTGGATCAGGGCATCGAGGCATTCGGCATCGTCATCAAGTTCATTCTCGAATATAACCCTTGTGCTATCCAGTCGTTTGGTGATCTGCTCATCCATCGTTTTCTTTTGAAACGGGTGTAACCGGTGTTCCGCTAGGCGATTAGCCGGAACGCTAGACGCTTCAGTTGTTGACGTTCGGGATAGAGGCGTTGGGTTTCCGCTTGGATGCGATGGGTCACAAACGCGGGCCATTGCTCGTTGACTGATGTGCTGCGAAGGTCGAGCATCGCTTGGGCGCCGTCGATCGTCCATCGCATTCCGGACCGCTCCATCCGGTCCTTCACAACGTGACGACACGCCCCTTCGATCACGCCACTTGCTATAGGATAACCCGCACTGAGGTATTCGTCGTAACGCATTCGATGGCGATTGCGGCTGAAGTAGTTGCATATCTGCGATAGCTTTTTTCGCTTGTCCGCAGACAGGCTTCGCTTGGTTGCCATCTGACGCAGCCCCCCAATGACGTAGCCCACTTCACCGTGAAGGATGCGTAGTACGCGATCGCGTACGAACGCCGATGCGGCCTCGCTCCCTTCTGCGTGGAACAGGTACGCGGCATTCCACACATATTCCATCACATGGAGAAGGTCCAATATCGCTACCATATCCGACCGAGGCAAATGCGTGACGCATGAAGTCCACAGGCTGCGTTGACCGTCCATCAGGCACACCATCGGTTGGCCATCGTGTCGTCGTGCCTCGACCTCACTTGCCATCCAGGAGAAAACCTCCGTCTCTGCATTGACGTGAATTTCGCCCTCGTCATAAGTCAAACTTGACCAGACCCGTTTGTGTTGCGCGACAGGCTCGGGTGATTCTCCGCTTGGCCGTGCGACATATTCACGAAAAAGGGCCTCGATGACGTCTTCCGCCGTGCGGGTTTTCGGATCGACCGTGTAAACACAGCCGAGCGTGGCCATCTGCTTCTTGTTCGCTTTCTCGCCCTTCTTGCGACGTGCGCCGACAGGCCGTTGATCTGCTGGCCGTCGCATGGGAATCCCTTTGCCATCGGCGGTAACAACGAGTATCTCGCCCTCCTCCTTGACGGGTGGTTTCTTCAACGAAGAGCGAAAACCGTCGACCGATTCGGCCATCTTGCGGCTCATCCTTTCCAGAGAGTCGACTGGAAGTGACAGCCCCAGGATGGTTTCCAACGTTTGGGCCGTCCTCGCAAAAGCATGTTCGACACAAAGCGTTCCCGCCCAATCCTGAAGTACGTACGAATACTCGTTCTCGGGCAACTCCAATCGAGCGTCCAGTGGCACGAAGTCAATCCGCTGTCCTTCCCGTGTGCCATAGACATATCGCGAAATCGCAAACGGTCCAAAGATCGAATGATAGGTCCGCTGGTGCTGCTCGGGCAGTCGCTTGAGCTCTTTTCCGTCAGGCATTTCGATGGTTTCCCCCACGTCGCCATCGCCCTGCATCCGCAAAAAAGACCCTGTCGACAGCCGGCCCATCGCCAGCATGCGTTGCCAGATTTCTCTTTCCACTTTATGCACAGCAGTTCCTTCCACAGCCGCTTGCCGCACAAAAGTCTTCAAGTCGTCAACCATTTTTGTCAGTTGATCGAGATTGCTACAAGCCGCAGTTTCTGCCATAATCATAATATCGGCCTCCTTGCCAAGGGAAACATGTGTTATTACTATTCAATGTTTACCACAGGGAGGCCTTTTCAGTCACCATCAATTCAACGCAACCCCCTATTCCGGACCACCTTACTGAATAGCGGAAGACCGGTTACACCCTTTTGAAACCAGAAAAAACTGGCAAAGACAGCGATACCCAGGGTGATGATTGCAAGTGCCAGCGAAAGGAAAACCTTGTTTCGGATATGTTCTTTTTTCATGGTTTGACTATTCGATCTGTTCCAGATCGCCCGAAGTGCTCCGGTGGTTACCTATTTCTATATCGTGTTACGTTCGATAGGTTCGCTCTTTATTTGGTGTTTACCCCCAAGGGATCTGTCTCATATATTTTATGTTTTACCAGGGTGTTGTTCGGTCTTGTCGCAAATTTATGCAGTGTCCGGATCAGTCTTTTGCGGTCAATGGGTTTGGTTGTATAGTCACTACATCCTGCTTCGATACATTTCCGGCGATCTTCCGTAAGGGCATGTGCAGTCAGGGCGATGATCGGTCGTGTATAGCCTTCATCGCGAAGCTCGCGTGTTGCCTGGTATCCATCTTTGACAGGCATTTGCATGTCCATCAGAACCATGTCGTAGGGCTGGTCCCCTTTTTCGGACGCATGGATGAGATCGATGGCTAATTGTCCGTTCTCGGCAATCTCGACTTCGGCACCTGCTTTGCGTAGAATGTAGGTCAGCAATCGTTGGTTGTCCGGGCCATATTCGACCAGGAGAATACGGCAATCGAGAGAACCCTCGAACGATGGAATAGGCTGCTCTGATTG
>PIVT01000736.1 GCA_003353845.1 Pseudomonadota bacterium | reverse complement strand
CCGGACAACTCGGAGATTTCAAGGAACCCGGCCGCGAGTACAAGTCTGTTTCTACAGTACTCAGTCAAGAGGGGAGCTTGCGCAGAAACGATTCGCTTATGGCATATGGCATCAACATCGGCATCTCCAAGAACGCCTTGGCCATCATGACTGACGACCAACGTGAGGAGACCATGGAGCTGATCGTGGAGCGCATCAAGACGCTGTTTGTCGAGAGCATTGGCCAGGGTCAAGCCCGATCTTCCCGAGGTAACCCGACCACTGTCACCGATACAGACCCCAATGGCGCAGCTGAAGACCGACCTGCCATCAAGAAGGACACGAAACGCGACATCAGCGCCCAAGAAGCCGGCCAGCACCTGTTGGCGCATCAGCGGGAAGTTGGTGGCCCTCCCATCATTGAGGAGGACAACGGCGGCGGGTACCGCCTGATCACCAACGACAACGGCGACCCGGTCTCCCTTCGCGGTGACGCCTGGCGTGCCCTGAGCCCCTACGGCAAGGCCTGCCTGTACGCGATGCGGAAGAACCACACCAAGCGCAACGGCCTCAACGGCGGCGGCAAGTCCAATGATAAGGGCTACAAGACCAACGCACGGCAGCGGACGAAGATTACTG
>PIVT01000220.1 GCA_003353845.1 Pseudomonadota bacterium | reverse complement strand
GGGCTGTGAGCGCTAAAGTTGAGCCCGGGTCCTGAAAGGCTCATCCCAAAACTGTGCGGACAGAAGCACCACACTGCGTAGGCATGATGCACGCAATGAAATACGGTTCGTCCAGGTTGGATGCTGGAAGTGGTACTCACGTACGGCGGCGTCGAAACGAAAAAGGGTCAACAATGCGGGTCGTCGGAAAAATGTGGTCTTTACTGTGAAGGAAAATCCGTAACACAGTTGGGTCGTCGTGGTGCGTCGCTGCTGAAAAAGAGAAGCGAACGCGGGTCTTCGAAAAGTCGTCGAAAGAAGGGGTCTCGATGATCAAAGCTAGACAGGAATCTGCAACACCAGGTAAGTGGTGTGGGCCAAACCAGATGAAATATACGAAATATTGATAGAGGAATATATCGGATATGTCGGTCGTGAAAAACCAGAAACGCAGGGCGGAGCAGAGTCACTGTAAGTCTAAGATAGATAATAAAATACAATGAGGTGTTTTATTAGCGGAACGGACAGAGACTCGGAATGCGTGCTGACGTGGCAAACTCGGCAAGGGGTGATCAGAATGCAGACAGCTGCACCCCTCAGTGAGGGGGTAAAAGGCTGTATGCCCGTCACACCACCTCACCCCGAAGGCGGGAGGTGCCACACAAACATGGGCAAAATGAGTCCCGAAGAATCTAGCAGGAGGGCACGGATAGCAAGGAGCCCGAAGGGACCTTTCTCAGTCCATCTAGAGGCGAATCCACGCATGGGCGATGGCTCACAAGCAAAAACATGCATCCTGCCAAAACATCCGCACTACTTCTTCTTCGATGAGATCGGCCACGGCATCCGGTCCGGGGCTCTGCGGAATGCTGGATAATCTTCTTCGTCACTGCCAGGATCAGGAGGCCTGTCAGTGAATGCTACACCACCAGACGCACTGCCGCCAGCTGCCAGGTCGGTCTCGACGTCCGGGACGTCGCCACTCACACCACCACCAGACGAATCGGCGGGAGTCGAGGTAGCGGTGCTGAAACTGAGGGCACGTAGGGACATCGCGGCGGGCGGCGCCACGACAGCCGCAGCGGTAGGCGGAGGTGGGGTAGGCGGGGCAGGGGGCGCCGGCCGAGCAAGGGCCGGGGCTTTAGTCGGGGCATACGCCTCCTTGCAAATGTAGGGGCACATGGTGTTGGTCTTCAGGTGGCCGGTGGTCACGTTCCACATGCGGTGGCACGTGATGCACGGGAGGCCGGTCCCCACCCACTTCGTGTACAAGTCGCCGCTCTCCGCCTTCCACTCCCCCACCGGCTCGACCTTGCGGTCGACCTTCCGGAATGCGTGCGCGGACCCAGCAGATCCACCACCACCAGACCCGGAAGGCGCCGCCGGCGTGGTCAGCGTCGCCAGAGGGGCCTCCTCGCGGTGCACAGTGCGGACCAGAAGGGTGAGGGATGCGAAAGAGAACGGCAAACCTTTACGCAAATCGCGTAACACCACCAAATACAGTGGAGTGGTGAAACACGACTTCTTGGCGGAGGTGGAGAGGACGTAGCGGAGGTCCCGCACGCGGTGGGAGTCGTGGTAATCGGAGTGCGTGCGGGCGTGCTTGTCCATAAGGTCTTTGATAACGTCGAGCTGCGGCCCAGGGTCGTTCTTGTCGTTGATGATGGTGGAGCGCATCTTCGTCCAGAAGCGCTCGGTGTCAGGGTCGGGCACCCCTTCGACCGCAAAACGCAGACGCTGCAGCGCGCAACGTCCGTCGCCAGGATGCTGCTCTCGTGACTCGTGATAGAGAGCAAGGGCCCTCCCGCGGAGAACAACGGGGAGGGCCGTGAAGAGGATCTCGTTGAGGACCACGTGGTACGCCTCATACTCTCGCTCCAGGTCCAAAAGCATGGAGAACTCGAAGTGGGAGATGGGGCTTAGCACGTGGCGGATCGTGGTCATCAGGATCGCAAAGTCGGCTTCGGCGTCCGTAGTGTCCAAGGTGAGGCCGCCGTTCTTCGCCACGCCATGCGCGACAAGCAACTTATGCATGTCGTCAGCGTAGGTGAACGCGCAATCCATCTTGTCGGAGTACTCGTGCTCCCGCCCCTCCTCCACAGGGGTGGAGGTCCAGCACGCAGGGTCGTGGTAAAAATCTGCTGCCGTGGCCGCCGGCCCAACGCACGTAGGGCGGACGCGTAAGGATGACGTCGAGACAATACGCCGCCTCGCGGACTGGGAGGATGGTGAACCCGGCTGCGAAGGCGTGCCACCCAAAGCTGTGCGGACAGAAGCACCAAACTGCGTAGGCATGGCGGACGGAATGAAATACGGATCGTCCAGGTTGGATGCTGGAAGTGGCACTTACGGCGGCGTCGAAACGAAAAGGGTCGACAATGCGGGTCGTCGGAAAAATGTGGTCTTCACTGCGAAGGAAAATCCGGAACACAGTAGGGTCGTCGTGGTGCGTCGCTGCCGAAAAAGAGAAGCGAACGCGGGTCTTCGAAAAGTCGTTGAAAGAAGGGGTCTCGATGATCAAAGCTAGACAGGAATCTGCAACACCAGGTAAGTGGTGTGGGCCAAACCAGA
>PIVT01000219.1 GCA_003353845.1 Pseudomonadota bacterium | reverse complement strand
AAAAAAAAACTAAAACAAAAATCAGAAGACGACAAACAAACAAGCAAGCAAGAATACAGAAACGTGCAAGTGAGGGCGAAGTCCAGCGCAATACCGGGGTGCTTGCCAGCAAGCAGCAAGCAGCAAGTTCAAGTTCCAAAGTGAGGGTTTCAAAGTGAGGGGACTAAAGTCTAAAGTGCCACGTGCCACATGTTGAATTAAATGCGCTTTTGACGAGATAGCCAGGGGACCAAAATGAGGGGACCAAAGTGAGGAAACAAATCCAGAAGACCGAAGTCTGGGGACCAAAGTTCAAGTCCCAGTCGCTTACTCTCGTGCCTGTGCCGTGCGCCTGGGTGCGGAGAAGAACAGTGCCAATTTGACAGCCTCGTAGGCACCGCTCTCTGTGATCGGTGGTTGCGTGGATTCGTGCCACATCATGGACGGAAAGAAGACAAAATCCCCGTGGGTCTCGTACTCCGCAGCCTCGTTCTCGCCAAAGACGTGTACGCCTGTGCGTGGCGTCCTCCCAAACCCAAAAGGGGGCGTCTTACTTCCCACGTACAAGGCAATGATGAGTGTGTAGCCGGGCTTGTGGTCGCCTGGATTGTGCGACCCCTGGATATCGTCGTCTTGGTGTGGCTTGAAGGAGGAACCCGCGCGCGATTCCAAGCTCTGATAAAGCAGGTGACACTCCACTAGGAACGAGAACGCGTCGGGGTTTCCTGTTTGTTTTTTTGTTTGCTCAGATGCATAGTTGGTCGCCGAGTCAATCACCTCGGAAAGTCCTGGGAATTCCGTGTAGAGGGCGCCTTTCAGCTGACTTGCAGCGAATCGCCGCGTACTCCCAAATTGCACGTCGCTGTCGTGATCGTCGACGGTGATTGCGTAATCACGATAGCCGGCAAAGGGAGCCGTATTGAGAACGGAGTCAAGTTCAGGATCGATGAAAATATCTCGCATTCTCATGCCGATTTCCTGCGCAATCCCCCGCTTTTCTTCGTCGATTTGCCCATCCGCACTGTACCGTCCTGTACACAAGAGAGCCCCCGTCCCCTTCCCCTCGGCCAAGCCCAGTTTCTCAGCCTCAGCGAGGAGGCGTTTTGCTAGGCGGCGGTTTGCTGTCGCCATTTCCCCATTTGTCATTTCCCCATCTGTCGGATGTCCCGTCGTCTTCCGCTGCTCCTGCTGCTGCTGACGTCGGTGTCTAGCGCTAACTCGCCGGGGCGGCGGCGTGTCGGTGGCGACCTCGGCGCGCGTCTCGGCGTGCGAGTCCCCGGCTTGTGGTTCGGAATTCAACTCGCGGACCGCCCGCCCTCCGCTGCCCGGGAGCCGCTGCTTGCACCTGCGAGCTTCTTTGAGCCGCTGCCGGAGACGCCGCATGCAAATTGCGGCTTTGGCATTTGCGCGTGCCTTTTGGTCGGGGGTCATTTTCGCCCTTCGAGTTGCGGCTTTGGCATTTGCGCGTGCCTTTTCGTCGGGGGTCATTTTCGCCCTTCGAGCTCTGTGATATGACCTCGCACGCTCTTTCCGTTCCCT
This sequence comes from Pseudomonadota bacterium, assembly GCA_003353845.1. Taxonomy (GTDB): domain Bacteria; phylum Myxococcota_A; class UBA9160; order UBA9160; family JADFDR01; genus GLO-12. Next base: position 1,032 of record PIVT01000219.1, on the reverse strand, counting down.
ATCCACGGAGTCCGACCCGTGTTGCTCCCGGGCTTCTTTGAGCCGCTGCCGGTAACGCCGCATGCGGATCCTTGCTAGGGCATTTGCGCGCTCCATTTGGCCTGGGGTCATTTTAGCCCTCCGGGCTCTGTTCGGCGATTTCGCCATTTCGTCTTCCGAGCGCGCGCCGTTGACTTCACCAAGAGGCCCGCTACTCGAACCCGTTCTGGGCCGCGGTGTACAGGCGATAGCGACAATCCTAGTAAACTAGCTCGTTGCGGAGCGACATTTAGCTAGTGGGGATTAACAGAGATGCCGGCGTTAATAGCAAAGTTACGCTACATTTCCTTTTTTTTTGTCCCAGACAAAATAGCGGTCGGTGTATGTAACTAGTATAATCTACGTACTGTGATATAAAGCGAAATTTCGCATATTATTTTTAGTGTTTCAATTGATACATGTTTCTGGTACTGCCCTCCAGATCTGTGATCGATCGTTCTTCTAGCTCGTGTGGGTTCTCTCACGCCCATGATCGAAACTCTCACGCTGTACTCCTTCTCCGGCGCTTTCGGAGGCGGCGGCGCGGGTCAGAGTCTGCTTGTGTGTTGCACTGAAGAGATCAACGCCCTGGCTTTCATTTCAAAATCAAGCTTGTTAAAAACGCTTACCTAGTCGTTGAGAAATAGAATTTCTCCATCGTTCACCTCCCTTTTTTGGGACTGTCAGGCCCCGCGGGCCATAACCACAACGAGTTTGGAGGAGCTGCGCATGAAAACCCAAAGGGTCTCGTTTTCTAAGATGTCCAACCGCGCGAGATGTCCAACCGCGTGCGCCGGGCGGCGAGGGCGGCGAGGGCGAAGAGGGCGAAGAGGGCGAAGAGGGCGAAGAGGGCGGCAGCGCCCGGCGGCGGCGGCGGCGGCGGCGGGAGCGAAGAGGGCGAAGAGGGCGGCGGGGCGGCGGCGCTCGTGGCGCACGGGCCTGTGGTGAGCTCAATCGGGGGTGTCACCGAACAGGAGGTGGGGTGGGGGGTCGCGTCGAGGAGAAGGAGGGGGG
>PIVT01000218.1 GCA_003353845.1 Pseudomonadota bacterium | reverse complement strand
CGATCTTTGCGCAACCCGTAATCTGCGAACTGTTGTCTTACAGACCCGGAACTTGCGTTGGAACGAGCACGTCGGCCGTACCGGAAATACCGATCTGGCCGCTTGCGTTGGAGCCCCATGCCCAGTAGGAATAGGTTCCGTCGCCGTTGTCGACCACGGCGACGCTGTGAGCCTGGCCTGAACCGATTGCGACGACATTCGTCATCCCCGGCACCTGAACAGCGTATAGATACGGTGCACAGTCATGCTCTATGTTTTGTGCGAGCTGGCCGAAGCAGTTCCACCCTGAGCCCCAGATCGTGCCCTGATCTAGCAGAATCAAGATGTGGTCTAGACCGGCTGCAAGCGCTGATACAGGAGTGAAGTTCTCCAAACCGAGAAGCCCATACTCTGGGAAGGGGGGTTCCGAAGCACCCCATCCGTGGAACGTGCCGTACCCATGCTCATAATTGACCATGATGGTGAAGTATGCGCCTGCTTCTACAGCGATGGCGTCGTTGTAATCGTAGCCTACGTAGTCGGTTGCCTGATGGGCGGTATCCATGTCGAACCAGGTGCGGTCCGGATCGGGATCGTGAACCGTCAGGGTGCCGCTCTCATCATTCCTGCCCCAGGTCCAGACGCTTCCGTCAGATTTGATGGCGACAAAGTGCATGTTTCCGCCGGCGATCTCAACGATACCGGTCAGGGGTCCATAGGTACTATTGATGGTGACTTGCTGGGGGGTTTCGTAGCTATTCCGGCTGAAGTTACCGATTTGTCCGGACCCTCCGTCACCCCAAGTCCAGACCGTGCCGTCGGACTTCACAGCAGCGCTGGTCTGTCTTGCTGCGGCGATGTCGACAATATCCGTCAGATATCCGGTTCCGTTTGGATCGAGGGGATGGCTCACCTGAACGGCTGACGTCGTATTGCCGCCCGTCGATCCGTTTCCGAGCTGACCATGGTTGTTGTTGCCCCAAGTCCAGACCGTTCCATCGACCTTGAGTGCCAGGGTGTGGCTTGAACCCTGGTCGGTGGCAATGGCAATGACGTCCTCAAGGTACCCCCCGCCGGATTCTTGGACCTGGGTAGCTGTGTTGTGGTCGGTGGTATCGCCGTTTCCGGTTTCACCCAGGCTGTTCTCGCCCCAGGCCCACACCGTTCCATCCGTCTTGAGCGCAACAGAGTGTCCTATGCCGCCGACGACCATCGGCGTCATCTGTGTCGCGTCGCACTCATCGCCGAAAGTGTCGCCATCGGAGTCTTTTTGATTCGGGTTGTAGGTGTCCGGGCAGTTGTCACAATTGTTGCCCACATCATCGCCATCGGTATCGTCCTGACTCGGGTTGTAAGCCTCAGGACAATTATCCTCGTCCCCACAAATACCGTCACCATCCAGACTTTCGTTGTAGTAGTCGTTCGGGCAGGGATCCACGTCACCACAGAGGCCGTCACCATCGACATCGTTGGAAATATCGTTGGGACAGATGTCGCAGTTGTCACCGATTCCATCCCCGTCCGTGTCAGGGTCCGGATTATGCACGTTGGTAGGATCGAGCGGGCAGAGATCGCATACGTCGCCGATGGTATCGCCATCTGAATCTTCCTGGCCCGGACTCACATCGACAGGACAGGTGTCTTCCGCGTCCGCGAAGCCATCACCATCGGCGTCGTTGAAGGCTGCGTAATCCGCAGGTGTGCGCAAATAGGGCGAGTTGTTCGCCGTATTCCAACATCCGCTGTGGCAGGTGCTGCATAGATTGGGAGTTTCATTGGGATTGAACATTCCACCAGTGCTGGCATCCAAGGTGATGCCCATCGCCGAAGGAAGGTCACTGCACCCGTTGAAGGTCACTGAGCCATTGTAGTATGCAATGGGGAGACCCGGTTCTCTGTCGACCAACTGGCCATCGCGCACCATGCCAAGCTGTGGGGAACCATGTACGTTGTGGCAAGCGGGGCATGATATGCGGCTGTCAGGCGCAGTTCCACCAGACACTTCTGACCAATCCGAATCCCATGCGTTGGTGGACATGCCAGCATAATTTCTGAGATGGTGGTAGTGGGCGTTCGGGCTGCCGTTATTATTTGTGCTTCGAAAATTTGTGTCCGTACTAGTGCTGTTCTCGAAGACATCCCAATCGTGGCACTTTGCGCACAGCATGAAGTCGGCTTGAGCACCGCTTGTATTGCTTGAAATCACCTCTTCACGTGGAATGTTTAACGGCAGTTCCAGACCGACCATCTTGAGTCGGTAACCGTGGCGATAGTCGTTGGTTTCACCATCCGCAGCCGAAGCCTCATAGGTCCGTGCGAAACCGTCGATGTGAGGCAGGTCGCTGTCGTGACACTCGCTGCAGGCCATCCCGGGACCCATGAGCAGGCCGCCGCTTGCGGGGAATTCCTGGTCGACAGGTAAGCCATGGCCGGTCTTGTAGTAGCCATAGCCGATACCCGTGCCGTAGTCCGTGTCGGCGTCCTCGTCGCCGATGACGTTGGGCGCGGTCACGCCGTCGATCACGGAAGGATCTTCATCGTGACAGCCGGCGCACCAGCGGTCGCGTCCCTTCGA
>PIVT01000735.1 GCA_003353845.1 Pseudomonadota bacterium | reverse complement strand
GAAGACGTTGAGCCCGAGGTTGTTGGAGCATGGTGGGATCGTGAGGATGGAGACCGTGGAGCCGAGAAAGGGTGCTGGCAGGAAGGTCCGTGTCCAGCGTTTAAAGAGGTCGATGCCATGTTGGGGATGGAAAGACCGGCACGTTGACGTCCCGTGCATGGCGTTCCATTGCCGATTCCTATGAATAGGCAAGATGTCGGTTGGATGTCTAGTGGAAGGTTTGGGGACAAGGAATGAAGCGCGTGTGTGGGGTGCGAGTCTCTCAGAATAATTTCAAGGGCACTGGGGGAGAGGGTGGAGATAAAATCAAGGGATGGCTCATGAGATGACGAAGCGGTGCGGCGAAGTCCATGGTTGCGGTGAGGAAACGATGATGGGATCCACGATGTCTAAATATCATGTATGTGAAGACCAGATAGGGATAGGAAGACCGCCAATGCAGCCGCGCCGGCCGAAATAATGTTGTTTGTTGAGATCCGGCAGGCGCCAGCGCGCACGGCGCTCCGTCCCGTGTCCTGTTCGCGGGGGATACCGTTAGATTTGGGCGGGAGTTTTCAAAAAAAAAAAGGGGTCTTGCAAGGAATAAAGGTAAAGGCAAAGTCTTTTTTTTTTTGAAGGA
>PIVT01000734.1 GCA_003353845.1 Pseudomonadota bacterium | reverse complement strand
AACCAACACGGCATGATTCGAGAAAGCAGCCAGACGGCCGGGGCCATCACAAGTCACAAGCAAGGGAGAAAGCAACAAACCGAGACAACGAAGGATCACGGGGATTTGGCCAGTCGAGGCGGCCTGTAGAGAAAGCACCACCCACATAAGATTTCCTGCGGTAAGGTGCCATCCCTTTGCGTCGCCCTAAGTGGCCGAAGCCTGCGGAGGCCACTTCGGGTGCAAGTGGTTGCTGAGGGCCTCGCGCACCCCATCGTGCCCTGGTTCACGGTCGCGCTCGATGTGCTCCCTGCTCGAAGTCACGCCTGGTTCATGATCTCAAGGAAGGGAGATCTTGAACACCGCGCCAACTCCGGCTACAGCCGTGCGACGTCGTCTCCTAGTCGTCTTTGGAACCAATCGGCCATCGCCAACAAGCTCGCTATCGCCCATCGCTCACCACACCGATGACCGGTCATCGACCATAAAGCTTTCTAGCAAGAAGAATCAAGTGCATCTCTTCTTCCTCGCAAGCTTGCATTGGCATCGTCGTGAGGCTCAATTTTTTCTTTTTATTTTCTCTTTGCCCTTCGGGAGGGGGGCCATGCTCTCCGCGGGGAAGAGATGGCCCGTTCATGCTT
>PIVT01000733.1 GCA_003353845.1 Pseudomonadota bacterium | reverse complement strand
TTGACCGTAACTGAAATACGTGGCACCAATGCACGCAGAGAGGAATTACCAAACTACAGTACGCTAAGAGGTTCATGTGGAAACTCTCATAACGATTTTGTTCGGGCAGGCCGAGAATGCGGGGGCCGCGATGCTGGTGATAGTCAGCCAGTACGTCGCAATCGCTTATCTTTGGCGGGCTTTGCGCGAGGAACGGCAGATCGGGAAGGAGCTGGTTCAAAAGATGCTTGAGATGTCGGCGGAAGCCGCTACCATGGTGGAACGGATCACCGGGAGGCATTCTTGATTATGGCCAGAAAAAACTTCTACTTCGATGCGCTCGCCAGCGCCGAACAGGTATTGCAGCGTATGAGGTGCATCAATCAGGCGCTGTTGCAGGTGGATTTGAAGACGGACCCCCTGTCTCCTGAGTTCAGGAGTGTCGCGGCGACTGCTCTGATGGAGCACCAGATTAAGTGTGAGGAGGTGATCCCGTTCCCGGTCGGTTACGACCCGCGCCAGTATACGTTCGGTATTCACATGGCGGTTAAGACGAAGACGAAATAACGAATTGCGACAGGTTTTACCCCACCAGCCCGGCCTGTCGTAGTAGCTCCTCTGAGAAAGTTCACGCAGCCCCC
>PIVT01000217.1 GCA_003353845.1 Pseudomonadota bacterium | reverse complement strand
CGCATGTTCTCGATCAGCACCGAAAGGTGCAGCATGCCGCGGCCGAACACGTGGAACTCTTCAGGCGTAGGACCGGGCTCGACGCGAAGCGCGACGTTGCTCTGCATTTCCTTCTCGAGCCGGTCGCGCAGGTGACGCGACGTGAGATAGGTCCCCGAGCGCCCCGCGAAGGGCGAGTCGTTCACGCGGAAGGTCATGTGCAACGTTGGCTCGTCAATGCGAATGATCGGCACAACAACGGATTGAGAAATCAAACGGATTGGAACATCAGCCGGGTTGATATAAAGCGTATAGAGACTCTTGAAAAAATAGTCTGGTAGGGGCTGTGAGTGAAAGTTCTGGTTGTACATTAACATAAAGTTATAAACATAATTAACTACTTCTCACTACTGTGGCAAGATTTTGGACGGATGTAGTAATGAGGGCTATTTGACCTCACTTTTACTTGAATATGACCAATTCCAGTCATATTTTGTTGAAATCGGGTTCAATATTAACCGATTTCGGATTTTGTTGGCCTGGTCACCAACTCCAAGGAATTGGTCTGCAAACTGCCCCCAGCCAAAGCGTGGTAGCCTCTAGATAGCTTGGGGGACACTTAAGCGTGGGCGGCCAACTGCTCCAAATTGGAGGTAAAGGCCACCATCAATTGGGCGATATGGTCCATCTGCCCATTGCGATAGGGGGCTTTGTCTCCGTTGTGATAGCGGTTGAGGTGTCCGAACAGCCCCTCAGCCGCAAAGCGGCGTAGCCGTAGACCCCAGCCTTCATCGCTCCGGCTGCGTGCCCGGTTTTGTTGGGCTCGTTTATGCGCCGCTGTATTTGTTTTTAATTCCCGGTGGGGGTTCTCTTTGAGTTGTTGCTTGGCAGTCAAGCACTGCTCAAAGAGAAGACATTGGGCACATTTTACGCTGGAGCGATAGCGGTCGGTGCTATCCTTGTAGGGGCCTCCTACTTGCTCCATCACCGCTCCACTGGGACAAATCAATTGGCCCTGCTCATTCCAGATGAAGGCATCGGCGTGAAAGACACCCTTTGGCCCTGGCCGACTGCGGGCTGTGGCCACACTTTCGATGTGCCGTTGCTCGGTGCCTTGATGGACTTCATCCCGGTCAAAGGCGCTGTCCAGCCCCAAACGTTTGGGGTAACACTGGAAGATTTCATAATGCTTGTCCAGAGCGTTGAGCAGGGTCGGCGCCTCGGCCACGTTGAGAGCCACAAAAATGACGGCGGTGATTATCCGACATTTAGCATCGACCAGAAAGCCACTGCGGTAGCCACACAGCGTCCCATCGGTTCGGGTGTGCCCCACCGCTGCATCGGGGTTGCCAAAGGCCTGGGGCAGGCTGGGAACTAGTTGTTGGGCTACTTCTCGCACCTGCTCTACCGTTGTTTGGGGCACACCACTCAACTGCTGGCCTAACTCCTGGACCTTTTGAGATACGCGTTGCCACCAGTTCGGCTCACTTTGCTCTATCTTCTGGGCCAACTTATCTTGGCTGGCTACGATTTGGCCTGACTTGACCTTTTTTAGGGAAGGATGCTGTTCCTGCAACACTTCCAGGGCGATGGCCGCCATTTGTGCCTGGCTGATGACCCCTACTCCGCCTGCTTCTTTATCCAGATAGACGCTAATCGCTTTGGCTAGAATGACCGCTCTTTGATATGGCGTCACTTGCGTCGCACTGGCCTCCACTCCGGTCATATCATAATAACTCTCCAGATGCCCCACCAAACCGGCCTCATTACACCATTCGATCAGCTTGACCAAGATTGCTTCAAACAACTCCACCCCCAATCGTTTCCGAAAGTAGCTCAATGTCCCCGCATTAGGCACCGGGCACAATATACTCAAGCCCACAAACCAGCGCCAGGCCACATCCGTTTTCAATTGATGCAAGGTCTCACTCTCAAAGGGCGTCCCACTGTAGAACATCAATACCAACACCCGGAACAAAACCTGCGGTGGGTAAGCTGGCGCTCCTTGTTTTTGGTTCTCATAAACATGGGCGCACATTTCATCTATCTTATCCCAATCTATGGCTTGGTACAGTTTCCTCAACCGATGGTTCGGCGGTATCAATAACACGAACAGCAGATAACTCAGGGCATCTATGCTCATTTGCCTCAAGCGCGGGGCCGGTTTGTCTGCTGTTGATGGCAGGGCGGCGATTGTACTTGGCCCCAACACCCAGACCAATCCACTTCCTACTATCTGGAGGACTATCCGAACCAACCTCCCCCAGTGCATTTTGCTCAAATGGCTACGGGGGATGATGATGCTCATCTCTCTATCGGTTAGGGTCAGGGTCGTGCCACCAATTTCACAACTCATGGTTTCCATATATGTTACTTCTCTCACCTACCAAATTGTTAACGCCTGATTTTTACCTCCCTCTCCTTATCCGTCAAATCGGGGCTATGTTTTTGTGATATTTAGATGGTGTAAATAGGACAATATATTTTTTCAAGACTCTCTATACCTGCCTGGTTGTCTCTCACCGCCGCGCAGCGCCGCGCCGCGCAGACCAGATCATCGTACTCCAAGACGGAAAGATCACCGCAGA
>PIVT01000096.1 GCA_003353845.1 Pseudomonadota bacterium | reverse complement strand
AGATAGACAAGGACCAGAAGCCGTTCACCGGCGGCATGTGATCGGCCTCGAAACGCAGCGTGTAGCGCTTGCCCCCGCTCAGCAAGTTGTCTTCGTCGTCGAAGAGTGTCGCCGGGTACAGGCTCTCCTCGGGTACGTTGCCGTAGCCCCCCTTCACAACCGAGGCGCGGTGCATGTACTTAAAACCGTAGCGACCTATGTCCTTGGTGATCATCCAGCCATTGAAGGACGGGATGCTGCGCATGAGCGAGGCACCCATCACCTTATCCGCATCCTTGAGAGCCCGTTCGAGCCCCACTCGCGTGGGTTCATCGACTGTGTCGGGATCGAACTCCACGCCGGGCCCGATGCCGATGGCATCGAACTGAGCCAGCAGGGCGGCTTCGGAGGGGCGCGGTGGCAGGTTCCGTAGCTGCTGGTTCATCACGCGAAAATATTCGAGGGATTCGTAGGGGTCGCTCTTCACAGCGTCTTGCACCTGCGGCATGGGGGGTCGTTGCCCCATTTTGAATTCTCCGAGCCCTGCGAGCCAGATGTCCTCGACCAGGCCCATGGCCGCATCGAAGTCTTCGGGTCCTTCCACCAGCATGCGACCCAGCAACCAACCTTGATGGGTCTCGGTGGGAACCGCGCGCACACCCGCGGGCAGGCTGCCCTGCCAGTGCGGGGGCACCAGCGCGAAGTAATCTTCTACTGTGCCCGTTGTGCGCCGCCCGATATGCACGACCTCGGAATATTGGTTCGTGACCGCGATGGTGTAGTAGCGGCCCTTGGTATCCGGCGTGTGAATGATCAGCGGCTCTTCACTGATGTCGAACCAACCCGTGAAGTAGAGGGTGTCGTTATTAGGGGCGCGGAAGTTGCCCGCGGTGCTGGGTGTGACCAGATCAGGAAACTGGTACATGCGATTCACTGGTGCCAGGGCCTGCTGGTCCTCGGATACGCGATGCGTCTCGTTGTGCATCTGGGTGTGCATGTCCACGATGGGGTAGCCGTAGAGATAGGCCAGGACCCCCACGTGATAGGCCAGCTGCTCGGCGATCAGTGCGTCGTTGTGCTTTTGTCGGGACGCCACCAGGGAGGCTGCGTCGAAGAATCGGATGAATAAGCCAATCGCGACAATGATGACGACGGCGAGGATCCAGAGCGACTTCTTTGTAGACGGCTTCACGATGTACTCCCAGTGGATGAAACTTCGTCGATACTAAGTAGATACTAAGCCACGGCTCCTGCGCCGCCTGGAATCATGCCCCATCCCAAATGGCAATGAATCCGTTTATGGTTGGCGCATAAATAGTTCCGTCAGGGCCTATTGTTAGAGGTCCCCAATTTGCGTCGAAGTTCCGACCAGCCCCAGTGAGAATCTGGAAGATGGTTTTTCCATCTAGATCGAGCGCCGTGAGATACCAGGCATTTTCGCCATTGGGTTGGGGGGTGTAGGTGTAGTAGTAGGCGAGACCATTGCCGGTGGAGAGTTTCGCGACACCAGAGGTCGTTTTTTCTGGCGATTTCCATTTCAGGTCACAGCCGGACTCATCTTCACGAATGTCGATGCGATGGATTCCGCCGACTACGGTGTCCCACTCTTTTTGCTGGAATGCATTCCAATATCCGTATGTGTTTTGGATGATGATGGTGCGGTCGAAGGCGATCATCGAAATTTCTGTCGCCGATCGGCCTTTGTTGAATAGTGGAACCTTGCAAATGAGTCGCTCGCCTGCAAATTCAGGAGCGCGACGTAGCACGAGCAGGCTGACCTGGTCATCGGCATTGTCGGCAATGGTTACGTAATCGTCACCGATGAGGGTTGGTGTGGTGCCAGAGCCTTGTGTAGCAAGCCCTGGCTTGCGAACGGTTCCGCGGTCGTAGGATTCGCGCCACAAAATAGTAGGTGTTCCATCGGCGCTTGCTTTCAGTCCATACATCGCGTGATCAGAAACGATGAATACGCCGTTTGCCGCTGCTGCGAAACTGTTTTGGATGTCCTCGCCCTCGAGCAGGATGACCTTGACGGCATTTGTTTCTGTATTCAATGTGCCGATACGTCCCTTGCGCGTGACCCACCAAATCAATCCGTCGTAATCCGGTGTCACGGACGTAATTGGATCGCACTCGCCATTGGGAAACCAATTGGTTGGGGCGAGACAATCCAGGGGTACGTAATCAATGAGGTCCCAGCTCTCTTCGAGATAGAACTCCCATTCGCCACTTTCGTTCTGCCGATGACCGAGGCGTTGTACTACCTGCGCGCTATCTGCAAATACAACGAAACCTTCTCGGTCGAGATAGAAGTAGGATCCACCCGAGGTGTCGGACATCATGTGATCCGCATTCAGGGTGACAAGGCTGGCAAACGTGGAGGGGCGCGGTGGCAGCTCGTAGCGCGCCAGTAGCTCTAGCGTTCGTGGCTTTAGTAATTGAAATTCGACGCCAGCCAGGGTTCCGCAATAGGTAATCAACAGATCCTGCTTGCCAAACACGGTAATGCTGCACATGCCGCCTAAAAAGGTAGAGCCTTTGCGGGTAACGAGCTGGGGATCGTTTCCCAGCGGTCCCGAGGGTAAATGAACATCCGAATTGTAACCGCCACTATGAATTGTGCTGATATTGCCAGGTGCGAGATATGGGTGTTCGGCAAAAGAAATGTTTATAGGATTCGCGGTTGCGGGCGTGCCGACAAACGCCGGGCTTGTTACGGGCTTGCTGGCAATGGGTACTGGAAGCCTGCTGTGAGAGCGAGCTCCCATGACGACAATCGACAGTACGAAGATAGGCAGTGCCAAGAGTACAACGAGCGTAATGAGAACTTTTTGATATCTCCGCATGGCCCGCCTTTACTGATGTTTATAGATCCGAGTCGAAAGAGTTGTAAGGGTATTGCATTCCGGTATTTCCGTATAGTGGTTAATCGATGTGCCGAATCCTGAGCCTGTAAACCCGGCGAGCCGATGCTATGGTCGCGCTAACACAACTTTCCCTCGAAAGAGAGGTTTTATCATGGGTTTGGCGTCGAACCAATTACCGCAGGGAATGCGCTTGTTGAATCGTGCTGGAAAACTGCTTCGGAGCGCGGGGTTTAATCCACCGAGTCTGAGTCAGGACGTTCTGCTGCGAAAGGCATCGCGGGCAACCGGATTGAATGACTTTGGTGATGACCTGCATCGCGAAGGCTTGACTCGCTTGTTGGACGCACTGGAGCAAGAAGCGGAATTGACGACCCTCGGCCGCCTGATGGCCGCTGACTCCATCAAGCACGACCTGATCGCCCGCCTGGAAATGGTGGACTATCGCAAACGCAATCCGGAGGTCGACAAGGAGGAAATCAAAGCTCCTATTTTCATTGCCGGACTGCCTCGTACGGGAACGACCATACTCTACAATCTGCTGTCGCAGGATCCAAGTCGCCGGGTACCGCTGAGCTGGGAGGTCGTTTATCCCGTTCCGCCACCGCAAGAAGAGAGTTATACGACGGACCCACGGATCGAAAAGACCAGAAAGCGCTTTGCCCAAACCGACGCGCTCGTGCCGGACTTGAAGGCGATCCATCCTGTAGAGGCCTTGTTGCCTGAAGAGTGCAGCACGTTCACCTCGAGGGAATTTCAGAGCAGAAACTATAGTTACGTTTTTGACATCCCCAGTTATTACGACTGGTACGTGAATCGCCCGCAAGTGGATGTCTATCAGGCCCACCGTAGATACCTGCAGCACCTGCAATTTCATTACAAGAAGGATCGTTGGTTGCTCAAGGCGCCCCAGCATCTGCCATTCATCGGCGATATTTTCGAGGTCTATGGGGATGCGCAATTGATTCAGACCCACCGCAATCCATGCGATGTGATCCCCTCTCAGGCCAGCCTGGTCTACCAGATGCGCGCTGTGACCCAGGAGAGTGTGGACACGGCAGCGATCGGGAAAGAGAAATTGGATCGCTGGGGTTGGGCGCTGGATCGCGCCCAGGCGACCCGGGATGCCATCCCCGAAAGAGCCAAGCAGATATGCGATGTGCGCTTCCCCGACCTGATGGCTGATCCGCTGGGGCAGATCGAACGGCTCTATGATCATTTTGACTGGGACTTCAATGCAGATGTGAAGAAGCGGATGGAAGACTTCATGAAGAACAATCCCAGGGACAAGCACGGCACCCATCGTTACACCCTGGAGATGTTTAGCCTGACGCCGGAACAAGTTCGACAGCGCTTCGCCCATTATATGGAACGGTATGAGCTAGGCTGACTCACGGTAGTTCTATGAATCGCATTGGCTTCAGCTGGGTCGATTCGAACCCTCGAGGAGTTATTTAGACTTCCCTTCGAGCGACACCGAAAACCGCTCGATGTAGGGCTGGTATTCCTCGTGCAGCGCTTCGCGATTCAGGCCGTAGCGCTCCAACGAATATTCGTGGAGGCCGTATTCGTCCTTGGGATGATTGTCGAGATAGCCCTCGATGCCTCCTGTCAACGCATCCGGGACGGGCTTGCCGAAATCCTCGAAGATACGGTTAACGATTTCCACGGGGTTCTTCACGAGATGCTTGAAATCGACGTCGATCACCTGCAGCTTCGTGCTTTCCCGCCAGCTAATGCTCTTCAACATGGCCGGGGTCCAGAACGTCTTCCACATGTCACCGATCGCCAGAGGGTCGACGTGTTTGCGCATCGCGATCTGAACGGCCTCGGTCAGGCTGCAGAACGATCCCGCCGCCGTGGCCGGATCACGATGCAGATGGATGATCTTGGCTTTCGGGAAGACCGCCTCGAGCGCGTCGAGTTGAAGAATGTGGACGGGACTCTTTAATACCAGGAACTTGCCCGGATAATTCAAGAGCAACGCCTGCAAATAACGTCGGTAGGCTCGATAAGCATCGGCCATGTCTTCGTGGAAGACCCAGTCGCTGTAGGAACTCGAATTGGCCAAGGTCGAAAAACTGAGGCGACAGGTGAAGATATTGCCAAAGAGGTGCGTGCATTCTTCGATCGCTTCCGGGGCAAAGAAGTGGATCGCGCGCATCTCCGGCACCATGCGATAGAACATGCCGAACTCTCGGTCGCTCAGCTTGATGCGCTCGTCGGTGAATTCGTCTTCCGGCCTCGTCGGCGGACAAGGTCGATGCAGCTCCCACATTTTTGGCGCGCGCACGCCTTCATGTTGATTCATCAAATTGTGCAACAAGGTGCTACCCGTTCGCGGTGTGCAGATGATGATGATGGGCTCTTCCACATCGACCCGAGAAACATCCGGATTGGTGGCGAACTCGTGCTGCAACAAGAGATTGTTCATCAGGTTGCGCAGGATCATCTGGGTGGCGGCAATTCGGCCAAATAGGCTCAGGTCGGCATCGTGTTTCATGGTATGAATCATGCGGCGCAACGGGTCCTTGATGTCGAAAGGACCGAAATCCGTCAGCCTGGTCTTCCGCCGTGCGCGACGCATGTAGACCTCCGGATCCTCGTGCAGATCCAGAAGGCCGAAGCGACGGAGTGCCGTGCCAACCGCATTCAAGGCATTGAGCTGCAATGGCAGTCGTATCGGAGGTGTGCCCATGACTTCGTTTTGGAAACTCTCAGCTCTCTTTTTCGATCTCATTTTTGACTCTCGCCACTGAAATTAATCGTCCAGGGAAAACAACGAAGGGATCAGCATTTTTCGAAGGTAATCCTTTTCTTCCGTTCCACTCATCGCTCGGGAGCCGAAGGCGCCATGCGAAATCACGATCATCAACAGCCAACGCAATGCTTCTTTGTTCGATACGTTCTCGCGCACCAGTCCTCGGTCGCGAGCCTCTTTCAAGAAGATGTGGCTGATGTTGTCGGCCATTGCATCGGGAATGTTCTTGAAAATCATGCTGGTCATCAGCGTGCTCTCGGTGCGCTCCGGGCTCCAGATGGCTTTGACGTGTGGATTGTTCCGCAGGGCCTCGATGCAGAGATAGGCGCTCTCGACGACCTGCTCCACCGGGTCCGACATCCCCTGCACCTGATCCCAGATCAGAGCCGTCATGCGAGCGAAATCCCGCTTCATGACCTCGAAGACCAGCTGCTCTTTGCTGTCGAAATAGCGGTACACGGAGGACCGCGCGCAGCCGACGCGCGCCGCCACCTCGTCCAATCGCAAACGCTGGAGTCCTTTTTCGACTAAGAGAACCTCCGTGGCGGAGATGAGGCGCTCTCTAACCTCACCGTATTCGGGTCTCTCGGGGCGCGCTTTCCATGCAGATTGAGTTTTTACTCTCATTGCAAGACAGATTATAAATTTGTCTTGTATTGGCAAGACATATTTGTATTTTGTCTTGTATCCGCCCCCTTTTAAATAGAGAGGTTCAAATGAGCACGACGACCGCATTCGATCGCAGAGGCTTTCTCATCAAACTTTTCTTTGGAGTGGGGCTCGGGATCCCGGCGCTTTGCTGGGTCAGCGTGCTGCTCGGCGCCACCCGCGAAACCTACCCACACGATTACGTGGCCGTCTCGGGTGTGCTTTTCTCGGTTTACGCCCCCTTGCTCGCGTTCTTGAATAACAAGGGCGAGCGGCGCACGATGTACCAGAAACTAGTGCAGTTCGCCTGGCTCTGGTTCTTCGCCAATACGGGTTACCAAGTCATGTGGGAACTGCCGTGGGTCATCCTCAAACCTACGCTGATGTACGGCGGCGTTACTGAGACCGCGAAGTGGCTCTGGCCGTGGTGGGCCTACGGCGTCGCAGACACGCGCTATCTGATGCATCACGATCTGAGCCTGAGCATCTCCGTGATGGATGGGTCCATCGCACTTCTCGAAGTGTTCACCTGCTACCTCTACCTCAAGGGTTACCGAATCAAGGCGGCCTGGTTGGCAATGATCCTCTGTGCCTGCTTGAGTTGGGGCCAGTTCTATTTCTATGTCGGAGAGTTCTACAACGGCTTTGCCAACATCGAAGACGGCTGGTTCGGACTCTGGATGAAGTATGGCTTGCTGAACATCCCCTGGTGCGTTTACCCGTTCGCCACCACGCTGGGATTCATTTGGTTCCTGGCCGTCAGCTACAAGAAGAAGGGCGTGGAGGAATACCTGGCCAACAACCAGCAACTGCCAGAATTCGAGCAATCCTTCATCGGTGAGTCCAATATGTGCATGACCGTCGACAACGACGGCAATGAAACTGTGCCGCCCGCAAACGACGCAGCGATTCGAAAATGGATGGCGATCATGTTGGCAACACCGTTCATCTTCTTGATCGTGGATCTGATTATCTGGTGGACGGTACACGCCCCCGGCTTACCCATTGGCGAATGAAGAGGCAGGTGACGCGGCAAGTGACGCAGAATGTCGGGAAGGATAGGGTAGGCCATGTTGCTCACGGGTAAGAAGATAGGGATAGCGGTCGCCCTGGCGGTTTTTGCCGTCATCGCGCTCGTCTGGCCACAGCGTGGCGAGCCCATCAAAGGCGTCGAATATCGAGCAGTGAGCATCGTGGGCGAGCCCTGGTCCCCTCAACCGATTAAAGGGGAGGTGCCTCACCATCCGCACATGGCCGAGGACGAATTCAGCACGCTGCATGGCGGTGGCTCGAACCCGGATGTGAACCATACGCGCGGTCCCTTGGGTCACAACGCGACGCTGCATTCCCGGCACGGTTCGACATCGCCAGGCGGAATGATCGCGACGACAGTCTTCACGAGTGAAGGGCTTTTGCTCTCCTTCATGGGCTCGTTTCTAGGCTTCGAGCTGAACCTCCTCAACCCTCGGAGCCTTGAATTACTCGCTCGCTACGATCTCCCTCAGCGCCCCTCGACCTTCGCCGGGGTGATCACGGCCAATATGGACCTGTTGATGGCGGACACTTCGGGCGGAGGGTATTTCTACCTCGACGACCAGGACCGCGCGGTGCTCGGCGACGCACGTCAACATATCGTGCGCATCGGACATCGCCGCACAGAGGACGGCGACTACGAACTCTACCTTGCGGACGACTGGGACGTGAGCCACCTCGTACCACACGACTGCTTGGCAATGAACAACTGGTTCCCCGATGGTGAGTGCGATCCCATCACCTCGGTGATGCCCGATGCCGACGGACGCATCTGGTGGGTGACGATTCACGGCCGTGTCGGTGCTGTTGATCCTGCGACGGGCGAGGCGCGCGCGATGCAGTTCCAAGGCGAAGAAATCCAGAATACCTTCGCGGCTGACATGGAGGCCGTCTACATCCTCACCACGCACGCGCTCTACGCAATGAAGGCCGGAGAGGACGGCAGCCCTGAGGTCATATGGCGACAGGCCTACGATCGAGGCGGCACGAGAAAGGTCGGTGTTGCAAGTCACGGTTCAGGCACCTCGCCCACACTGCTAGGCGATCGCTATATCCTGATCGTGGACAACGCGTCGCCGCGATCGCGCCTACGCGTTTACCTACGCCAGCCCGACGTGGAGGGTGATCGCCTCGTCTGCACGCTGCCCCTCTTCGACGAAGGGCGCTCGGGGGTCGAACTCAGTCTGGTGGCCTGGGAGAGAAGTATCGTCATCGCCAACACCTATGGCTACAAGAACTCCTTTCAGCAGGAGAGCTATGCCGACGTGGTCGGCGGGCTCGCACGGGTCAACATTCGAGAGGATGAGTCGGGCTGCGATCCCGTCTGGGAGAAGCCCCACAAGAACCCCTCGTCGGTCGTCCACCTCTCTACCAGCACCGGGCTCCTCTACGCCTACACGATGGAACTTGATGCGGACGACGAACCGCTCTGGTCACTCAGCGCCATCGATGCTCAGAACGGGAGCCTCGCTTTCGCAGTGCCTGTCGGGCGTGGCAAACGCTTCGACAACAACTGGGCGCCGCTCACCCTCGGCCCGGACGGGACAGCCTATGTGGGTGTTACGACGGGGATGATCAGCATTTGGGATGGGGAATAGGCAGGGCAAGCGGCGCCCTGCGCGAAGACTCTCCTGAATCCACCTGTCCTGGGTTCGGCGGGTGGGGCATGCACTCGCTAGCGCACCCTCCATGGTTGATTCTCACAAACTTGGAAGTTATCTGGGAAATTTCGCATAATCGATGGGTCGAGTGTCTAAGTCACTCCGGGCCCAGCGTGTTTTTTGGTGAGTTGCAGCAGTACTGACAGGAGTGCATAGAATGGATTGGTACAGAATCAAGACCTCGTTCATCGGGTTGAAACGATTGGCAACGTTGTCCAAAGAGGACAAGCAAGCCTGTATCGACGGGTATAGATTCTTCCAACGAATGCAAGCGGGTGAGGAGACCAAGACAGAGGACGAGACCCAAGCGGTTTTGGATTACTACAAGGTCTTGAACAACATGTTGGCGGTCTTCGACGTGGAAAAGCTCTACATCCCGCCACAACTAGACGAAGCCCAGGGTTTGTATGGGAATCAGATGTTGATCGAACAGCATGTGCTGCAGCAGATGAATCTCAAGGACCCGGAAAATTCCCATCTATTGGATATGGGGTGCGGGAGAGGAAGAATCTCGTATCACTTCGCCACATCGACCGGTGGTCAGGTATCGGGCTACAACATCGATGCGAATCAGATTGAAAGCGCCATCGACTGGGCCAACGAATGTGAGATGAACGATCAGCTTCACTTCAAAGTGGGCAATCATCATGACCCGCTTACGTACGAATCAGACATGTTCGATGCCTGTTATTCCTTCGGAGCCGTTTGGCCTTTCTTCAAGAAGGAGGAGCTGGATGACCATGCGAAAGAAATGTACCGCGTCTTGAAACCCGGAGGTCGATACTCTTGTTCTGAGTATTTGTTGACCCCTCATTTTGATTGGAACAACGAAGAACATGCGAACCTTCACAAGGTTTTCCTGCCAACGCTAGCGGCTACGCATTCGATGTATCCGGCCGACGTCTGCGCCGCTTTGGAAAGAGCGGGGTTCAAAATTCTCACTTCCGCGCCTTCGAAAGCCCCCGCCTGGCCGTTGTGCGACCAAAAGCGTGATTTGGTCACCATAGGTCGAAAGTTTATTCGAGCCCTTGAGGCGGTTCGCATTTTGCCTCCATGGGTCGAAGAGTCGCTTGATCTACTTCAAAAAGGTGGCGACGCTTGGAGGGATGCCGAAAAAGCCAAACTTGCAGATTTGAACTGGAGAATCGTCGCAGAGAAACCGGTCGCTTGATTGATTCGCAGGGGCTATTCGCCCCTCCTTACAGAGGCGAGGGCTCCTTGAAGAAGACGTCGAGGTCGTCTGCGTTCTCTGCTTCCAGCGTTTGATGGAGAAATTGGTACGACTTGAAAAAGTCGACAAAGCCCGCCTCCGATTTTTCCGCCAGGAAGGCATCGAAAAATGGCCGGATCGTGAGGATCGTTAGATCGTGCTGGTGCGACGGGCGCATCGCTGTGATGAGTTGCGTACCGTAGGAACAAGCTGGCCGTGCGGTCGATTCGAGGATCCCCTGTTCAGGGCCACCCAGATCGAATCCACTCTCCTCTAATTCGTCGGCGTCGCCGGGAAGCTCGTCAGCGATGGCGTCGCATCCGATTGTATCTGCGTTATTCAAATCCTCGAAGAACGACGACGCGATATTTGACCAACCCGTGTGCGATGCCGTAAAGAAGGTCACAATGAAGCTCGACGGAGAGACGCTGGCTTTCGAGACCGGACCGCTC
>PIVT01000216.1 GCA_003353845.1 Pseudomonadota bacterium | reverse complement strand
CAAGTACACGTCAGCTTCGTCTATTTGTACCAACGCCATTTCGTGTATGTCCGATCGTGCAGCACGATCTCACACTCGATCCGACCAACACGAAATGGCGTTGGCACAAACACACAAGTACACGTCAGATTCTGTGTGGTTTCCAACAACGCTTCAACGCCATTTCGTGTTGGTCGGATCGAGTGTGATATTGTGCTGCACGATCGGACATACACGAAATGGCGTTGAAAGAAGAAAGGTTCTCCAAGGCTGTGTGTAAGCATACCACTTGTGGGCATGAAGACATACAGAAACCACCGTCCCGGAAACCGCGGAAGAGCGAAGGCAATGCCTTCAAATTCACGTGGTGCAGCCTTAAGCAAAAAGATCGAGACGTGTTGCTCAGCAGGATGCACGATGGGAAGTGATCTCCCGCCCTCCGTTTCTTGTAACAAGTGTCGCCAATGGTGCCACTGTTCTTGCGCGACGGCGAAAAAGGATAAGATGTGGTGCTTCACGTGCCTTCCGCCGACGTCGAAGACTCCAAAGTGCTGCTTTTGCGGGCAGAGCGCGTATGTGCTGCGCTGCATAAAGTGCACAGAGCCATTCCACAGGGAATGTGCTTATCCTACCCGGCCGAGGTCTGCGGACCTCAATTACTGCGGACGTCCAGAGTGCCAGTCGCAGAGCGCGGTGACCTCCCCCATCCGAAGGAGCCTGGCGCTTGGGGGTCTTTCGACAAGTGGAGAAGACGGTGAGCTAGCAACCTTCCTAAAGTTTCGATCTTATCATATGCGAAACCCTGTATTGGAAACTAATCGGTGCTTGCGGGTATGCGTGGGTGTCGTTGGTATAGAGGACACGCAAGATCGCGCTACCGCAAAACCGCCGGGCGCACCCGCCCAATTGGCTGCTCCAATGGACGCGGACGCGGCTGCTCCCGCGAAGGGGGCTCAAGAAGGGAATCCACCTACCGCTGAGGAGAACGAGCAGCCTGCCGTGGAGCTTGCGGTGGACGCACCGGTGGCTTCCACAATAATCGCTGTGGAGGAGTCCGACGCGCATGCTGCCGTGGGGGCGGGCGTTGTCGCAGAGGACGTGACAAGCGCGTTGGTGTCCGTCGCATGTTATTTGTGCGGGAAGGATGCATCAGACTCGCACGGGTGCGTAAACTGTGGGAAACGCTACCACAACCTTTGTTTGATAAAGCAAGGGGTGGAGGAGGTAGACCGTTGTGGGGATCCCGCTTGTTTGGCTACCCGGCAGCAGTTTCCGCTGACCCGCAAAGAGCAGGAGCAGGTTGCCGCGGAGGAGCCCCTTGTGAAGGAGCAGCGGATTGAAATAGAGCCGCATGCGGACGCGGCTGGAGAAGACGGTGAGCTAGCAACTTTCCTAAAGTTTTGATGTAATCATATGCGAAACCCGATATTGGAAACTAATCGGTGCTTGCGGGTATGCGTGGGTGTGGTATTAATAGAGGTCACGCACGACGCAACGGATGCGGACGAGAACGAGCAGCTTGCGGTGGAGGCATCGGTGGCTCCCACAATCACCGCGGTGGAGGAGTCAGATGCGCATGAGGACGCTCATGCTGGCGTGGGGGCGGGGGATGGTCAGCCACTCCCGGAGGTGGTGCAGCCAGCAGTGGAGGTGCATCAGCCGGCGGGGGAGATGCAGCAGCCTGCGGCGGAGGTGCAGCAGCCAGCCGCGGACGATTTGGTCGCCGGGCACTCCTACCGAGAATATCTTCGGGGTCAATCCCCGTGGTCGTGCGTCAACGTCGCGGGGCATGTGGAGGAGGTCGACTCCGAGAACGGCGGTGAGGACTATCGTCAATTGGTGAAGGACCGGTACAAGGCGAAGACCAATGACCGGTACTCCTTTTGTGACTTTGTCGTGCACCAAGACACCGGACTGCATTTCATGGCGGGCACCATCTTTCATTCCCCGTCGAAAGGCTGGTTCACGGTATGCACGGGGCCGTTTGACGGCGTGGATCCCACGCCGGGGGAGATCCACATCTTCCGCATGGTCAAGCTGAACGCGGATGGTGTGCGCCCCCGTCCAGATCAGTTTTTCCAAACCGAAGAGGATTGGAAGGAGCTGAAAAGGGTGTTGGACGGCTTTCTCGTACGTTTGCGTTGTCTGCCTCTTCAGTTCGGCCTTGCGGAGGATTCACCGGTGGGGGATATCGTCAAGCCAATGAAGCAGGGAGAGCGCGAGGAGCGAGGTGCGCTTGATACTAATTAACCCTTGTGCGATACATGGTGTTTGTGAAAATTGTGGTTTTTGTTTGCTAAATGGTGCCCGCGGGTGTGTCACGACAGGTCAGAACTTCACCAAGTTCGACTTCGTCTTCTGCAACCAGCTGCTGGCATCTTTCCCCCCGGACGAAAGGCAAAAGGAACTCGAAAGGCGACGGGCGGCCTCGCAGCCGGTGGGCACGAGGACGAGACCGGCAAGGAGCGGGCGGGCAGCGGTCACCAGCGGCGGCGGTCGGGGGCCGGCGGTGGGCGTGCGGGCAGCGGCCATCAGCGACGGCGGTCGGCCGGCGCGCTCGAAGCCGCCGGCGCCCAAGAGGCCGGCGGCAGCGGAGCTGA
>PIVT01000732.1 GCA_003353845.1 Pseudomonadota bacterium | reverse complement strand
AAAATCGAGCTTTCCTAGGAATCCGTATGTCCTATCGATTTCTAATAGAATTCTAATTAAAAACGAATAGAAAATCGAGCTTTCCTAGGAATCCGTATTTCCTATCGATTTCTAATAGAATTCTAATTAAAAACGAATAGAAAATCGGGCTTTCCTAGGCTACTTGCTCAACAAGGGAAGGCTATCCACATGTTCTGCAGGACATGCAGAGTCTAGATGCACTTCATCACCAATGAAAATGCACACAACCCCTATCGTTTTACAATATTTCCAACAACATGATAGGCAAACCCCCATCGTTTTACAGCGTTTTTCCCAAGAGCTAAACACGATTAGAAATCAAAGGTTTGGGATGCCACACAAAACATAATTCAAAGCATATCACGCAATTATCATGCAACATTACCTGTATGAACGTCATCGTTTTTTTTCCCCATCATCGTTTTATGAGGTGTTTTGCTTGTTTTCAATCCTAAAGAAGAGCAGAAGACTGCCTAGCATCAAACAAGTCTACCAGAAATTTGGCGAGTGCTCATATGGGGTTAAAAAGTTGTTTCATGAAGTAGGTTCCAAATAGGGATTCCTCTCAAAGGATTTCAAAGGGCAGATACTGTCTATTTTCGTA
>PIVT01000028.1 GCA_003353845.1 Pseudomonadota bacterium | reverse complement strand
GTCCCCCTGTCTGCGTTGCGAAAGCTTGCCCTAGCCCCGCTAGGGCGGCACTTCCGCGCCTTGCCAGCGGGTCGTCTCCACGCCTGGCTACGCACTCCCTCTACCGCGCACACTCCTAGTCCGGGCTAGCTTCCCCGCTCTTGCTACTTTCATCATTGCATTTATTTCAAGCAATCCTTCCCCGTTGCCTGCTTCTTCAGCAATCAATGCACCCATTTTAAGCATTTCCGTTCATGAGTCGGCGTTTAAAGACCTGAGCGCTGTGTTCTCAGTGACTCAGTGGGTCTTTCACGAAATCTGAGCCTCGAATCAAAACCTGGCACGGTCGTTGCTCTAGTGATGGATGTCTTTTTGAGACGTTGGTCGATTGAGCGAGGTGCCGCGGGGTGCGGTGTGTGGTCTGGTCGACTGACCCTTTCACAAGTTGAAAAACGAAACAAAGGAGTTTAAATGCTACGGAAACTCGGATGGCTTCTCCCTGCCGTCGCTTTGACAGTACCCGCATTCGCGGGCGCAGAAGAAGCTGCAGGTGTCAGCGACGCCATGTTCACGGTGAACAATCTTTGGATCTTGTTGGCCGCGGCTTTGGTGTTCATTATGCACCTGGGCTTCGCCACCTTGGAATGTGGTCTCACACAATCCAAGAACACGGTCAATATTCTTTTCAAGAACACCTTCATTGTGTGTATCGGTATCCTGACCTACGCCTTTGTCGGTTTCAACCTGATGTATCCAGGAGACTTCCAGCTCATCCCTGGCGTGTTGGGCTTTGCAGGTTTCGGTCTCGATGCCGGAGCTGAGGGTGTCACGCAGGCCTACGCGGATGGTGCTTACACCTACTGGGCTGACTTCATCTTCCAGGGCATGTTCGCGGCCACTTGCTGCACCATTGTTTCCGGTGCCGTGGCTGAGCGCATCAAGCTCGGGCCCTTCCTGGTCTTTTGTACCTTCTTCGTAGCGATCATTTACACCATTGCCGGTTCCTGGAAATGGGGTGGTGGCTGGCTCGACGCTTTGGGCTTCTACGACTTTGCGGGTTCGACACTGGTGCACTCCGTCGGTGGTTGGGCGGCCTTGGTCGGTGCTTGGATGCTCGGTCCCAGGATTGGCAAGTTCAAGAACGGTCAGACGCATCCCATCCCCGGCAGCAACTTACCTTTGGCGGCCATCGGCGTGTTCTTGCTCTGGCTCGGTTGGTTCGGATTTAACGGTGGTTCGGTGCTTTCGGCTGATGCAGCGGGTGTCTCCTATGTATTCGTCACCACGAGTCTGGCGGCAGCAGCCGGTGGTGTGGCGGCTTCGCTCACTTCCTGGGTGAAGTTCGGCAAGCCCGATCTTTCCATGGCATTAAACGGCATCTTGGCTGGCCTCGTCGGCATCACGGCGGGCGCGGACGTCATCAGCATCAACGCTTCCATGTTGGTGGGTTTGATCGCTGGTGTGTTGGTGTTCTTCTCGGTGTTGTTCTTCGACAAGATCCAGATCGACGATCCCGTCGGTGCCCTTTCGGTCCACTTGGTGTGCGGAATCTTCGGCACTCTGGCCGTGGGGATCTGGGGTACGACTGCGGACGGGGCGGACATGCCTTTGATGCCACAGATCATCGGCATCTTGGCTTACGCCGTATTCACACTCATTTGTTCTTTTGCTCTCTTTTCTGGGATCAAGGCCGTCATGGGTCTGCGTGTCTCGGCTGAAGAAGAAACCGATGGTCTGGACTTTGGTGAGCACGGAATGCACGCATATGACCTGCCCAAGGTAAGCATGAGCGGCGCAGGGGAGGATCGATAAATGAAGAAAGTTGAAGCGATTATCAAACCATTCAAGTTGGATGATGCCAAAGAAGCGCTGAACGAACTCGGTGTACACGGTCTGACCGTGACCGAGGTCAAAGGCTTCGGTCGTCAAAAGGGTCACACGGAACTCTACCGCGGAGCGGAATATGTGGTGGACTTCCTGCCCAAGGTCAAACTGGAGGTCGTTGTTGCTGATGATCTGGCCGGCAAGGTGGTCGACGGGTTGGTGGAAGCCGTTCGCACCGGGCGCATTGGAGACGGAAAGATCTTCGTCTCTCCCGTCGACGATGTGGTTCGCATCCGAACGGGTGAGCGCGGTGAGGAAGCCATCGCCTGAACCCAGGCAAAAGCAGGTCCCTTGTCTCCCCAGCTGAGACGAGGAGCGTCTCCCCGGGGTAGACGGGGAGCGTCTCCCCGGGGTAGAAGGGGAGAAACAAAAGAAAGCCCAGGATTCGCGGGAAACCTCGAGTCCTGGGCTATTTTTTATCTCCCCATGACGGGGTGTGACGAGGGTAGATGATTGCGGTCTTATGATGCTGCGGCAGGCTGGTATGACACGCTGGCGAAGCTGTATTCGCTGGGAGCCATTTCCCGAGTGAAGTCGTGTCAGACGCAGTGGGTCCAACGCGGTCAGCGCATGCTGGCCGTGGGCGTCGGCAGCGGCGAAGAGCTGCCCGCTTTTTTGGAGAGAGGTGTTGTCTTGACCTGCCTCGAGCCGGCTGCCGGCATGCGACGACGTTTGCAATCGCGGGTGGGCAAGGCGGCTTTTGAAGACTTCGAGCTTTGCCACGACAACCTTTTGGATTATTCCGCAGCGCCTTACGATGTGATTTCAGCCAACTTTTTTCTCAATCTCTACGACGGTCCGGCGCTGGAAAAGGCGACCCGACATTTGCATGGCCTACTGAAGCCCGGTGGTGTTTTGCTCGTGGCCGACTTTGCTCCTTACGCGGGCCATCGCTGCAAGAGCTGGCTGCGCAGAGTGTATTATCGTTTGCCGCAGATCTGTTTTTCACTGTTGGGATTGGCGCAGTGGCATCCGCTATTTCATTACGAGCAACTTTTCGAAGCCTGGGGATTTCGCTTGGAAGAGGAGCGCTTCGTTCCCGTGGTCAAAGGTTTGCCCATGGGCTTTGTGAGCTTGTGTTTTCGTGCGTTGTCCGAAGAAGCCAAGCAGGGTGGTGAGCAGAAGTGAGCGTCGAGGAGGAGCGGAAAAGCGGTTGGTCTCTCGGACGGGCCGATGACGGTCGGCTCGAACTGACGGTGGACGGAGCTCCTTATGGCCCTGTGAGTGCTGATCTCAGTACCATCGAAGTGAAATCGCCTGCCGCCCGCAGTCGTCGGCAGCCTTTGGCGCGCGCTGTGGGTTTGGCTCGTTCCGGTGGGGACATGCCACGTGTGTGCGATGCCACGGCGGGCTTGGGCGGGGATGCATGGCTGTTGGCTGCCTTGGGCTGTGAAGTGATTGCCTTGGAGCGGTCCGAAGTGGTCTTTGCGCTGTTGGAAGACGCTTTGGAACGAGCCCGCGCCACGGCCCCTGAGATCTGTGATCGAATTCAACTGGTGCATGGTGACGCCCTTGAGATCTTTGCTAACTGGCCAGAGCGAGGTTGCGGAGCGTGCCCCGACGTTGTTTTTCTAGATCCGATGTTTCCTCCGAAAAAAAAGAAAGCAGCACTGGAACGCAAAGAAATGCGGGCGCTGCGAAGCGTAGTGGGTGAGGATGCGGACGCTTCAGCGCTTTTGGACGCGGCCTTGAAGCTTGCCCGGCGGCGAGTGGTCGTAAAGCGCCCCTTGCATGCCGAATCGCTAGCTTTGCAGCCTACGGTTTCGCAAAAAGGGAAGTCCATGCGCTACGACGTGTATGTTCAGGCGCAGTCAAAATAAGCAGGAAGGCGGTAAAGTATGCGGATTCTTTTTTCAAACGACGACGGTTTAGAAGCACCGGGGTTATGGCATGCTTGGAGCGCTTTCCCCGAGCATGACCGCACCCTGGTTGCCCCCATGAAAAATCAGAGCGGCGCCTCCCATGCTTTTACCTTGCACGATGTCTTGTACGCAGAACAGCGGGAAAACCGTGGAGTGAAAGGGTTGGCCGTGTCGGGCTACCCCGCCGACGCTGTGAAGTTTGCCATTTCCAAAGCCGAGCAGCCTTATGACTTCATGATCAGCGGAATCAATATTGGTGAAAATGGCGGTGTCGCCCAATTCTATTCAGGCACAGTGGCTGCAGCGCGCGAGGCGGCGTTGTGGGGGATCCCAGCCGTTAGTATTTCTATTTGGTGGGGGCGCCCCGAAAGTTACGAGGCAGCGGCGGCCTTCTTGAGCGAGTGGGTTCCGCGCTGGGCGGCGCAGCTCAAGGAAAAGCCGCTGCGACCCTTCTTCCTGAATGTGAATCTACCCAATTGTCCACCCGAGGAGATCCTCGGCATTCGTCTGTGTCGTCAGTCTCAGGCCATGTTTGAGGATGACTACCTGCCGGTTTCGGATGATCTGAGTCAGGGCTATCGCTTGTGTGATGCCTGGAAGGATCGCGAAGGCATCGTGGAAGGCACCGACGACCATGCGACGATTCATAAGTATATTTCCATTGTGCCGCTTTCCCTGGACAACACCTTCGACACAGGATTGAACTGGTTGGAAAGTTGCGGTGGCTTCGAGGGGAATCCAAAATAACCCAGGGGTAGAACCAGAGAACACTTACAAGGCAGGCCTTGTTCGGGCCAGGGAGATGGATGTGGATACACGAGCTGCAGTAGCGATGAAGGCAGGCGAACCTCTACGCATCGAGACGGTGCAACTCGACGGACCGCGCCAAGGTGAGGTGTTGATTGAGATCAAGGCCACGGGTGTGTGTCATACGGATGCCTTTACTTTATCCGGAGCCGACCCGGAAGGGCTTTTCCCCGCCATTTTAGGGCACGAAGGGGCGGGCGTTGTCTTGGATGTCGGTAAGGGCGTGACCAGCCTCGTTCCCGGCGATCACGTGATTCCGCTTTACACACCCGAGTGTCGTTGCTGCGAGTACTGCACCAGTGGCAAGACCAATCTTTGTCAGGCCATTCGAGAAACGCAGGGGCAGGGCCTCATGCCTGATGGCACGAGCCGTTTCTCCTTGGGAGGTGAACGTCTTTTCCACTACATGGGGACGTCGACTTTTTCGAATCATACGGTCTTGCCTGAGATCGCCGTCGCCAAGATTCGCAAGGACGCTCCTTTCGACAAGGTCTGTTACATCGGTTGTGGCGTGACCACGGGCGTGGGGGCTGTGATCAATACGGCTCAGGTTCGTCCCGGCGACAACGTGGTTGTGTTCGGGTTGGGCGGGATCGGGCTCAATGTGATTCAAGCGGCGCGTATGGTGGGCGCAGATAAGATCGTGGGCGTCGATCTCAACAATGGGAAGCGCGCGCTGGCAGAGCAGTTTGGTATGACCCATTTTGTGAACCCCTCAGAACTCGATAAGGCAGAAGAACTGGTGCCTTATCTGGTCGATCTCACCGATGGCGGAGCCGATTACAGTTTTGAGTGTATTGGCAACGTGGAGACCATGCGCCAGGCCTTGGAATGCTGTCACAAAGGTTGGGGTGAGAGTGTGATTGTCGGAGTGGCAGGCGCTGGACAGGAAATATCGACTCGACCTTTTCAGTTGGTGACGGGTCGGGTGTGGCGCGGTACGGCTTTTGGTGGAGCCAAGGGGCGAACCGATGTGCCCAAGATCGTCGATTGGTACATGGATGGGAAACTCAATATTGATGATCTCATCACCCATACACTGCCGCTGGACGATATCAATCGAGCCTTTGATTTGATGCACGAGGGGAAGTCCATTCGGAGCGTGGTGTTATTCGATCGCTGAGAAGTTGAGCGCGAAGGCATTCACAGCGTGAAACTATCTGTATTCTTTACTGATTCAGAAATGGGGTCGATTGAAATTCTTGCACGATTTTGAGGGGTTAACTATGTTTTGTGTAGGTCCTCCAAGGAGGAATTTAGCTCTAGGTCGGCAGCGTTTGTTCCGATACGTGCCATGATCGGGTCGAATGGGGTCAAAACTGAAATCCTGCACATCAGCGAGCAGGGCGACGAGGCTCAAAGTTCAGCTACTCTGAGTTTCGGTGGTCAATTTTGTGGATGACGAGGCGACACTCTTGAACGAAAAGAATTCCATAGCCGAGCTTGAGGAAAAAGCCGCGAAGGCCCAGCAACGGGTTCGCGATTCCTTCCGAGAGTACTTGCGTTTGGATCGCCAGCGAAAAACGGAGGGCTCCTTGTCCGAGAGCGTGGAGCAGCGCTGGCGAATGTTACGCGGTTTGCTGAATATGGCCTTTAGTCCCGGGCTCAAGGCGGATTTCGTCGACCGACGATCTTCTTTACGCGTGGATACCAAGATCAAAGTGGGTTTCAACCTGGCCGATCAGTCCATGGGTGCTTTTATTTGCAATATTTCCGAGGGTGGTGGCTTTATCAGTTCCGCGATCTGCCCCGATATTGGCACGGTGCTGTCGTTGAAAGTCTGGATTGATGATAAGGGCAGTGCCATCAATGTGCCGGTGCAGGTTGTTTCCGTTATCGAGTACGACGGTGAGGATGTAGTCAATGGCACGGGCATGGGCTTTAGCTTTAAAGCCGTCGACCCGGCTACGCGAAAGGTTCTCGATCACCTGTATGAGACCGCCTTGGATCGCGAGTAGAGAAGAAGAAAATAGAGCGACGCAGGCCTTTCGAACGCCTCAAGTTCACCGATAAAACTACCGATTTACCAGCCCATGGCTTCATTCCGACGAAATCGACATCTGGCAACCGTCTGCTTTGGATCAGGCGTGATTCTAGCTATGGGATTCGGCGTTCTGTGGATTCAGAAAGATCGCGACAAGCAAGCCGAGCTGGCTGCTGTTGAGGAGGAGAAGGACGTGGAGCCTCAGGCCCAGGGTTGGTTTGAGCAGGCCTTGGCGTCGTTGACCTCTGATCGCGCTGCGTCGGGTCCTGATCGTGTCGTGATCGTTTTTATTGAACGGCGGGAAGCGTTGGAAGAGTTGCGCAAAGTGGTTGATGACAGCCTTTTGGTTTTCAGCGATGAAGAGGCCATTGCCATGTCCAACGGTCGCATTGTGGCCACGGACCGCGATGCCGCTTCCAATGTGTTGAACACGCTCCACTGGATCGACTTGCCCATGGAGATGTGGGACCGCTCCTCCTTGGGTCAACGCATGGCAAGGGTTCAAGTGGCCTCCGGGGGTAGTCATGGGGCCCTCTCGGATGGGGACGCGGCGCGCTACACAGAGTTGTCGAACAAAGCCGAGATCTCCTACTCAGAATCGCGGGAACTATTGCGATTCATGGAAAAGAAAGGCGAGATTTAACGGGAGTTCCCATCCGGGTCTTCCTTCCTCCATCCAATGGATCAACCACCAGAGATAGCTGCTTCGGCCTCAGGGGACGGAGGTGTGGTGTCTTCGCGTTGGTCCCGATAGCCGTCGGGCAGGACGACGCGCTGGGTGCCACCACGTTTGCCGCGGGGTACGCGAATACAGTTGGCAGGGAAAGGGGAACTGCGGTCGATACTGGACAATATTTCTTCCAGGGCCGCCAGCTTGGTTACGGCCATGAGTTGCGCGCGCAGTTTGGTGCTGCCTTGAAAACCCTTGGTGTACCAACCGGCGTGTTTGCGAAAAAGTTTCATACCGCGATTTTCGTCGATCCATTGCGTGAGAAGGCGAGCGTGTTCACACATGATATCCGCGACTTGTCCAAAGTTCGGAGGATTCTGCGGTTCCCGACCTTCAAACAGATCCGTTAGATCGCGAAAGAGCCAAGGGCGCCCCAGGCAACCGCGACCTACGCCCACACCATCGCAACCGGTGTAACGCATCATGCGCAGAGCGTCTTCCGCTTCCCAGATATCCCCGTTGCCAAAGACTGGAATGGAAACCAGCTGCTTGAGTTCCCCGATGTGGTCCCACCGGGCTTGACCATCGTAGTGCTGCGCGGCCGTGCGCGCGTGCATGGTGACGGCTGCGCAGCCCTCCTCTTCGGCGATTTTCCCCGCATCGGCGAAGGTCTCCCAACCGTCTTCAATTCCGACACGGAACTTGATGGTGATGGGAACAGCCCCCGCGTTCTGTACCGCAGCGCGGACGATATTGCGCAGTAGGTTGGGTTTGGCGGGCAGGGCGGCGCCACCGCCTTTGCGCGTCACTTTTTTAACAGGGCAACCAAAATTCATATCGATGTGATGCACCTGTTCTTGGTCCACGAGCTTTTTTACGGCTTCGCCCACGTAGAAAGGATCGACTCCGTAGAGTTGCAAACTGCGAATGGTTTCGTCCTCGGCGAAGCTGGACAGATGCTGTGTTTTCTCATTGCCCTCGACAAAGGCGCGCGCAGTGATCATCTCGCTCACGTACAACCCCGCACCGTACTTGCGACAAAGTGTGCGGAAGGCTGCGTTGGTAACGCCTGCCATGGGAGCCAGGACGACGGGCGGCCAGACGCGGAGGGGTCCGATCTGAACGGGCTCAAACTCCCCGGGTTTGGCGGGAGGAACATCGCGGTTGATTTGGCTCTTATAAATAGGGTCCATGGCTCTCGAGGTCCTCTTCCCGGGTCGTTTTCGGGTCGGAGCTTCGGCTAGTTCGGGCCCCTTGTCCAGAACCGGGGGCAGTAGATCCCTAAAATCAGGTTTAAAGGCAGGGCGATACAGGTAGAAGGGGGGACCTCTTGCTAAGCTGGTTCTCCCTGAAGCGCAGTCGCAGGAGAAGTCATGAGTCAGCACGTTGTCGCAGTCTGTTTTGTTTGCCTGGGGAATATCTGCCGCTCTCCCACGGCCGAGGGCGTTTTTCTGGCCTTGGTGAAGAAAGATGACCTGAGCCAGAAAATTCGCGTCGACAGCGCCGGGACCAGTGGTTGGCACGTGGGCGAGAGAGCTGATCGGCGTTCATCCGCTACCGCTCGGGAACGAGGTGTCCATCTTCCCAGCCGTTCTCGCAGGTTGGTGCAGGAAGATTTCAAGCTCTTTGACTACCTCCTGGCCATGGACCAGGAGAATCTGGAGCACATGCTCGCCATGGCCCCCAACCCGCAGGCCCGCGCTCGAGTTCATCTATTTCGAGATTTTGATGAGAGCAGTTCCAAGGGCTCCGAGGTGCCCGATCCCTATTACGGGGGCCCCCGTGGGTTTGATGATGTTTTTGATATGTGTGAAGCCAGCGCGCGCGGTTTGCTCAAGGAGATGCGCAGTAAATTTAAGCTTCCCTGAGCCTCTTTTAACCTTTCTTGCTGCGCGAAGTCGTGGCAGTGTCTCGCCTCCCGAGACCGCCACAGGTCGCGAGTTGAAACACTCTTTCGCTATTCGAAATGCCATTTAGAAAAGGAAAAATCATGAAGCCGGATACACGCCCTCAGAACCCCTCTTTTTCCTCTGGACCCTGTGCCAAACGACCGGGCTGGAATACCGATGCCCTGAAAGATGCCAGCGTAGGTCGCTCTCACCGCGCCAAAGGCCCCAAGGCCAAACTGGCCGAGGTGATTGATCGCAGTTCGAAAGTGCTGGGGATTCCCGATGACTACGTGGTGGGCATTGTGCCTGGTTCAGATACCGGTGCCTTTGAAATGGCCATGTGGTCTGTCTTGGGCCAGCGAGGCGTGGATGTTCTGGCTTGGGAGAGTTTTAGCTCAGGTTGGCTCTCGGATATTAACAAGCAATTAAAATTGGAGGACGTGCGTGCCTTTGAGGCGGGTTATGGCGAATTGCCTGATCTTTCGAAGGTCGATGGGGCACGCGACACTGTTTTTGCTTGGAATGGCACAACGTCGGGTGTGTGCGTTCCCAACGCTGATTGGATTCCTGCAGATCGCGAAGGGCTCACCTTGTGCGACGCTACCTCGGCTGTGTTTGCCATGGCCTTGCCCTGGGACAAGTTGGATGTGGTGACCTGGTCCTGGCAGAAAGTGTTGGGTGGAGAAGCGGCCCACGGCATGATCGCACTTTCCCCGCGCGCCGTGGCGCGATTGGAGAGCTACACACCGCCCTGGCCTTTGCCCAAGGTGTTTCGACTCACCAAGGGTGGAAAACTGATCGGTGGAATCTTCAAGGGTGCCACCATTAACACGCCTTCCATGGTGGCTGTGGAAGACGCGCTGGATGCCTTGAGTTGGGCGGAGGGCGTCGGCGGATTGTCGGGCTTGATTAATCGCTCACAAGCAAATCTGCAGGCCGTTTCCACTTGGGTTGCACAAACAGATTGGGTTGACTTTCTGGCGCTCGACGCCGATTTCCGCTCTTCGACGTCCATCTGCTTGAAGATTGTCGATCCCTGGTTTGCAGGTTTGGATGCGGAGGGTCAGGCCGCTGCGCAAAAGAAATTAGTGGCCTTACTGGATACCGAGGGTGCTGCCTACGATATTGGCGCCTATCGCGATGCGCCCTCTGGCTTGCGCATTTGGGGTGGGGCCACAGTAGAGACTCCGGATCTCGAGGCCCTCTTTCCTTGGCTCGACTGGGCCTTTGCCCAGATCAAGGATCAGGCATAGTTCCCAGGTGAAAACCAGGTGCGTTCGCGATGTTCGAGGCCAGGGGCCTAGCGCTAAGCCCTCGCTTCGCTACTCCTATGCTTATGAGTGAACAAGAGAAGCGCGACGAGAGCGAGTTGGAACCCCTTGAAGGTTCAGGGCAAGAAGCAGAGGAGGAAGAGGACGAGTACGTCCCCACTCCCTTTGATAACCCCTGGGTGTTGCCCTGCCTCTTATTGGCCTTTGTGCTTTGGTTTGGTTACGACGGTTGGATCAATCAAGATCCGGACATGCTGGAGCACAACGCTTTTAATCGCTGGGGCACCTTGGTTCTTTCTATACTTGCCGCCTACTTCGGTTGGCAGGCCTATCGCGAAACACAAGAACTTGCCGAAGACGGCGACGATCCAGAATCTCCCTGAACAAAATTTCCCTGAACAAAATTTCCTTGGAATAGATAAACACAGTGCCGAGGGTCAGCGTCGAGTTGGCCTGGGGCTAGTCCCGGCTAGGCGAGAACTGAGATGGTGCGTATGCTCCCTAGATTGTTGGATTTGGTTTCTTCCTGGTTCGTCTTCTCAGTTGCGTCGGGCTTTGGATTGTAGGCTCGTCCTTTGACCATTTCGAACAGGTGGTTTCGGCAGCGCACACTGCCGCTGATGCGCAAGCGAGAGCAACCGGGTTCGCGGCAACTCTGGGGCCCGACCTCCGGGCCCATGGAATCGAAGAATTGCTGATCTTCTGTGAGGTTGGCGCTGGGCTGCCTGAGGCGCATCTTCGCGCGCAGTATGCGTAAGGCTCCGATAACGTGATTCAAATTGGGATCGGTGAAGACCACGGTATCTTCACGCTCTGTTTTCAGCGTGACCAACCGTAGATAGGTTTCATCGGTCTTGCGCAGATTGGAGAGCAACTCGTTGACGCCATCCACATGGACAGGTTTATCCGGGCTGGAGGTGGAGTCCTGTTCATAGGCGTCGATGAGGTCTTGAACCGACACGCGATGAGAAATGTTCGACTTGATATCGCTGCGCTCCAAAAGACTTGTGCATTGTTGGAGTACGTTGTGGCTTTGGTTTTCTTCGATCAGCGTCCTGATTCGCAGATTTTTCCATGTCTTCATGGAACACCTCTTTGATCCGCGGTGATTTGCGAATACCGTGTACTCACTGTTTTTCGTGTCCGGCCCGATTCGGAGCACAAGGATTCATGAGTTTTTACAGCGCCTAACATCTGTTCGTACAACCCAATATTAAACGCGGTCCTTAGGGTATATGTAGACATGACTCAGTGTAAAGTGATTTTATTTTCTCGCATGGTTTGTTGATATGCTTCTGAAAATCAGGATGAATTACAGTTTGTTACAGCGTAAGTTGCTAGCTATTTTCCAGTAAGTGTTGGTGTTGAAAAAACCCTAGGCCCACATTTGAAGGCCTCTGTTCCCGCCATGTTTTGACGAGAGTTGCACGCTCCTGATATGTGCAAGTAAGAATCGAAAAAAAAGAATAAATCGGGGATTGCTGCCAGTCGCTGAGGGCCGCTCTCCCGGAAGAGGAGGGGAGGCGGTCCGAGAAGGCCGGAGAATGCCAGAGAAGGTCAGTCTTGCTCAGAGGGCAATAGGGTGTGCAGACGGTCGATGGCGTGAACGGGTGCGTTCTCACCCTTCATCAAGTGCCCAATGCTGCCGTAGATCAATTGCTGTTTCTTGACGCGTGACTGGCCCTCGAAGGCATCGGAAACCACTTTGATTTCAAAGTGTCCTGGCGTGCCCGTGGTGACATTGACTTCTGCTTCTGGCAAGGCCTTGAGGATGGCTTCGCGAAGCAGCTGTGCGGTCCCGTCGCTCGGGTTTATCAGTTCAATGGTGGACATGGATCATAAGCTCCGCTGGGTTCGGTTCGTGTTCGATCAACTCAAGACGTTGTGCGTGCTGGAAGGGCTAGTAGCGCGGTACCTCAGGATCGATCTCTTGGGACCATGCGTCGATACCCCCTGTGATGGAGGCGACGGCGCGGAACCCTTTGGCGCGGAAATAACCGGCGGCATCCAAACTGCGCGACCCGTGATGGCAGACGAAGTAGATGGGGGTCTCACGATCCAACTCCAGGATGTAGGTCTCCAACTCAGGCGTCATTAATTTGGAACCCTCAATGCTGGCCGTTTCGCGTTCTTCGGGGGAACGAATGTCGAAGAGTTCGACGTCGCCGGCTTCTATCAATTCTTTGAGTTCCTTTACGCTGATTTCTTTCACCGGCGGAGGTGCGTTGGGGTTGTCAATGGTGAAGCCTTCCCCTTGGTCCGAGTTCTCATAGTGAATGCTGAGCCCGTCTGCGCGCTGCGAAGAGATGGGGTCAAAGAAAATGACGATGCCGTTGCTCTCGACTTTGATGCCGCTCAGGGGGTCGTTTTCATCGGGTGCGGGGCTGAAGCGCAGGCCGCATTGATAAGCGCTATCGATTTGCATGGCCAGTACCTGGTCGTTGTTGTCGCCCATGGCCTCCGTGATCTTGGTGGCAGCTTCATCGGTGATGGTAATTTCGGGAGTCTTCCACACCGGCTTTTCCACGCCCAAGGCTTCGTAGATTTCGCCCGACTGGAACATCTCTTTGACGATGTCACAGCCGCCAATGAATTCGCCGTCGGCGTAAAGCTGAGGGATGGTGGGCCAATCGGAAAATTCTTTGATGCCGTCGCGGATCGTGGAATCAGAAAGCACATCCACTGCCCCGTAGTCCGTTCCATCGGGGAGCACGAAGTCGAGAATTTCTACCGTAGTCTTGGAGAATCCGCATTGAGGCGCGTCGGGGCTGCCTTTCATGAAGAGCAGCACCTTGTGCTGTGAAATGAGTTCAGAAATTTGATTGCGAGTGGCTTCTTCCAAGGGCATCGGTGTCTTCCATTAATGTTTGATTTGAGAGATGATTTTAATCCGCTGCGCGTGGGCTGGACCCCGCTGGTAAGGGGCTCTTCAGCACCTTTCAGCGCGCGAGCGGGGAACATATCCCAATTCTGTACCTTTGGGTATAGATTAAGTTCCCCATCCTTCAAGACGCCGTGGCAGCTCGTAAAACGAGAGTTGTAGCTACTCCAGCAGGGCGAGTAGATCCTCTCGTCCCAGGGAGCCGGCGTCAGTGCCGCCCGCCCCTAAAGCAGCCTCACTGATGGCTCGTTTCTTCTCTTGCAGGACCAGAATGCGCTCTTCGACGGTTTTCTCCGCCACCAGGCGGTAGACCATGACGGGTTTGTCCTGGCCGATACGGTGTGCGCGATCTGCGGCCTGGTCTTCCACAGCCGGGTTCCACCAGGGGTCCAGGAGGAAGATATGATCAGCGGCTGTGAGGTTGAGCCCGGTCCCACCGGCTTTTAGAGAGATGAGCAGGACGGGCGGGCCATCCGGATCTTGGAAATTAGCCACGACGCTGCCTCGATCGCGAGTGGAACCATCCAAGCGGTTGTAGGGAATACCAGCTTTTTGCAGTGGGCCTTCAACCAGGTTCAGAAAACTCGTCCACTGGGAAAACACCAAGGCCTTGTGTCCGTCGGCAACCACTTGGTCCAGTCGTTCTAGCAGCAGCTGGGTCTTGGAGGAGGGCTCCTGCGTGGTTTGGCCCGGAACCAACCCACCGTGACAGCAGGCCTGGCGCAGGCGTAACAGGGCCTCCAGGGCCTCCAGCACATTGCCACCTTGTTGCAGTTGAGCGATGACGTCTTTGCGGGTCGCGGCCTGCAAGGCGTCGTAGAGTCGGCGCTCATCTTCGCGCAGATCACAGTACAGCACCATGCTTGAGCGTGGCGGCAGCTCGGGGGCCACATCGCGTTTGAGTCGGCGCAACAGGAAGGGGCGGATACGTTGGCGCAATCGCTCAACAGTTTCTTGATCGCCCTCCATGATCGGTTTGGCGTAGCGCTGATCGAAGTCACGCCGGCCTCCCAACAGCCCTGGATTGACGAAATGCAATTGGCTCCACAGCTCTTCAAGTCGGTTTTCGACAGGCGTACCGGTCAAGGCCAATCGGAAGTTGGCGTTGAGTTGTCGGGCCGCACGCGCGGCTTGGCTGTCCGGATTTTTAATCGCCTGTGCCTCGTCGAGCACGACGACATCCCAATCGCGTTTTTTCAATGAGTCGATGTCCAAGCGCAGGATGGAATAGGTTGTGAGCGTGATCTGTGCTTCGGGATCGAGTTTGCGCCCGGGCCCGTGGTAGAGGCAAACTTGTTGCGTCGGGCGGAAACGTTGAATTTCGTCAGCCCAGTTGTGCAAGACGCTGGTGGGCGCGATCACCAGGGAATGACCCTGCAGTGAGCACAGGGCTTGGAGGGTTTTACCCAAGCCCATGTCATCCGCTAACAGGGCGCCCAATCCCGCGTCACGCAGGAAGCAGAGCCAATTGATCCCGTCCTGTTGGTAGTGGCGCAACTCGGCTTGCAGGTCATCGGGCAAGCTGGCCTCGGGGATCCCGTCGAAGTTCTTTGCCAGGGCTACGAGTTTCTCGGCACCTTGGGGTTGGGGCAGATCGAACTCTTCACAGAGGCTGGCGGCATCGGCCAGGGCGCAGGGCGGGAGTTTGCCTCCAGCTGCCTTTTTTGTGGCTAACAGGTCGCTAATGCTGGGGCCATAGCGCTCCAGCCAATCCGTGGGCAGGGGCGCGAAGCCTCCCGTGGTTAAACGCACCAGGGATTCTCCGCTGCGCCAGGCGTCCAAGACGGCCCGGGCCTGGATATCGAAGGCCGAATCTGACGAATCCGAAGAAGCCCCCTTGGTTTGGCCCGGGCTGGATCCGGGGCTGGACCCGGCGCTGGAAAAGTGGACCACCAAATCCCCATCTTCCCAAAGCACTTCCGGGATCAGTGCAGGTGCCAGGAAAAAGTCCTCATGGGCGTCGCCCGATACATCACCCATGCGAAATTTTTCCAATCGCTGCGAGAAATCAATGGCTTCTTCGGGAGGAAGAATCGTGCGGCGACCCGGCACCAGGCCCAAAGAGTTTCGCAGCTGATTGCGCAGACGTTCTTCGGCACCGGTATTGCGCAAAGGAATCGCACCCTTGCCCAGCGGGACGAGGCGGCCAGCATCGATGCGCGCCACAGGTGGATCGCCATACACCAGCAGGGGCAGCACGCTCAAGTTTCCAGCATCGCGCTCCACCTGGACTTGGATGCGAGGCGGTTCGCTGCCTGTTTTTGGCAGGCGTGTCGTGCGCGTTTCGACGGGGATGCGCTGGGAGAGATCCGGCAGAATCTCCGTTACCAATTCGGGGGCTTGGTCAGCCGAAAAATAACGGCCTCGGGGCAACTCCGAGAGTTCGCGGCCCGAGAGTCGACCTTTGTTGAGGAAAGCCAGAACATCTCCACAGCGCACGATGTTCGCGCCGAAGTGTTCTTGAATGGAAGGGTCGTCTTGGATGAAGAGTCGAAACCCTTCGGCCTGATCTTCCACGACACCGTGAGGGCCGACGGGATCGTTTGAAATGGTGATGGGTTGATCTTCGAGCAAAACATCGGGGCAAGGCTGTAAAAGAGGTAATAAGGCCTTCAGCACGCCCGGTGGCAATGCACCCGCGAGGTGTGGGCCCAGGGCGCGTTCAATGGCCAAGTCTTCCGGAGTGGCTAAAAACTTTGGTCCATCGACGCGTCCGGAAGAGATGGCGGCAAGTGTCGATTTCAAAACGAAGCGCTCTTTGTCTCGGAGAATGGCGCGTTCGAGAGACAATCCACCGTTGCGGGCTCGCTTGAGCGTGTATTGAAGGCGTCCGGCACCGATGGCGCCGCTTGAGGCCCGGGGTAACTCGTGGCCTTCTTTGCGCGCGCGGCGCAGGGCGATGGTGCTGGCAGCGACATGTTCGCAGGGATCGCTACTGCTGGGACAATCGCAGTCCCAATCCAAGTCCTTGAGATAAAGCGTGACCAGGGGGCAAATCATTCCGCCGCGCGTCGAAACGCGCAGTGTGGCTTCCCCGCCCTCACAGCTGTCGCCGTCCACAGCGTTGGCGCGTACGAGTTCCACGCCGCGCGACCAAACACTCCGGTCGCAGGCTTCGCGCACCGTTGTGAAGAATTCTTCTACTGATTTCAAGGTGCCTGGGTCCGTTTGCGCTTCGTCAGGAATGCGAGGAAAGAGTTAGATTAACGCAGATTTTCGGTTGCGCCGATGCTTTCATTCCTCGAGCGGAACCTTCCCGGCATAAAGCATCTCAAGTTGGAGTTTGAGTTTGGCAATGGCCTCTTCATCGTATCCCCGCTGGGCGATCACTCGATCCTCAAGTCGGAGGGAATAGGCTTTGAACCCCAGTTGGTCGAGGGTGTAAATGGAAGTGGCGAGGAATTCCAGGGAGTAGCGTGTGGCGTCATAGCGGACCAGATAGTTGCTGGCAGTGACGAGATCTTGACCCAGTTCGCGGCCGATGAAGATTTCCTCACGCATTCCAGCCGCGGTACTTCCCGGCGGGCCGCTGACAATGAGCTTGCGCGGTGTTTCTTCAATGCGGCCGGGGAGAATATCCAACAGGTGGAAAGAAAGATCGGCCTCGTCGTTGGTTTTGAGTTCTTCTGCGGGCGTGGCATTGATGCGTACATGCACGGGTAGATTGGCCAGGGGCTCGCGCAGGGTTTCCACAGTGACTTCCGTTTCTCCTGTGATGTCTTCTGTCATCAAGGTGGTGGAGCGTTTTTCCGACTGGGCGTTAAGGAAGGGGTTGAGTGCCGCAAAGGACCATGTGGCAAAACCATTGGACGCATTATTGGGAATGAAATCCAAGGTGAGGACGTCGAGCACCTTGAACACAATGGCCGGACCCGCAGTAATCAGACCCGCTGGCACTTCGTAAAATTCACGCCAACCCGAATAGGGCGTGAACTCTTCCGTGCGGATGGTGACAAACTCGATTTTCCTGTTGTAGACGGCCACGGTGGAGAAATGGAGATTGACTTGGGGTGATTCGATGAGGTCGCCGGCGCCATCGATGGAAAAACTTTGTTTGATCAGTTCATTGCGAGGAATCTCGTGGTCTGCTTCTTCCAGGCGTATTTGATTGGCACAACCCGATAAGGCAAGCCCGAGAAAAGCGATCAAGGCAGTACGTTTGGCGGAAGCTTTCACAAGTCTCTCCATTTGCAACCATTTGCACTCTCGATGCCTACCAGACTTTTGCGAATTTTTCTGTGATTTAGGTTGCCTAAGCGTAATTGTTCGGCGGGGCTAGACCGAGCCAGCCTTTGAATTGTGGCATTTAGCCGAAAAGTCCAAAAAATGGGACCGAACCCGCATTCTTCTATTCGATGTCGGATTCGTCCGGTTGCGGTTTGGAGGGGCCGGTGGGCTTGACGATGCGGATCGTCTGCATGAGCTGTGAGTTGCCCTGAGCCACATGGAAACGCAGGTCATGGAGTTCAATGGATTCTCCCACCTGGGGAATAGAGCCAAAGGCCTCGCACAGCATTTCACCGATTCTCCCCTCGCCGGGGATTTCGGTATTGAAAAACTTGTTGATGCGATGAATGTCGGTATCGGCGTCGACAAGGATTTCGAAGCGGGAGATGCGCTTGATTTTTTCCGGCTCGACGTCGGTTTCGTCAATGATTTCGCCGACCAATTCTTCAATGACATCTTCCAGGCTGACGACACCCAGTACGTTCCCCAGGCTGTCGACGACGACGGCCAGGTGGACATGCGTCTGCTGGAAGTGGACGAGTAGGTCGTCGGCCGGGGTCGTTTCTGGAACGAAATAAGCTTTTTGGACCAGGGAGGAGAGACTGGCTTTTTCGCGTCCGACCGCTACCGCCTGCAGCAGTTCACGCACGCTGACCAATCCGATGATCTTGTCGAGGGTCTCTTCGTACACGGGGATGCGCGAGTGCGTAAGCTTCATGATTTGGGATCGCACATCTCCCAGGGTGAGACTGCCGTCAAAGGCATCGATTTGAGAGCGTGGTGTCATCATGTCCCAGGCGGTGATGTCGTTGAGCTTGAAGACGCGCTGAATCAATTCGCTTTCGTCTTCTTCGATGATGCCCGCTTCGTGCCCGAGTTGGGTGAGAATGGTGATCTCTTCTTCGGAGGTGATGCCCTGACGAGGGTTGCCAATGAAAGGAGTCACAATTTTTTCGATAAACCAAATAATGGGTGTGAGTGCCCTGGAGATCAGCAAGAGCGGGCGAGCCGTGATCAGGGAAACGGTAAGGGCGTTTCGTTCGCCCACCGTTTTGGGCAGGATTTCAGCAAAGATAATCACAAGGAAGGTGAGGCATCCCGAAAAACCTACGACCCAGACTTCACCGAATCTAAGCGCCGCCAAGGTACCCGCCGTAATGGACCCTGTGACATTGGCGA
The DNA here is from genome assembly GCA_003353845.1 of Pseudomonadota bacterium. Classification (GTDB taxonomy): domain Bacteria; phylum Myxococcota_A; class UBA9160; order UBA9160; family JADFDR01; genus GLO-12. Next base: position 25,918 of record PIVT01000028.1, on the reverse strand, counting down.
TGTTGTTGAAAATGACGATGGTCATGATGGGCTTGCGCATATCGTCCTTGATGGACAACAGGGCACTGGCACCGAAGCGCTTTTCGTCGATGGCTCCACGAACACGGCTGTAGGGAACGGCAAAAATTGCCGCTTCGACGCCGGAGCTCAGCGCTGAAACGATGAGCATGATGACAACCGTGAGGATGATCTCAAGCATTACTTAGAGGTGTAACATTTTTGGTCGAAAAAGGGCATGCCGTCCTTGAAATAGCAGGCAGGAGGCTCCTGAGCGGGCTGAGAGAGTAGTTTCAAAGTCAAGTCGATTCCTTGTGTTAAACCTGGGGTTGCAATCTTTGTAGAACCCCTCTTGTCAGGTGGATCTACGGTCCTGAATCTAGGCCACGGATTGGTTTCTATCGATAGAGTTCGTCACAATGCTGGGCAACTTTAGCCGCGATCGAGTCGGCGGCGCTTGATTCAGATGATTCGTACGAGGGGTAGAATGGAATGACCAGGGTACTCATCGCCGGTTGTGGGGATGTGGGGAGTTTATTGGGGACCTCCCTGGCACATGAGGACCATGAGGTATGGGGGCTGAGCCGGAACCCTGAAAGTGTGGGCTTGGGGATCCGCCCCATTGAGGCAGACCTGGCGGATCCGGGAAGCCTGAAAGGCCTGCCAGCCAATATTGATTTCATTTTCTATACGGCTGCTGCAGGGCGCCGAGACGAGGCCAGCTATCGTCAAGTTTACGTCGAGGGCGTGCGCAATCTCCTGACTTTGTTTGAGCGTCGACGCGTAGCTCCGCGGCGCATCTTTTTCACCTCAAGCACCAGTGTGTATGCCCAGGAACAGGGCGAGCAGGTGGATGAATCTTCCCCCGCGCTGCCACAGAGTTTTGCGGGCCAGCTACTTCTGGAGGGCGAAGAACTTTTTCGCGCCTCACAAATCCCATGCACGGTGCTGCGTCTAGGGGCGATCTACGGGCAGGGTCGTGCCGGGCTGATCAACCGCGTTCGGCAAGGAGTGGCGAATTATCGGGATGACGAAGTCCACTATACCAATCGCATGCATCGCATCGATTGCGCCGGCGCGCTGCGTCACTTGATGGGGATGCCCGATCCTGAAGAGCTGTACATCGGTGTGGATCAAGAGCCAGTGTCTGAACGGGAGTTATTGTTTTGGTTGGCTGAGCAGCTGGGTGCACCCGAACCTCAGGCGGCTGCAACCCCGTCGAGCCGATCGGGCAATAAACGCTGTTCGAGTGAACGTTTGCTCAAAGCGGGATACCGCTTGCGATATCCGACTTTTCGCGAAGGGTTCGCCGCGCAACTCGCGGAGTTCAAGGGCTCGGTCTAAAGCGCTTGGTCTAGGGAGAGAGCGAGGGCCGCGGCACCGCGACAATTTTATCGACCCCTCCGTATTCGTGAAGGAGGTCGTGCCCGCGCACGCGTACCTGGTTCACGCCGTCGGGTATGGAAATGTCGGTGAGCTGACGGGTGAAGGGCTGCTCGCGGTGGGGGTGAGCCAACACGCGTGTGGCCAAGAGATTGCCTTGTAGATCCAAAATCTCCCAGCGATCAGCGTAATGTTTCCAGCCCTGGTCATTGTGTTTTAGTGTGACGGCCGCGCTGTAGGTCCCCGGGCTTTGCTGCTTGAGCTGCACCTTCACGACGTCGACCTCACCGGCCTGAACCTGTCCGTGGAGGCTGCTGATCAGGAGCAAGAGGCATAGGACCGGTACTGTTTTCACGATACCAACTCAAAGATTTCAGGTTGGAGTTGTCCATCCTGAACTTTTATACGCGCCAGTGAAATGGGGAGGGAGCCGCGTCGCGGCCCAGCGCTGCCGGGGTTGAGAAAGAGAACCCCTCGGCGCTCTTCGATCAAAGGGCGGTGGGTGTGGCCGCTAATGACTGCGTTGATTTGTGCGGCTTGCGGGTCGAGGTCGAGTTCCATGAGGTCGTGTAGGACGTAAAACGAAAACCCGTGAAATTCGACGAGTTCGTTGTGCGACAAACGCAGTGACCAGCTCGACATATCGGTATTTCCGCGCACGGCCACCAGCGGTGCGATGTCTTCCAACTCTTGGAATACCTCAGCGCTGCCGATGTCACCCGCGTGCAAAATGAGAGAGCAGTCGGCCAGGGCATCTCGCGCTTCGTCGCGCAATAACCCGTGCGTGTCCGAGATGGCACCGATGATGAGATCTTTAGAGACTGCGTGTTCCACGCGGGTTTCCCATCGATGAGGTTGCGCAGCTAAATCTTACGCACCTGATTTTACGTTCCTGCATTTTACGTACCTGATTTTACGTACCTAGGTCGAGTCGAATGTCCACCATGAGGTCTTGTGCGATCTCTTCGAGTTCTTCGCGCAAGTCCTCCACTTTTAAATCGAGGGGGGCGCGCAGTTCGGCGTTGGCACGAAAAAGCGATTCGCCACTCATGGGCGCTACGCTTTGTTCCGTGGTGAGTTCGTCTACGTTTACGCCGCGTTGCGCCAAAATTTGAGAGATCTCGTGGATAATCCCAGGGCGATCATTGCCGATCAAAGCCAGGGTAAGCGGGCGCAGCTCGGATTCGTAGCCCTCCGCCGTGCTGGTTTCTACGTTGATGAGGATCCCCTTGGTCTCCAGCGCCATTAAGTCATTGCGCAGGGCGTCGGCTTTCCCTTCATCGATATTGACTCGCAAAATTCCGGCAAATTGACCCGCCATTCGCGCCATTCGACTTTCCAGCCAATTCCCCTCTTGTTGCGCGATGGCTTGGGAAACAGATTCGACGAGGCCCGGTCGGTCGGGGCCGATGACAGTCAGTACGAGTGAGACGTTCACGTGGCTTTCCTTATTCGAGGTGATCCCGTGTTGGGTGCTGAACAGACTGTAACCCAACCGACTTTCACTTGGCTCGACTAAAAATGCGTCTCTAAGCCCGCTTCCGCTGCACCTCGGGATGTTTTTGCCTGGAGCTGCCACCGGAATTCCCGGGTGACGCTATCATGGGGTCAGGAGCCGAAGCTGTAGGTAGAAGGATGGTGGACCATGGGGGCCTCTGATTCCCGATTGGGTGATATCCAGGACGAAAGCGGTGTTGCGACGCAAACGCGCACTCGTGTCGCCCGTCCCAAGCGGTACAAGGTATTGTTGTACAATGATGACTATACGAGCATGGAATTTGTGACCCATGTCTTGGAGCGTATCTTTGGCAAGAGCCCTTCAGAGGCCACCGCGATCATGTTGGCCGTGCATCGTGCTGGACAAGGCGTCGCTGGGGTTTACATCTTAGAGGTGGCCGAAACAAAGGTGGCTCGCGTGCATCAATTGGCAGAGAAAAGAGGATTTCCTCTACGAGCGGGGTTGGAAGACGAATGAGTGGAATGACACAGGAACTTCAATTGACCTTGCGTGCTGCCGTGCGCGAAGCCGAGACTCGACGTCACGCTTACGTAACGGTCGAGCACTTGTTTTTTGCCTTGCTCCACGATGAGCGCGCGTCGGAAGTGTTGCGTCATTGCGGCGCCGATGTGGAACAGCTCAAACAAGATTTACAACGCTTCTTTAGCGAGGATCTCAGCGAAGAGTCGGGCATCGACGAAATGGAACCGCGACAGACCATGGCCTTTGTGCGCGTCATTCATGCCGCCATTCACCACGTTGAAGCCGCAGAAAAAGAAATGGTCGATACCAGCGACGCCTTGGCCGCCATTTTCCAAGAGCCCGATTCCTATGCCGTGAGTTTATTGCGTGCACAGGAAGTCACTCGCCTGGACATGCTTTCCTATATCTCCCACGGCAGTTCGAAGCTAATGGGTCAGGAGCCCTCACGAGAGTCGGTGTCAGGGGATGGTGAAGGGCTGGCTGAGGGCGAGCCAACGGAAGATCCACTCGTCGCTTTTACCAATAACTTAACGGTGGCAGCCGCTGAGGGACGATTGGACCCCTTGGTGGGTCGAGGGGATGAGATTGAACGGACGGTTCACATTCTGGCTCGGCGTCGCAAGAACAACCCCATTTTCATTGGTGACCCCGGCGTGGGCAAGACGGCCATTGCCGAAGGGCTCGCCTTGCGCATCCAGTCGGGCATGGTGCCTGAGGTGTTGGCGGATGCTCAAATTTACGCGCTGGACATGGGTTCCTTATTGGCCGGAACCAAGTACCGAGGTGATTTCGAAGCGCGTTTTAAAGCACTGATCCACGCTTTGCTCAAAGAGAAGAACCCGATTTTGTTCATCGACGAGATCCACACCATTTTGGGTGCGGGTGCGGTGCAAGGTGGGACCATGGACGCATCGAATATGTTGAAGCCCTTACTGGCTTCGGGTGAATTGCGTTGCATGGGCGCCACGACGTATTCGGAGTTTCGGAATTTTGAGAAGGATCGCGCATTGGCGCGGCGCTTCCAACGTGTGGAAATTCACGAACCCAGCATCGAAGAGACGGTGCGCATTTTGAAAGGCCTCGCTTCGCGTTACGAAGAACATCACGGCCTTCGTTACACAGCCGCCGCCTTGAAAGCGGCGGCGGAATTATCCGAACGCCATTTGCACGATCGTTTTTTGCCGGACAAAGCCATTGATGTCATGGATGAAGCTGGTGCGGCGGTGCGCCTGCGCCCTACGAAAAAGAAAAATTCTGCACGCGGCAGAGTGGGTGTGCGCGATATAGAGGCCGTGATTGCGCGTATTGCAAAAATTCCCATCGAGCGCGCATCGACCACGGAACGCAAGAGTCTGGAGAGCCTGGGCAGCGAATTGAAGCAAGTTGTTTTTGGCCAGGAAGAGGCTGTGGGAACCGTGGTGCGCGCGGTGAAACGCGCACGTGCTGGACTGGGTGGCAAAGAACGACCCATGGGATGCTTCTTGTTTACCGGGCCTACGGGTGTGGGGAAGACCGAGTTGGCGCGGCAACTGGCCGGCTGCCTGGGCGTGGAGTTTTTGCGCTTTGACATGAGCGAGTACATGGAAAAGCACGCCGTGGCGCGTCTGATTGGTGCACCACCGGGGTATGTCGGTTTCGATCAAGGGGGTCTGTTGGTCGAACGTGTGCGTGAGCACCCCTACGCCATTTTATTATTGGACGAGATCGAAAAAGCACATCCCGATGTGTTCAATATTCTTCTTCAAGTGATGGACCGCGCTACGTTGACGGATCATCACGGCCGCGAAGCCAATTTTTCTCACATCACGCTGATCATGACTTCCAATGTGGGCGCGCGTGAAATGACGGAAAAAGCCATTGGATTTGGCTCAGGCAGTCGCAGCGACGGTTCCAAAGAAGTCGAACGCCTGTTTAGCCCCGAGTTTCGCAATCGCTTGGACGAGGTGGTGTCCTTCGTCTCCTTGGGTACCGATGTGATGGAACTCGTTGTTGACAAGTTTATACTTGAGGTTGAAAAAGAGCTGAACGAAAGAGATGTGCGTATCCACTTGTCTGACGCAGCGCGCAGTTGGTTGGCTGAAAAAGGATATGACCCCGATTTCGGAGCGCGCCCCATGGCACGCGTGATTCAGTCTAAGATCAAGGACGCCCTGGCCGATGAGTTGCTTTTCGGGAAGTTGACCAAAGGCGGTTTCGTGGAAGTCGAGTTAGCCGACGAAGCAGAAACGCCCCATCTGATCTTTTCGTTTACCAGTAAAGAATCAGCGAAGAAAGCCACGGCCAGCGACAAGTCAAAGCAGGACAAGGTGAAGGTTCGTTAGCGCCAATCGATATCACAAAGATGATTGAAGATTCTTTCGTTGAGCTTTGACCAGGTCTGCCAGAACGTTGAGGGCTTCTTCGGCTTGCAAGCTTAATTCTTCTTCGGGTTCATCGATGTCAGTGCTTAATTTCCCGATCTTGGATTCCTTCTCCAATTCCTTCTCGGCTTCTTTTTCACTCTCGGTGTGGTTTTCCTCTTCGCGGTCTTCAATCAGGTCTGCCAGCAGAACCTCGTCACCCGTTTTGGCGCGTTTTGCCAGACTCTCGCGGATCTTGGAAAAATCCTCGTTGCTATTGACGCGTTCTTCGGAAAGCACCACGAGTTTGTCAATCGTCGCGTTTGAGACGGGTTGCCAACGATTGCTCGCCATGGGTGCATTGGCAGAATCTGCGAGGAAAGGGTCGATGTAGGCGGGGGGAAGAGAGTAGTGATGTGATTTCTCGCCGATCTCGTCGAGATTGAAGGGTGAGGGAATGGGAATGTGGCTATTTACCCCGGTGTGCTGTGTGGATTCACCGCCGGGTCGGAAGAACATGGCCATGGTGAATTTCAGGGCACCCGATTCCTGCGCCAGCGTGTCTACGTTTTGCACACTCCCTTTGCCGAAGGTGTGATCGTCTCCCACGATGACGGCGCGCTTGTAATCTTTCACCGCTCCCGCCAGAATTTCTGAGGCCGAGGCACTGATGCGTGAAATGAGCACGACCATGGGGCCTTTGAACAGAATGCGCCGGTCATCATCACTGCGGATCAGTGGCGGTTGCCCCGCGTTGCGCACGGCGACCACGCCACCGGTGCGAATGAAGAACCCGGTGATGTCGATAGCTTCTTCTAGCAGACCACCGCCATTGCGGGACAGGTCGAGCAAGAGGCCATCTGCACCTTCCCGATCAATTTGCTGGAGTAACTTCTCGACATCTTTCGCGCTGTTGCGGTTGCGCGTGTCCCCATCCCCATAGAAGGAGGGCAGGTCGAGAACGGCAAGCTTGTATTGCTTGCCATCGATTTCTCGTTTCTCAAAGCGCAAACTGGCGGCCTGCTCTTGTAAATCAATTTTATCCCGGACGATGGTGACGCTAAAACGCTCGGTGCTTTCAGCCTGGCGCAACACGGTGAGGTGAACTTTGCTTCCCTTGTCCCCGCGAATCAAGCGCACGACATCGCGCAAGGACATGTCGATGATGTTGACAGGCTCTTCACCATCCTGCGCCACGGCGATGATTTTATCCTGGGGCTTGAGGGCTTTGGTGCGATCTGTGGCTCCGCCCGGAATCACTTTTTCCACAACGGAATAACCGTCACGGGAAGTCAGTGCGACGCCGATTCCTTCCAGGGACAACCCCATGCTGATGCGGAAATCCTCCAGGTCATCACGCGAGAAGAAGCTGGAGTGAGGATCGAGTGCCAATGCAAAAGAGTCCAAGAAGGCGGCGTACAAATCTTCGGGCATTTTTTCTTCGGCGCGCTTCGTAATAAGTTCGTAGCGGTGGATCAACTTCTCTTTGGCTTCATCAAGTTCGGTGCCGGCACTTTCATAGTTGGAAATTTGAAAGTGAGCGAGCTTCTCCAGCAGTTCGCGTTGCTCTTCCTTCGTCTTGGGGAAGCCCCGCTTTTCAGGGTCAATGATGAGCTTGGTCTGCGGGTCCACTTTGAAATTCTTGGAGCTGATCACTTTTTTGACAATTTTTTCAACTTCTTTGTTGCGCTTGATTATGTCACCTTGGATGGAACTCAAAGCACTGCAGTTGCCAAAACGCATTTCTGCAAAAATGGAACGCAAAACGATTCGCAGTTCATTGGCCTCGTTTTCAAGCAGCAACATTTTGGAAGAATCGATCCGTCGCAGGTAGTTTTCGATGGTTCGATCTTGCAGCTCGCCATTCAAGTGATGAAAGCTGATGTGGTTTTGGAGATAGCGGCTCATCAGCGGAGGAAGCGCTTCGCATTGCAGGCGGCTCTCGGCTGTGGCGCCTTGGCTGCAGGCAAAGCTGAAGATGAGCAGAACGCTCCAAAGGGTAGTCTTACGCAAGTGATGCTCCTCGCTGATCTAGAGGGTTGTTCTCTAAGTTTGTTGTTTCGGCCCCATGGATCGCCGACTCAAGGGATGTTAGTGGCATGTTTATATAAATCGCCTTCATTCTCAAGGCTTTACACGTTTTTAAGCAGAGGGTTCTTCTCCTGCGCACCCAACGTGAAAATTTCGACACCTGTCGCTGTGACGACCATGGTGTGCTCGAATTGTGCAGATAGCTTTCCATCCACGGTGACGGCAGTCCAATCGTCGTCCAAAACCTGGCAGCGCCAATCGCCCAAGTTGATCATGGGCTCAATGGTGAAGCTGGTGCCAATGGGAAGCATATCGCCTTTTCCGGGCTCCCCGTAGTGCAGAATTTGAGGTTCTGTATGGAAGTCGGTGGCGATTCCATGCCCGGTGAACTGGCGGACCACAGAATAACCCTTGGATTCGGCAAATTGTTGAATCGCGTGCCCGATGTCGCCGACGTACCCATTGGGTTTGACCGCAGCGATGCCACGCCACATGGATTCATAGGTGGTTTCGACGAGTTTTTGCGCAAGTTCCGTCGGCTCTCCTACCAGGAAGGTCCTGGAACAATCCCCGTAGTAGCCATCTAGAATCGGCGTTACATCCACATTGATGATGTCACCGTCCTTGAGCACCCGTTTGGGGTCGGGAATACCGTGGCAGACCACGTCATTGACCGAAGTACAACAATGGGCCGGGAAACCGTGGTAACCGAAGGGGGCGCTAATGGCCCCCAGATCATCAGTCATCTCCTGCACCCAGTTGTCGATGTCATCGGTGGTGACGCCCGGCTGGATGCGCGGTCCCACCATATCAAGCAAGGAGGCGGCCAATTGGCCCGCGGCGCGCATTTGGGGCAGCTCGTCTTCTCCGAGCATGGAGAAGTTGCGAGGGATGCGTTTGCTCTGGCGCTTGCTCTTTCGCTTGACTCGAATCACGGGGTCCTTACCTATTTCACTAGCTATATCATGGACTTATATGTCTGGTGACCCGGGCCTGATCGACTTGGTTTCGCTACCGTGCCCTGTTCAACTTCACCTAGACCCTTTGAGGAGCAGGACATGTCCAACCCGAAAATCGCCCAAAAAAGTCCATTTGTCATGGAGGTGGAGCCCGGAAAGTACGCGTGGTGCTCCTGCGGATTAAGTGCGAAGCAACCCTACTGCGATGGTTCCCATAAGGGAACCGGGTTTGCTCCGATCATCGAGAACGTGACCGAGGCTCGAAAAGTGGCCTGGTGTGGCTGCAAACAAACTGGAAAAGCGCCTTTTTGCGACGGCTCACACTCCAAAATCCAGTGAATCTGACCTCCAGGACGGATCGAGAATTTGTGGAATCCGGCTGGAAATCGAAAAATTATTGGAGTGGGGACTCGACAAAGCCTCGTTGGTGCCCACGCTCGCCCTCGTGCCGCTTTCTGATACCTGTAACCATGCAATTAAGGGCCAATGAATATGACCGCTGAAACTCATGAATTCCAAACCGAGGTGAAACAGCTCCTCGATTTGATGATCCACTCCCTTTACACCAACAAAGATGTCTTCCTGCGTGAGTTGATTTCCAACGCTTCGGACGCCTTGGACAAGATCCACTTCGAGGCCTTGACCGACAGCACGCTTCTTCCCGAAGGCGAGTCCGTCATTTTCGTCGAGAGCGATCCTGAAAAACGCACCTTGACCGTGCGCGATAATGGGATCGGAATGACCCACGCCGAAGTGGTGGAAAATATCGGCACCATCGCGCGCTCGGGGACCAAGGAATTCGCTTCAAAGCTGAAAGAGGCCAAGGATGCCGAGGCCTCCATGGAATTGATCGGTCAGTTTGGTGTGGGTTTCTACGCCAGCTTCATGGTATCCGACCGCGTCGAGCTGCTGACGCGCAAGGCGGGGGAAGAGCACGCCACGCGTTGGATCTCCGAGGGTGCGGGCACCTACAGCATTGAGTCGGCCGAGCGCGACACCTGCGGCACCTCCATCACCTTGCATTTGAAAGAGGCGGATGAAGAAGATGGCCTCTCCGATTACCTGCAAGAGTGGACCCAGCGCAGCATTATCAAGAAGTACTCGGACTTCGTGACCTACCCCATTCGAATGGAGGTCGAGCGCACTCAGCCGGCCTTGGACGAAGAGGGCAAGCCGATTGAGGGTGCTGACCCCGTCACGACGACGGAAGTTGAGACACTCAATTCCATGAAAGCCATTTGGGCGCGACCCGAATCGGAAGTCGATGAAGAAGAGTACAAAGAGTTTTACAAGCACATCTCACACGATTGGTCGGATCCATTCTCGCGCATTGTGACGAAGCTGGAAGGAACCTTCGAAGCCAGTGTCTTGCTCTACTTGCCCGCCAAGGCACCCTTTGATCTTCACTTCCGCGAAGCCAAGCGTGGGATTCACTTGTACGTGCGACGCGTGTTTATCATGGACGATTGCAAGGATCTCATTCCCGATTACCTGCGTTTCGTGAGTGGTGTTGTCGATGCCGAAGACCTTTCGCTCAATGTTTCGCGAGAGATGCTGCAGCAGGACCGCCAGGTGAAGGCCATCCGCAAGTTCATCGTCAAGAAGGTGCTGGACAACTTGAAGATCCTGCAGAACCAGGATCAGGAGAAGTACCTTGAGTTCTGGAATGAATTCGGTGCCGTGCTCAAGGAAGGTTTCCTGGACCCCAGCGAGAAGCACGAACGCATCCTCGACTTGCTCTTATGCGAGTCCACAAGTTCCGAGGGGAGCCTGTCGACCCTGCAGGACGTGGTCGAGCGAATGGACGAGGAGCAGGACACGATTTATTACATCACAGCTTCCAGTCGCGAAGCGGCCGCCGGGTCTCCTCACCTTGAGATCTTCAAGCAAAAAGGCATCGAGGTGATTTACCTGACGGACCGTGTGGATGAGGTGTGGGTTGAACGCGTGCGCCCGACATTCAAGGGCAAGAAGTTCGAGTCTGTTATTGGCGAAAACCTGGAAATCGGAACCGAGGCGGAACGAGAAGCAGAGGAAGCCAAGCGCGTCGAGCAAGAAAAAGGTTTCAAGGATCTGCTGGGCTGCCTGCAATCTCACTTGGAGGAGGATGTCAAAGAGGTGAAGCTCTCTACTCGCCTCACCGACTCCCCGGCTTGCCTGGTGAGTTCTCACGGCGATGTTCCTCCCCAATTGGCGGCTGCCATGCGTCAGGCGGGGCAGGAAGTGCCTAAATCAAAATCGACCATGGAAGTGAATGCCGAACATCCCGTGTTGGTCAAATTGCAAGAAATCTTCCAAGAGAACAAAGAGGACGAACGTCTCTCACAGGGAGCACAGCTGATTTACGGACAGGCCGTGCTCGCCGCTGGTGGGGATTTGGCGGATCCGGCGGCCTTCAGCAAGTCGGTAGCAGACTTGATGGTGAAAGCCTTCTCTTGATTTCGAAGGCTTTTCGGCCTGGGCTATTCAGCTGGCTGAGTTGTTAGAGCGCGCGAGAGATTCTCTCGCGCGCTCTTGAAGCTCGGGTCCAAGCGCACGGCTTCTCGAAAGTAGGGAATCGCCTCTTCTAGTTTCCCCGTCATCGCAAGTGAAATGCCCAGGGCATTTTGGGCCTCGGCGTTGTCGGGCTCAATGCTCACGGCCAGCCGCTGGTAGGGGATGGCTTCGCCAGGTTGCCCGAGGGCGAGCAGTGTGTCGCCGCAATGGTTGAGCAACCGTGGAGAGCGCGAGTCGTATTTCAATCCTTCCTGGAAGGCTTCGAGTGCCTCGGGCAAGCGGTTCAGGGCGGTCAGGGCGAGTCCTAATTGATAATAAGTTCTGGCGTGGTCGGCGCGAAGCTCGATGGCGCCACGAAAATTTTGCGCGGCCTCTGTGAAGGCACCTTCCCTTGCCAGGGCAACGCCCAGGTTGTAGTGAAGCTCCGGATCCTCAGGATCGTTCTTGATTCCCGCCCGGTAGCTCTCAATCGCCTTTGGATAATTCTCTTGAATGAAATAGGCGTTCCCCAAGTTATTGTGGGCCGGCGCGTATCCCGGAGAGTAGTGGAGCGATTGTCGATAACTGGCCATGGCCTCTGCCAGGTGCCCCTGATTCTTATGGGTGATGCCTAAATTATTGTGAGCGCGATGGTCTGATGGGTTGATGCGCAGCGCCTCGCGAAAGTGATAGGCTGCTGTGACCACATCTTCTTCGGCCAGGGCATTCCCCAGGTTGTTGTGCATGACGTAATTATTTTCAGTGACATCGATGGCGTGCTGGAAAAGTGTGAGGCTGCTGCCCCAATGGTTCACCTGCTTTGAGGACATGCCGCCCAGCGCAATGCAAGCCAGGCCCGCCGCCAGTGAAATGCCCACAGGGCTTCGACCGGTTTTTCGACACAAGGCCTCCGCACCCCAAACCAAGACAACCAGCAGGCCGAGCATGGGCATGTACATGTAGCGGTCGGCCATGGACTGGAGCCCTACGGGAAAAAATCCGATGACGGGAACCAAGGTACCCAGGAACCAAAACCAACCGACGAACAAGGCTCGTTGCTGTTGGTTGCGGAGGACCAGGGTTGTGAGAAAAGCGAGTAATAGGGTCGCCCCGATGATTTGAGTGGCGCTCCACATGCCGACCAGGTTCGGGTACAGCACAGCGAGATCGACTGGCCAAAGGAAGTTTCCGAGATAGCGAACATAGGCGGTGACGACTGTGGCCAGTCGATGACCCAAGGGATAAGCGCTGACCGCGCTGCCGGCTTGTTGCGCGAAAATCGTGGCGATAGAAGACGCAGCGACCAGTAGAAAGAGTGGGATCTTTTCGATGAGTAAATCTCGATGGAGTCGGAAGCGATCCGCCTTTTTTCCGGCCTCGCCTGTCGGCGCGGGAATTCGCCGTAGCGGCCAATAGTCGAGCAAGAGAAAGAGGAAGGGGGCTGTGACCAGCATGGGCTTGCTCATCAAGCCCAGTGCAACCAGGAAAAAGGTGAGGAGGTACCAGGCTACTTTCGGGCGCCGGACCGCCGCGGCATTGGCATAGCCCGCATAGCTGCCGATGCTGAGTAGCCAAAAGAATTGACTGAGGACATCTTTGCGTTCCGCCACCCAGGCGACGGATTCTACGTGAAGGGGGTGGACCGCAAAAACAGCGGCAACCCAAAAGGCGGGCCAGCGTGTCGAGGTCAGTCGTCGAAATAAAAGAAAGACGAGAAGGGAATTGACGAGGTGAAAGAAGAGGCTGGTGCGATGATGGCTCCCAGGATCTTTTACGCCGAAGAGTTCGCAGTCCAGCATGTGGGACAACCAGGTGACCGGATGCCAATTGCCGACAATGTCGCCTTCGGTCATGGCCCAGCGCAGCCCCTGCCAGCTGAGACCCTGGCGCACCACGGGGTTGTCGTAGACGTAAGGCCCATCGTCGTACAGCACAAAGGGATGAGTTTGAATATCCCAATAGACGAAAAGAGTGGAGGCACACAGCAGGACAATGGCCAGCAGATCGAGCCAACGCGGGGATCGATTGTGGATCCAGTTTGTCACGAAAGTCTTATTGCTCGACATAACCCAGATTCTTTAGCGCTTCGAGGGTCTCGGCGTCGATGGTGCCGCCCTCTGCTGCCGGGCCGGGTTTGGACCAAGAGTCTTGATAGGCGCGTAGTTTGGCCCACAACGACTGCGCGGTGGAACCTTCTTGCTCAATCAAGTTTATGGCTTCTGGCTGTTGCGCGGATAAGTCGTAAAGCTGAGGATCTTGTTTGCTGCTCCAAACGAATTTATAGCGACCTTCAATGAGAACCTGGGAATCGCCTCCACTGTTGTGGGGCAGGGGGTAGACTTCGGCCACAATGGGATGGGTGAGCTCCCACGGCGCTTGTCCTTGGATCTCAGTGGGCAAAGGGAGGTCGAGGGCGTGTGCAATCATGGGCAGGACATCCGTTAGTTGAATGTTCTTCGGGCTTGTTCCTTTTTCACCCGTGCCCTTTGGATACTTCACGATCATTGGAATCCGAATTTCTTCTTGGGTGAGGTAGTCCCCATGTCCCGTGAGTCCACGCTCGCCCAGTAGCTCGCCGTGATCGGCGGTGATGATAATCCAAGTGTCCTGGTACAAGTGAGCCTCTTCTAAAAAACGGAAGAGTTGTCCCAGGTGATGATCCATGTAACGAATTTCAGCGTCATAGTAGGCATTGATTTCCATTTGATGGCTGGATCGGGGGTCGGCTTCTTGGCTCACATCCTCTTTGGAAAGAAAAAGAGGGACGAACTCAGGTGGTGGTGCATAGGGCCCGTGAGGATCGAAGTAGTTCAAGAATAGAAAAAAGGGTGTTTCCTTGTCTTGATTGGCAGTTTGATTGACAAACTGGTTGATCCACGACACGGCGGCTTCAGTAACGCTTTCGGCCGTGCGACCGTTGACGGTGTCGATGTCGTTATCGTCGAAGTGGGCAAAGCCCTTATCCAACCCGAAAATTCTCTTGAGCCAGGGGCCCGCCACAATGGCCCCCGTGTCGTACCCCTTTTCTTGGAGCAGCATGGCGAGCGTAATTTCGTTGACGGCGATTCCTCTCGTGCGAAGCGCATCCCAACTCTCGGGTCCCGAGATGCCATCCGATAAGACGAGTGGGCCGTTCGGGTCGTATTGTGCGCCATGACTGGAGGGGAACTTTCCCGTGAAAAGAGAGGCATGGGCGGGCATGGTCCAACTCGATGTGGAATAGGCCTGGGTGTAGACCAGCGCATCTTGGGCCAGTCGATCCAGGTTGGGGCTCGTGGGGAGGGGGTAGCCGTACAGGCCCAAGTGGTCCTGGCGTGTCGTGTCCAAGGTGATGAGGAGGATATTGGGCAGCCGGGTTTCGCTGAAAGAGGTGCGCTCGCCTGAACTCTTGGGCTGTTCTTCGGGTCCGCCACAAGCGGCGAAAAACACGCTCAGTACGCCGATGACCAGCGCGCTACCGGTAAAAAACAGTGCCGATGAGTTGGGACGCAGCGCCGGATTCCCTCCGAGCCCTCGGTTGGGTTGTGCTGTGACAGATTGGATGCTCAAGGGACCCATGGCGACGGTCTTCCCCTCCTCGAATTAACGTCAGGCTAGCATAGAGAATCTGCTGAAGTCGCTCGTTCCCTGAGTCATACTATCGTGATGTTTTTGAATCCATCCAAGAAGCGTGAGGAAGCGGGCTTTGGTGCTTGGTGCCAGCGAAGTTACTGGCTGGCACTGGTGTTGATGCTATCGCTTATGGGGGCGAGTGGTTGTGCGCGCGAGGATGATCTTCTTCCGGGTGATCCTCTTCTGAAGGGCGACGATTCTTCCCGCCCGGTCGCGGATTGGCGAAGCGTGAAGGATCCCCATGACACGTTTTCGTCGGATGCCAAGGTTGAAACCCATTCCCTGTTGCAGGAGGAGATGGCGCGCGAAAGCCACCCCGCCGATGGTGCGGGTCGCGCGTGGTTGGAAGTTCCGCAGGCAGAGGACGGTACACGGCCTGTGCTCTTTGCCGGGAGCTCGGCGCGTTTTGTCATCGGGTTTGAGGCTGGCCCCTTGGGCATCGCCCAAGGGGGTGCTGTCTTTTTGCAGATTTCTCCGTTTTGGGGTTGGGATATGCCACAGGCCGTGGACGCGTCCATGCCAGGATACACCGTTGTGAGTAGCGAGGTGGAGGGCTTGGAACTCGGTCCCTATCTGGCTGATTCTCTGCTATTGGCCATCCCCATGGAAGGGCGCGGCTTGCTGCCCGGAGAGCAGCTGCGTATCGAATATGGCGCGGGTGCCTTGGGTGCGCGCGTCGATGAGTATGCGGGTGGCGAGGCGCGCTTGTGGATCGCGGTGGATGGCGACGGCGATGGCACGCGGAAAATCCTCAAAGACTCGCCGTCTGTCGATATTCGAGCCCAGACGCCAAGTCGTTTGCAGGTGACCTGGCCTTCCACCGCCGCCCCCGGCGATGTCGTGCGCCTGTCCATCGCCGTCTTGGATGTTCTGGGTAACGCCGGTGTGGATGTGAAGATGGATCTTCAGTTCGAGGGGCCTCCGGCGGGCTTGGAGTTACCCGCCGCCGTGCAGCTCGAAGAGGGTGACAATGGAATCCTCTCCTTGAATGTCAAAGTCACGCAGGAGGGGACCTACCAACTTCGCTTGCGCGGACAGGGTGATTTCCAGCATGTCGCGGGCGAGAGCAATCCCTTGCTGGTGGGCGAGAGTCTGCCTCGCCTGTGTTGGGCTGATTTACATGGACACTCGGGTCTTTCCGATGGCACAGGCACGCCAGAGGACTATTACCGCTACGCCCGCGATGTGTCGGCCTTGGATGTCAGCGCGTTGACGGATCACGATCACTGGGGCATGCGTTTTCTGGACAGCTCCCCGGACCTCTGGGCGCGTATTGAAAAAGCCAACCGCAGTTTTCACGAGCCGGATCGCTTTGTGACCTTGCTTGCCTACGAATGGACGAGCTGGTTGTATGGACATCGCCACATCCTTTATTTTTCCGACGAGGGTGAGGTGTTGAGTTCGGTGGAACCCGATTTTGAATCGCCCGATTTACTGTGGGGCGCTTTGCAGGGCAAGCCGGCGTTAACCTTCGCCCATCATTCGGCCGGCGGACCGGTTTCGACCGATTGGTCTTTCGCCCCGGATCCTATATTGGAACCCGTGACGGAGATCGTGTCGGTTCACGGCAGCAGCGAGGCCATGGATTCGCCGGACCGCATTTACAACCCCCTTCCAGGCAACTTTGTGCGCGATGTGCTTGATCATGGCTATCGCCTGGGCTTTATCGGCAGCGGAGACAGTCACGACGGTCATCCCGGTCTGACACATATCGCGGCCCCCGATAATACCGGAGGCTTGGCGGCCATCTTTTGTGATGCGCTCACGCGACCGGCGGTACTTTCAGCGCTGCGCAAGCGTGCGACCTACGCGACCAACGGCCCGCGGATTTGGTTGCGCATGCAAATTGATGACGTGTTCATGGGTGGCGTGTTGTCAGCGGACCTGATTCAGACGGGCCCGCAGGCATTGATTTACGACGTGGTGGGCACCGGCCCCGTGAAATCCATTGAACTAGTGCGCGCGGGGGCTGTCGTCGGGAAGATCGAGGGGGAAGGGCGCCAATCCCTGGTGGGCAAGGTTGAAATCCCGCGCATGCAACCGGGCGAGTATCTCTATTTGCGCGTCGTGCAGGAAGATGGTGGAGCTGCCTGGTCGAGCCCTGTTTTTGCGGAGTAGCGATTCAGCCTGTTGTTGCGAAGCGGGTCAACTCGCGACTAGCTCACCCTTGGCGATGAGGCGCACGAGATCGGTGTTGGAAACAATTCCGACCAGGTTTCCCGCATCATCAGTCACCAGCAGGCGGTGTATGCGATGATCCAGAAACAATTGTGCGACCTCGACGATGGGTTGGTCGGGGCGCGCCGTGACTAGGGCTTGGATCATGGCGTCGCGCACCTGCAGTTTTTCCATCTTCTCAGCCAATTGGCTTGAGATGCCTTCCATGCGCCCGCTTGAGGTGGTTTTGCCTGCAATGGCTTCGTCGGCCAGATCGTACAGGGCTTCGGCGTAACTGCGCTCCACGCGTAATTGACGTCCAATGTCCGTGAGAGAAATAATGCCGACGAGTTTGCCGTCCTCTGTGACGGGTGCACCGCTGATATGATTGGATCGCAGCATGGCTTCAAGGCCCATGAGGGTCATCTCGGGCGGTACCGTTAAAATTTTGGTCGTCATGACATCGGAAGTTCGCAGCATGTTTTGCAGCCTCGCTATCGCCCATTGCGCCATTGACAGTTTTAGATTTTCGTTGACCTTTTCGTTGACCTTGAAGGTTCAACTTAAAGATTGAACCAGAAGATAGGTATCGGGTCGCGCCTTAGCGACCTTAAATACGTCTGTGGCCAAAATATTAGCGAGGCTCGCAAGGTTCTAACCAGACAGGAATTGGAGCCGTTGATCGCGCGTGGCCACGGCTTGTCGATGCAGCTCCAGTTGGCGTTTCGCGCGGCGCAGGTTGTGCTCAGCGGCACGCTGGAAGCGCGTTGTGTCCCAAGCAAAATAACTTTCTTCCAGCGTATCGGCCGCAAAGCGTGCGGCCAGTTCCAAACTGATGCGTTCAATCCCCAAGGCCAGGGAACGCATCTCATGGGGCTTGATCTCAAAGGCCACCGCGTCGAGGTAGCCTTGGGCGGAAGCCTGGAAGATGTCGAGGTCGAGCTCGACCTCGCCGTCGCTTTCTCCATTGGGATTGCACCAGGAGCGCCAGGCATCGCCCATCTCTTGATACAGGGGAAGAGGCGAGAGTGTGTCGAGATCAACGAGGGCTTCGACCTGCAGGCGCTCCTCGGGGCTGGCTCCGCGAAAGAGCAGGTTGTTGAATTTAAGATCCGCATGCCCCACGCGCAGAGGCAAGTCTGACAGATCTTCCCAGGTTGAGACTCGTTCCTGAATGTTCGCGGAGATTTTGTGCACCTCTTTGTAGAAGGGGTGCTGTGTGTGCTTGGGCAAGGCCTCGCTCAAGTGGGCGAGGTGATAAGGAGTGTCGTGGAGGCGAATGCCTGTGGGCAAGAACTCATGTTCGAGATCCAGCAAGGCGTTATGGAAGCAGGCGATGTAAGCGGCGGCG
Source organism: Pseudomonadota bacterium (assembly GCA_003353845.1). Lineage (GTDB taxonomy): Bacteria > Myxococcota_A > UBA9160 > UBA9160 > JADFDR01 > GLO-12. The sequence continues at coordinate 7,633 of PIVT01000028.1, read as the reverse complement.
TGTTTGGCCTGGGTGGGGGAATCCACCGTGTTGAAGCTGATCCCTGGCAAGCGCGTCATGAGACGAAAACGCTCTCCATTTTCCAGCACGGTGTAGCTTTTGCCCTCCGAGGTCAGCGAAAGTTCCAGGCTTTGCATGCCTTTTTGCCGGAGATGTTTTGTAACGGCGAGGATGTTCTCCTGAATGCCGATGGAGAAGCTGGAGTTGATGCGCTGGAGGATGTACTCCTGACCCTGATCTTGAATCAAATAACTGTCGTTGATGAGCCCGATTTGGAGCCGCTGCGCCTGTGGCGCGCGCAATTGGGGAAAGGCGGCGAAGACCGGACTCAGGTCCGGAAGCTCTAAATTCAGTGTGCCGGGGGGTGTGGAAGGTGAACGCATGCCAAGAGGGTTTGCGATTCCACGAGATTTTTCAAGCCCGACGCTTTTTTACATACATTTCGATGCCGTCGTTTTTGGCGATAATTTTGATTTCGGCGGCCTGGTGTAGGGGGCCGGCATCGATTCCAGGGCATTTTCGAGATTCGTCCTGCCAGCTTTCCTTTGTGTATAAATTGGCATTCCAGAAGGGGTAGGTGCGACATTGCAGGGGGCGGTGCTCGTAGGCGGTGCAGCCCAGATCGCGTTTGAACAGGATGCAATCCTTATTGCGTTTTTCGCGGAGTTGAAGTTCGCCATTGCGGTTGGTGCGGGTGTACTCTTCTCGAAAGGTTTCGTTGGGGGTGTCGAAGTGCTGTGCCAGTTCATCGATTTCAATGTCACTCAGGAAGACATTTCCGCGACCGCCTTTGCAGCAGAGTCCGCAGGTTCGACAATGAAAGTGAAGCCCGTCTTGGTACCAAGGTTGGTCATCCATGATAACTTATGGGTCGCCTTTCAACGGGATGACCAACTTGAGGTGATCGGATGATGAGGGAAGAAAAATGTTAGCTGAGCAGGTCAAAGAACTTCTAGAGCGTACCTCGCCAACCGGGGTCGAGGAAAGCATAATTGTGCAAGGTTGGCTGCGGACAGTTCGTCACACCAAAGGCGTCAGCTTTATGGACCTCAATGACGGTTCATGTTTCTCAGGCATCCAAATTGTCGTGTCTCCGGACCTACACAATTTTGATAGTGAAATCCGAAGCTTAGGAACCGGTTGCGCCGTGCGCGTGCGCGGCGCCTTGGTGGAGTCGCCCGGATCGGAACAGCGTTATGAGGTGCAAGCCCAAGAAGTGGAAGTGTTAGGCGACGTCGAGGGCGATTATCCGTTGCAAAAAAAACGTCATTCCTTCGAGTTTTTACGAGGGATTGCGCACCTGCGACCGCGCACCAATACCATGGGTGCCGTCTTCCGAGTGCGCAACGCAGCCTCCATGGCCATCCATAATTTCTTTCAACGCAACGGTTTCTTTTACTTGCACTCGCCCATCATTACGACTTCTGATTGTGAAGGCGCGGGTGAAATGTTTCGCGTGTCTACACTGGATGCCGACTCGCCACCACGCGATGAAGCAGGGCGAGTTGATTTCGAGAAAGATTTCTTTGGTCGCGAAGCATCGCTAACGGTTTCGGGTCAACTGCAAGCCGAGATCGCCGCCATGGCGCTTTCACGTGTCTATACCTTTGGCCCCACCTTTCGCGCTGAGAACTCCAACACAGCGCGCCACCTGGCGGAATTCTGGATGGTGGAACCCGAAATGGCCTTCTGTGACTTGAAGGGCGATGCGGATTTGGCCGAAGCCTTTTTGAAAGAGGTTTTTCACGAGGTGCGCGAGGCCTGCACTGAAGACCTGGAATTCTTTAACAAGCGCATCGACAAAACCGTGCACAGCCGGCTCAATGAAGTCATCGACAAACCCTTCGAGCGCATGACCTACACCGAGGCCGTCGCGGTCTTGGAAAAGAGCGGTGAAACCTTCGAGTTCCCCGTGAGTTGGGGGGCGGATTTGCAGAGCGAGCACGAGCGCTACCTCACGGAAAAAGTCGTGAGCGGACCCGTGATCGTCACGGATTACCCGGCGGGTATTAAGGCCTTTTATATGCGGCGCAATGACGATGAAAAAACCGTGGCTGCCATGGACGTGCTGGTGCCCCGCATCGGGGAAATTATCGGCGGCGCTCAGCGCGAAGAGCGTGGCGATGTGTTGCTAGGCAGCATGAAGGAAGCGGGCCTGAGCGAAGAGGAGTACCGCTGGTATCTCGATCTGCGACGCTATGGCTCGGTGCCCCACGCTGGCTTTGGCTTGGGTTTTGAACGCGCCGTGCAATTTCTGACAGGCATGGCCAATATTCGAGACGTCATTCCTTTCCCGCGAGTTCCGGGCTACGCAGAGTTTTGAGCGGTAAAGTCTCTGCTATGAGGGGAACGGATTAGCGGTGAGTGATTCCGATAAAAGCACCGGGTCTCATGTGGGTTTTGCTGCCGCTTTGTTGGCGGGCAGCATTTTCTTATCGCGCATTCTAGGTGCCTTGCGCGATGCGGCACTTTCGCGCTTGGCCGGTGCGGGTGCCGAGGTGGATGCCTACCGCGCAGCCTTTGTGATTCCCGACATGTTGAACTACATGCTGGCTGGTGGCGCGCTTTCCATCGCACTCTTGCCGCTGTACTCACAGGTGCGGGAGCGTGAAGGCGAGGAATCGGCAGAGACCTTGCTGGCTACGGTGCTGGGCACCATGACGCTCATTGTTGTTCTGGTCACAGGCGTCTTGATGTGGCAGGCGAATACCTTGGTGGCCATCGAGGTGCCGTCCTTTGATGCCGAAACACGCGCGCTGACGACACGACTCACGCGCATTCTTTTGCCCGGTCAAATTTGTTTCGTGGTCGGCGGCATCTTGCAGGCCGTGCTCTTCGCTCACAATCGCTTTCGCGCAGCAGCCATTGCTCCCCTGGTGTACAACGCCTGCGTCATAGTGGGTGGCGTGGGTTTGTCGCCTTGGTTGGGCATCGAAGGTTTTGCTTGGGGAACCTTGGCGGGGGCCTTCTTGGGTCCCTTCCTGGTGCGCTTCGTAGACGCCCTGGGCTCGGTCAAGATTCGCGTGCGGGTCGCTCCTTGGGATCGACGCTTCTTGGAATATCTCGTTATCGCGGCACCCTTGATGTTAGGGCTCAGCTTGCTCACCGTGGATGAATGGTTTGGCGTGTACTTTGGTGCAGAATTGGGCGAAGGTGCCGTGGCGCACCTGTCCTACGGTCGCAAACTAATGTTGGTGCCCGTCGGTGTGGTGGGCACGGCCATTGCTGCGGCGTCCTATCCCACCTTGGCGCGCTACTGGAATGAAGGCCGCAAAGAAGATCTGAACTCCTTGGTGCTGCGAAGCTTGCAGGCAGGTCTCGGAATTTCCATGTTTATGGCCGCGGGTTTCTATTGTTTTGCTCGGCCCGTGGTCACGCTGTTTTACCAGGGCGGTAGTTTTCAGGTGTCGGACTCCGAGAGCGTCATCCCCGTCTTGCAAATTCTGGCCTTTGCCATTCCCGCTTGGACGGTGCAGCAAATCGTCGTGCGCGCTTTCTATGCGCGCAAAGACATGTGGCGCCCCATGTTGCTGGGCATGGTCTTTGTGGTGGCCGCCGTTCCACTTTATTTTTATTTAGGGCAGCAGCAGGGCATTGAAGGCCTGGCCCTGGCCGGCGTCATCGGGATGAACGCCAATGCTTTGGCCACCGTGCTCTACGCGCGCTACCGGCACGGCGCGCCTTCGCTGATTCAGTTGGGCGCTACATTCGCTCGCTCCTTGGTTCTCGCAGGGCTCTCATGGGCTGCGGGTACCGTCGTGATCCTCGGCTTTAGTCCCGCGTTGGAACCTCTGACCTGGGTATGGCGCGAATTGTCCATCTTGCTCTTAGGCGGCGGCGCCTTCACCGTGGCGGCTGTTGGGGCTTCGGTGAGATATGGAGATCCAGCCCTGGCAGCGGCTGTGCAGCGCGGGGTGAACAAGGTCTTGCGACGGTGACTCCCCAAGCCACTTCTGATAAACCGGCTTCGGATCAAACACCCTGGGAGTTCTGGATCGATCGCGGTGGAACCTTCACCGATTGCATTGGTCGCTCGCCGGCTGGCGAGCTTCATGTGGCCAAGCTGCTTTCCTCAGATACCGCACCCGTTGAAGGCATCCGACAAATTTTAGAGCGTTGCGAAGGCACGACGCCCGGCGCTTCCCTTCCGGCCAGTCGTGTGCGTCTGGGTACCACGGTGGCCACCAACGCCTTGTTGGAACGACGCGGCGAACCGCTGTTGTTGGTGACCAACATCGGGTTTGGCGATCTATTTGAAATTGGTACACAAGAGCGCCCGGAAATTTTCGGCTTGAAGATTGAGAAGTCCCAACCCTTGCAGGCGCGTGTGTTGGAAATCCAGGGGCGCATGAACGCTCGGGGCCAAGAGATTGAAGCGTTGGATCTGCAGGAAGTAGAGCGAGGGCTGCGCGTCGCCAAAGCCAGCGGCCTGGATTCCGTGGCCATTTGCCTGCTGCACGCCTTCGCCAACCCCACCCACGAAGAAGCCATTGGCGCCTTGGCTCGAAACCTCGGTTTCTCCCATGTGAGTACCTCGCAAGCGTTGGCTGGGGAGATCGGCTTTCTGGCGCGCGGCGAAACCGTCATCGCCGATGCGTACCTCACGCCCTTGTTGCAACGCCACGTCACTTGGTTGCGCCGGGAGTTGCCCGGTTCACAGTTGCGTTTCATGCAATCTTCGGGCGGGCTCACGGAAGCGAAACGTTTCCGCGGCCCCTTTGCTTTGTTGTCCGGTCCGGCGGGCGGCGTGGTGGGTGCCAGTCGCGTAGCGCGGCAAGCGGGTTTTGAACGCGCCATCGGTTTTGACATGGGTGGGACTTCGACGGATGTCTCCGTCGTCGAACGCGACGGCGTGGCGCGGCGCTTTGAGTCCATTGTCGGGGGTGTGCGCGTCAAGGCGCCCATGTTGGCCATTCACACGGTTGCGGCGGGCGGAGGGTCGCTTTGTCAGTTCGATGGCTATCGCCTGAGTGTGGGTCCGGAATCGGCGGGCTCCGATCCCGGTCCGCTGTGTTATGGAAAACAAGATGCCGCGGGCCGACCCATGGGCAAAGAACTTGCGCTAACCGACATCAACTACTTCCTGGGGCGCATTCAACCTGATTACTTCCCCTTCTCACTCACGCGAGCACCCGTTGATGCAACGCTTGCGAACCTGCAATCTCAATTGGCCGAGGCCGGGCAAGCGCTAACGCTGGATGAGATCGCGGCGGGTTTTATCGAAGTCGCCAATAAGAGCATGGCCCAAGCCATTGCCCAGGTTTCGGTGGCGCGCGGTATCGATCCGCGGGAATACGCGCTGGTAGGCTTCGGCGGTGCGGCGGGACAGCATGTAGCGGCCGTGGCGCGGGAGTTGGGCATTGGCGATGTGTTGTTGCATCCATTGGCGGGATTGTTATCGGCCTACGGCATCGGTGTGGCCGAGGAAAGCTGGGATGGAGTGCGAGACGCGGGCAGGGAGTTGTTGCGCGAGGCGGCTGCGTTACCCAAGCCGGTAGTGGCTTTGCATGATGAACTCTCAAAGCAGGGACGTCGCGCACTCGAAGCCGAAGGCTTTGCCGTGGAAGAGATGGTGCTGGAGTGCTCCCTCGACCTGCGTTACCGCGGCACCGAAAGCGCTTTGACCATCGGCCAACCCGAAGACGGCCATTACCGATCCGCCTTTGAAGCGGAGCATCAAACTCGCTTCGGCTACACGCGCTCCGGTCGAGCGGTGGAGATCGTGGCGGCGCGTGTGCGTGCACGCGTTCCCGCCGCCGTGCATGCCAGTGAGCCGGAATTATCCTCAGGCAAGAGAGCGCAACCCGGCGAACCTCTGCGTTTTGAATCCGTGTGGTTTCCCGCTGTGGGCCGCGTAGAGGCACCGGTGTTTGATCGCGAGCAATTGCGGGAAGGTCAGGTGTTGCAAGGCCCCGCCTTGGTGTTGGATCGAACGGGAACGGTTTTGTTAGATCCTGAGATTCGTGCAGAGGTGCTAGCGGGTGGTGTCCTGCACTTGCGCGACGAACGCGTATCCAAGACGCGCGATACCTCGGCCAATGCTGGGTCGAAAGAAATCTCAAAGTTCGACCCCATCCGCTTGGAAGTTTTCAGCAATCGCTTCGCGTCCATCGGCGAGCAAATGGGTGCCGTGCTGCGCAACACGTCCGTGTCCACCAATATCAAAGAGCGCTTGGATTATTCTTGTGCGGTGTTCGATGGCCTGGGCGGCTTGGTGGCCAACGCGCCCCACATCCCCGTGCACCTCGGTGCCATGAGTGAAACCGTGAAGGCCGTGCGCGAGCACTTTTCTGATTTGGCGCCCGGCGACGTCATCGTCACCAACGATCCGCGCTGCGGCGGTTCGCACTTGCCCGATATCACCGTGGTTTCGCCCGTCTTTGTCCCCGATCAACAACAAGCGTCCTTCTTTGTCGCCAGCCGCGGGCATCACGCTGACATCGGCGGTGTGCGCCCGGGCTCCATGCCAGCTGACTCGACTTCCATCGAAGAAGAAGGGATCTTGCTGACTCCCTTTAAGTTGGTTTCCCAGGGGCAGTTTGATGAAGAAGGCCTGCGTGCTCGACTAAAGGCTCCTCCGTACCCCGCGCGCAACCCCGACGACAATGTGGCTGACCTCGAAGCCATGTTGGCTGCCAACAACGCGGGCACGCGCTTGCTCTTGGAGTTGGTGCAAGAGCGCGGGCTCGAAGAAGTAAGCCTGTCCATGCAAGAGTTGCAGCAAGCCGCAGCCGCCAAGGTGGGCGATGTGCTGGAGCGCTTCGCAAACGGACAGTTCCATTTCGAAGACTACTTGGATGATGGAACACGAATCTGTGTCAGTCTGAACATCACCGGTCGCCGCATGTGCATTGATTTTGCTGGCACAGCTCCGGCCAGTCCCGGCAATAGCAACGCTCCGCGCGCCGTGGTGTGTGCCGCCGTAATCTATGTGCTGCGTGCCCTGGTGGACGAAAGTATTCCCCTGAACGGCGGTTGCCTGGATCCTGTGGAGATTCGCATTCCCGAAGGCTCACTCTTGGATCCTCCCGAAGGCGCCGCGGTGGTGGGCGGCAATGTCGAAACCTCGCAGCGCGTAGTCGATGTGCTGCTGGGGGCCCTGGGCGTGGTGGCAGCCAGCCAGGGCACCATGAACAACATCACCTTCGGCAACGAAAGTTTCGGTTATTACGAAACTCTGGGCGGCGGCAGCGGGGCCGGGCAGGGCTTTGACGGCGCATCGGCCGTGCACACTCACATGACCAATACGCGCATCACCGATCCCGAAGTGCTGGAGTCGCGTTATCCCGTGAGATTGGAAGAATTCTCCGTGCGCAGGGGCTCGGCGGGCCAGGGGAAGTGGAGCGGCGGCGAAGGGTTGGTGCGCCGTTACCGTTTTCTGGAAGACGTCGAAGTCTCTTTGCTCACCGAACGCCGTGCCCGGCCACCCTATGGCCTGGCCGGGGGACAGCCCGGCGCCTGTGGTCGAAACTGGGTTTGTCGACCGGGCAGTTCGCGCGAGGAGTTGCCGGGAGCTTTGAATCTGAGCCTCCCCGCGGACTCCGTACTGCAAATCGAAACTCCGGGCGGCGGCGGTTACGGCGAGCCCGAGCAAGGTCAGCAGCCGAGTCAAAAGCCTAGTTAAAACAGGCTG
>PIVT01000215.1 GCA_003353845.1 Pseudomonadota bacterium | reverse complement strand
GCTTGGAGTAGTGCCCCGTCTTCGTAATGGGCGAACACTCGCATTTCCTGACCATCGAAATCTCGGTGCAGGAACATGTCCCCCACGTCGGGCAGAATATAATCTCTGACGAATGGCAGGCTTTCAAAACCCCACTCGTTGTTAGCTGGCATATCGTATTCTTGTTTGAACTCTTTGGGGATATTGAGGAAGTTAGGATTGCTGGTCGATGGTCTTCCAGTCCGCGTGCCACCCTGCCCTCCTCGTACTTGGTTCCAGTTGGTCGATATAATACCATCTCTCTGCTCCGCTTGTTCCAGCCAAGGATTTAAGAATGTAGAAAGCGCCGTAGTCAGACGGTTCCTGTAGTAGTAGACATGGCCGACCTTGTGATCCTGAAACATGTCGAAGGTCAGGTTATCTTTACTGACTGACTTCTGGCCCGTCTTCGTCAGGACCCAATCCTCATCGTCCACAATGCCCGCGCTACTCAGCGCCTCGGCAAGCTGGGCGTCGGCGTCTATGTTCAAATCAGGAGCGTCCAGCATGTCTCTCAGGGCATCGTCGGCCCGTTCAAGGCTGTCACGCAGGGCCGGGACGTCATCGCTCAGCCTGTCCAGGTCAACCAGCATCCCGTCGCGCTCGTTCTCCATGAAGATCGGGAGAATGTGCCGCTCGCGGTCGTAGGCGTCGCACATGGCGTTAGCAGCGATCAGAGGGTACAGGTGCTCGAACAGCTCGTAGGTCCGGTCCACGTCGCCTATGGCGTAGGGTCCGACCAGCCCGACCGGCAGCTTGCTAATCCACTCGCCTGCCTTCGTCGCTTCCTGCTTCTTCTGTTTCTTGTTGATCTTTCCGCCAAAGCGGGCAACTAAATCTCTCCGGTGCTCCCATACGTATGCCGCAATTGCATCTCTTTCGTCGGCGGGCCAGTCCAGCATATCTTCTGCGAGGCTCTTGAGGTCCAGATTGCGAGCATGTGGGTCCGCCAGGAAGGCTAAGAACATGGCGTCGTGTATCTGCCTCCAATCCGGCATCCGTAGGCCCCACTTCTCCACGGCCACGGCCAAGTCGAATTTTGCGTTGAAGAAGAGTAAGGGCGTACCCGAACTGAAAATCAATTTCAAACATCTGCGTGCGTCCTTTTCCGTGCAGTTATTCCCTTCCGGATGGCCCCATGCCATGTACTCGGAGGTTCCGTCCGGCTCCCTAATAGCCAAGCCAACAGGGCGAGGCGGGTAAGCCGGACGGTTCTCGATCTTATCCGTCTCGAAATCGAGCGTGATCGCGTCTCGTATATCGGAACGGTAGAATGTCACTCTTCAGTGTCTCCTTCTGGCACAGTTTTTTCGACGGGTACGTTCTCCGGCGCTGGCTGCTGAGACACAATGATCTCAGTCCAGTCATTAGAGAACATGTCCGTCTGTGACGCCAACCAAGGCACCACACCAGCAATGTTCAAGCCGCCCCGGTTATCCGGTTTGGTGTAGACCAGAAACGCATAAGGCAGCGTCATCTTGCTACCACTGTCAGGCTTCTGCATCTCAATGAACATGCCTTGACCGTTCCAGCCGGTGCGTGCGAAACGCTTGCCGTTCTTCAGTCCACGGATTACATCCGCGAAGTCAAGAATGCGAGGCATCTCAGGTGCCGGGCGTTCCGGTACGTTGATCTCCTCGTCGTTATCTACAGGACGCTCTGCGTCGTCAATCGGTATCGCTCCCATTATCTTCTTCCTCGTTTGGCGGTTCCCGATCCAATACCCGAAACCCTGTGATGTTCTTGTGCGCAGACCATTTCTTTACGTCGGCCTGCGCTGCTGCTTCCGTGCCGTAATACCCCAGCACGCCCTCAACCTCGATCTTGTTGTTGTTGAGGTATTTGTAGTTGGCCACGAACCGCTCTCCGCGATCCGGGCCGGGCTTGGGTGTAGCCATTATTTCTTCCTTCTGCTCTTTTTCAAGCCGTCGAGGCCAGCCTTGGCCTTGGCTTTCGGTTGCTCCATATCCTCTTCTGACGGCTCCTCGTATGGCTGCTCAATCGCTTCCATAGCCTCTTCATTCCGTGCAAAGAGAATTTCCAAAACGTCTTCATCCTCGATAACCTCAATGCAGTCGAAGAAAAACTCAAACTGGTTCTTCTCATGCGGTTCGATGTAGACATGCGTCAGGACCGCGAAGGGCGGTGCCTGGTGCTCCTTACGGAGTTGGTGTACATACTTAGACCAAGCCCGTGTTGACGTGACAGTTAGTTTAAGGAATGCAATGTCAGCGTCCCTAAAGTGATCGGGGTCTTCAAAAACCTCCATCTCTGTCTCTGACTTGCGCTTGCCTTTGGCGACGAACCGTCCAGCCGGAATGACTGCCAGCCGTCGCTGGTTCTTACAAGCCTTGCCCTTCCCGGTGTCGGCGCTACCCCACTCAGCAACTGGACACTCGTCATAGAAGTCAGCCTGTAGTTCGAAGTAGCTGTCTGCATTATCGTCAGGGACCGGAACATTATCGTGCGGCTCCATCTCTTTCTCGCTACGCCCGAACGCGAAACACTTGGGCGGCAGCATCAAATCAGGATCGAACTTGTCCGGATAGTAGGTGTTCTCATGGATCGCG
>PIVT01000731.1 GCA_003353845.1 Pseudomonadota bacterium | reverse complement strand
GGACAGTGCGCTACGCCTAACCGTAGCTGGTCTGGACGGTGCGTTGGGCCGCTATCGGCCTCTGCCTGAACTCCTGGCGGATACGCAGATCGTCCGAAGCTTCCTCACCTCGCCTCCGAGTGCGGATCTGGCCGATCATGTCAATCGCGAGTTGAAGAAGATCAAGCAGGTGACCCGAGCATCCCATGTCTACCTCATTGGCCCGGACGGAACCACCATTGCTGCTGACAATTTCGATGCTGAGACAAGCTTCATTGGCAAGAATTTCAGCTACCGTCCTTACTTCAAACTTGCCATGACCGGAAAGCCATCGCGTTACTTCGCCCTTGGAACAACCTCGCTAAAGCGCGGCTACTACTTTGCCGCCCCGGTTCGCAACAATCAGACAATTCTCGGTGTGGTCGCCGTCAAAATGGACGTTGATGAGATCGAAGCGGCATGGGCCGGCTTGGAGCACGAAATCATTGTCGTCGACCCGAACGGCATTATCTTCATGTCTGGACGCTCGCAGTGGCGCCTCGCATCAATAGAACCGCTATCTGCCGAAACCTTAGAAAGGATATCGTCAACACGACAATACCCAAGGGCCAGTCTTTCCGATCTCCCCCTAAAATTCGACGCTAAGAC
>PIVT01000730.1 GCA_003353845.1 Pseudomonadota bacterium | reverse complement strand
AATACCAGACTCACGACGACGGCCAGCGTCAAGATCGAGCTGACGCGCCTCTTGCGCAAGTTGGAACTCCATACCTGATTGGAAAGCGTTGACCATAAAATTGTTCCTTACCCGAATGCACTGAGGAGAGACTGGAAGCCTCCACCGGCACCAGCGAGAGCGTCTTGTGTACCGCCTGCTCTTGCCGCAGCGGATCGTTCGCCGCCGCCTTGAATAGCAGATGCGGAACCTTGCGCAGCACTAAGCCCCCTGTTCGCCACTCCACCCAATTGGCCCATGAATGACGAGAAGCCCTGCTTCGCAAGGTCCGAACCGAACGTGGACAGACGTTTTAATGTAGACCCACTGTTCAACAGCCCGCTTGCTGCCTGGTTGCCCGTGATCGCCTGACTGCCCGCTGCGAGCTGAGACTGGAAACCGGAGCTATCTTGAAATCTTTGAAAAGCTGCGTCGCCTGCTGCCTGATCGCCAAGGCCGAGCGCGTCGGCTTGCGCTTGTCCCGCCTGTACGCCTTGTTGTTGGAAGGGGGATAGCTGTTCGACGGCTCTGCCGGTCGCAGCGTTAATCCGTGAGGCTTGTTTGTCGCCCGCCTTCTTAGCGAACAATCCACCGACAATTTGTGCGCCC
>PIVT01000027.1 GCA_003353845.1 Pseudomonadota bacterium | reverse complement strand
TTGGGGGAGCGAGTCAATGCATCAGTTACCGGGATACCCAGTTCATTTTCGTACCGAACGATGGCGGCGCACACTTCAACATCATTCATATTTTCGTGGTTTATGGTCAAACCGATAACCTTGGTATCGGCAAAGGTCTCGATCAGATTAATTTCAGAGCCGGGGGTGGGCATTGGCAACCGGTCAAAATCGCAGCGATAGTCACGACCCGGTGCATGCTGCAATACCACGCCATTGGCGCAACTACCACGAAGAATAAAGGACGAGGAAGAAAAGGCAGGGTGACTGAGTGCACCTTGTCCTTCGATGATAATCACATCAGGGTTCTCATTTTCAAAAGCTTCAACAACCGTTGCTTCTAACTCGCCCACACAGAATTGAGACGGAATCGCATCAAGTGCGACGCCATAGCGAGCACCCTGAATCAAGCAGGTCTGGCCGGTTCCAATCATTACCGTTTTTACGCCACGGTCATTAAGTGCCTGTGTCAGAATCGTCGCTGTAGTGCGTTTTCCAATCGCACAGTCGGTGCCAAGCACAGCAATAACAGGGCAAGTCACGGCAGAGATCCGACCGCTGAACATACGCAAGTCCTTCTTGGCGCGTGGTTTGCGGACATCCAGAATTTCTACTTGGCTCTCTGCGCAGGCAGCTATAAACACAGGGTCGTCGTTAAGAAACTCATGGAGGCCATTAACGATATTCATGCCATGACCCATCGCCTCAAGTATCAGGCTGCGCTCGTGTATAGACAACATGCCACTGGATGGTGCCATGCCATAGATAAAGTAGTCTGGCACAGTGTCCGCATGCTCTAGTGCGTCAGCGAGATTTCGACAAATGGGAATGTCATTGATTTTGTCATCGAGAACCATACCGGCGTCGAGGCCCGCTTTTTCACTATCGATAACGGAAAGGATTTTGTACTTCTCCGAGCAACGCACGAGTCCGTTGGCTGTTTTGCCATCAATAGCAGCAAAGTTTGCTTCACAATATATAATTGCAGTCGCCACGCGATTCTTGTCGTGTATAGGCTCCGATAGCGAACGCACTATCTTGTTACTCTTGAGAACGGTAGATCGCTTGAGAACAGTAGATCGCTTGAGAGCGGTAGATCGCTTGTCGATGGGTAGGTTGCGCGGACTTGTAGACATAGGTTTCCCTTGAGTGAGAAGCTCAGAGGAAGGGACAGGATCGTGCCGGCCGAATTGGCCGAATGTCAACGAGTAGTTCCGCTAAGTGCGAATACCGCGGGGATATGCCCCGCTGGCTGGAATGAGCTGAAATGACTGAAATGACAAAGTTGGCCGGAAGTGAATTTAGCCGGCCGGGAGTGGACAGTAACTTTAACACAGGCCTGTCTGGTGTCAATCAACTCGCATTGACCGACAACATTGGTGTCAAACCTCTTCCCTGAGATGCCTCTCTACTAGCATGAGTTAGTACCGGTGCTTGCCGGGTCGAGATAGAGCGAGTCGAGAAATTTAATCAATATCTGGAAGTGAGCGTTGCCTACACAAACCCCAACGGCAACCGATGGCGATCATGACACACAAAGGCGTTTCATTTTTTTATAGATGCCCTCCAAAACGCGTAGAGAATTCTATCTTCCCAGTCATAGCTAATCAGGCCTCCTAAAGCGGGGTAATATCCGTACTCACTGCTAAGGTGAGTCGTAAGCCAGACCGTTTTTCCATCGTACGCAAGATGATTCACCGAGACATCGCGCAGTTCTTTCGGACGCCGAATTTTGAGCTGCTTTGTCTTCAAGTCATAGCGACCTATACCGCCTACAGCCACGCTCCCCTCCCCCTCATAGAAAGAGATTCCAAACCAGATCACGTTCCCAGTCTGATGACAGGCCCCAATGCTCTGCTCCAAGCTAATATCGCGCTCAAGAACCTGATTACTCCAGCTAAAGCACACACGATCACTATCATTGTCACAGGGATAACCGATGTCGGGACGAAGCAGAATGGCTTCACCCAAAGTAAGATGGATGGGAGGCACCAGCACCTTGCACGCCGATGGCTCCCAATGATCCACAGGGGGCGCATCTATCTCTAGCGTCCAACCTTCAACGGGGTCATAAAGCATGGCCGGGCGCGTCGGCTTACCCGACTTAGCCCACTTTGAGCCAAGCACAATTCTCAAACCATCACCTTGGAGTTTAAGACTGGAAACTGCGGGGAATCCACTCATGTCACAGCAAGTACGACCAGCGCTCACCGGACCTGCTGGTAATATCCAGAGGAGTGCAACAATCAAGCCTGCTGCAAAAACAGCACATCGAATCGTGTGCGTCACCCTCATCCCTCCTGAGTTGATTTTACGATGCTACCACATCGCCAAGGGAAAGATTGACTTGATATGCTTATCGGAATGCAGCGTGTTCCCTTCCATAATCCAAAAAATAGAAAAAGACCCGATTGGCATTCTGGAAACGCTGTTAAGTCTAACTATGCGATTCGTTTTCTACATGGCTCCAAGGCAATTCATGAACCAGACAAATTAACAGCCCTTCCCAACATGCACGTAAGTTACCTGTAATTTGCGCATTTTTTTATACAAACCCTCCCGCGTCAGGCCGAGGACACGGGCGGTCTTTGTGCGAGAGCCGCCTTGGGCGGCGAGGGTTTTTCGGATGATCCAGGCTTCGTAGCGGCCGGTTTTTTCGCGTAGGCTTTCGCTTGTTTCCTTTGAGATTTGCATTTCCTCGAATTCACCGCGTATGCAACTGGAAAAATGCCTCACCTCCAGCGGTGCCTCCTCTTGTGACAGCACGACGGCGCGTTGGATTTCGTTTTCAAGCTGCCGGACATTGCCGGGCCAGGTATACGCCTGCAAGATGTCTTCGGCTTCACTTGAAAGGCCAAAGGACGTCTTCCCTTCGCGTCGGCTGTAGCGAGATAAAAAATGCCGTGCCAAAGGAAGGACATCCTCCCAACGCTGAACCAAGGCAGGAACCTCAATCGGGAAAACGGCGAGGCGGTAATATAAATCCTCGCGGAAACTGCCTTGCTTTACTTCCTCCATCAGGTTGCGGTTCGTCGCAGCGATAATTCGCACATCGACCAAGCGCGAGCGCGCCTCTCCAACAGCACGCACCTCCCCTTCTTGGAGCACGCGCAAAAGTTTGGCCTGAAAAGCCGGTGTGGTTTCAGTGACCTCGTCGAGAAACAAGGTGGCCCCATGGGCCTCCTCAAACAGCCCTTTGCGGTCCTTGTCTGCACCCGTAAAAGCACCCCTTCGATGCCCGAACAGCTCGCTGTCGAGAAGGCTTTCGGGCGTCGCGGCACAATTGATTGGAAAAAACGGGGCTTCCTGGCGGCGGCTCTGCCGGTGCAAGGCTTTTGCCAACACTTCCTTTCCCGAGCCCGTGGAACCTGTGAGCAAGACAGGGACATCGGAGCGCGAGGCAAATCGAACAAGTTCGAATACCGCAAGCATGGCGGGACTGTCACCGATGATCTCCCCGGTGCTTGCGCATGGTTTTGAGGGTATAAAACGAGCACGTGCTCGGCGAGAGCCTTCCTCCGCACTTGTCTCTGCCTGCGTTGTGAATGGATTGCCCTGTGTCATTTTTCCCCCCCCTTTGCAGAACTTGCAGAACCAACTAACAGCAAAGCAAATTAACACGAGGAACTCGGGCAAAGTGATTTCGGACAGGCCAAACACGAAGTTTGACTAGAGCCGCTGACTCAGTGACGGGTCGGTGCAAAACCAGACGGATCGTGAATCACTGCTTATTCTGGATGGGATTGAATTTGAAGCAGAGGCTCTGCGGGTTCCAGCTGAAAGGTTGTGTGAGATATGCCGAAGGCTTCTTGAGCCAGCTGTTCCAAGGCAGCCAATACCTGTGAGCCGTTGCTATCACTGCGTATATCCACATGAGCACTCAATGCGTAATAACCCGAGGTGAGCGTCCACGCATGCAAGTCGTGAATATCTACGACACCATCAACTTTCTTGATCGCGGCTCCCAACTCAGGCAAATCGATATGTTTGGGTGTTCCCTCCATGAGAACTTCGACGGATTCACGAAGCAACCCCCAAGCCGAGATCAAGATCAGCCCGGCAATGGCAATGGCGGCCACCCCGTCGGCCCAGTTCCAACCAAACAAATTCATCACCAAGGCCGCTACGATGGCACCGACGGAACCCAAGGTGTCACCCACCACGTGAAGAAAGGCGCCGCGCATATTCAGGCTGTCATCGCGCCCTCGAAACAAGACGAAGGCAGCGGCCAGGTTGGCGAGCAGGCCCAGCACAGCAACACCGAGCATCAGTTCAGTTTGAACATCGGGTGGATTCAGTAAGCGTCCTACCGCTTCACTAATCACGTAGATACACACAAGCAAAAGCGCCACGCCATTGGCCAAGGCGGCGAGGATCTCTGTGCGAACATATCCGTACGTCTTGTGAACAGTGGCCTGGCGTTCGGCAATGTTCAGGGCAAACAAGGCCAGTAACAAGGCCGCCAGGTCTGACACCATATGCCCGGCATCGGCGACCAAGGCCAAACTGCCCGAGATCAAGCCGCCAATCAGTTCAACGACGACAAAAACAAAGGTAATGGCTATGGCAAGCCGCAAGGAACTGGCATTCTTACGCCGCCGTTCCGTTCCCTGCTCTGAAGTCCCGCCACGATCGTGATGTTGGGTGCCGTCTCCGTGGCAAGTCCCGTGACCCCAAGTCACACGCTCACCGCACTGAAGAATTGGTGAAGGCGTTGCCAACACTCCCGGGAGGACAAAGCATCGAAACGGTCGGGGCGACTTTCATCCATAAACCCTTCGCGCACACCCTCAAGCTGAATCAAGTTTTCCCTGGCGAAGCCTTCGCCGAGCAGGGATTGAAGATCTGCGGATTCTGTAAAACACAACGCCCTTGGATCCGGGGCCTGGCCCGGGACCTTGACGGGGGGATCTAAAAAGAAACCCAAGAAACTCGCCTGAAGCCCCAGCGCGGAAGAAGCCTCGGCCTTCAAGCTACGCATGGCATCCGCACTGATGACGGGATGACAAAGTGCCAAGGCCCCCACTCGTTGATTCCGCAAACTCCCCAGGAAAGCCATGGCTGCAGCGCTGGAAAAGGCCAAGCAGCCCACGCGTGCGCCGTTGACGGCCGGCTCACTCAGTAGTCTCTCGACGGCCTGGGTGAAGGCTTTCTCAACCTGATCCTGCCCCGCTTCGAGAGTAAGCTCTTGGGGCGAGCAGTCCGGGGCCCAAACAACGAAACCGGCACGCGCCAACTGTTCGCAGACCTCTTGTGTCTGCTCAGATTCACTTGTGGGTTCTTGGAAAAGAAGAATCCCAACACCCTGTTGAGTGGCTGGGACTGCTAAATATCCGGGCAGCGATCCCTGAAGCCGATTTCCTAAACGACCCGCCTGCTGCACATCTTCCTCCCCGATCTGGCGCGGACTGTCACGCAGCGGATCGACCGTTCACGGTTTTTATGGCTCACAGAAGAATACAGAAAATAGCGTTATCTAGAAACAAGAAAGCCAGTGCCGAAGCACTGGCTTTCTACCCCTCCCCTCGACTAGGGCCAAAGCCCATCGTGGAAACTGGTCTCGCAAAATCGTTAGGTCAGCCGCCTTGCCCTGGAAGCGGTCCTTCATAGGGTGTCGATCCTCCCAAGCTGGGATCGTCTGGCGCCCAGCGGGGTCCACCATTGGAACCGGGCAAGAAGCAATTTGCAGGATCTTCACAGGGATTCACACCGCGCATTTTAATTCCAGCCAAAGGCGTGGGCATGGGCAGTGGCGGAGCCGCGACATCGGTGGGCGATAGATGCTCATCCACGCTGCCGATGATGGTGCCCATACTGCAGGTCGTAGCCTCGGCCAACTGAATGCTGGAGGGTCGTTCCGCAATGGCCAGCATGGCATCACCACGCTTCATACTCGCGCATTGGCCAGCGGCAATCAGCTGCGTGGGTCCGCCCACAACATTGGCGACCAGTTCACCTGCGCCTGCGCAGAAAGAAATTTGCTTGTGTTCAACCACAAATACTTCGGTGTCATCGGCAGCACCCGTGGCCACAGCAAACTGGGTTACAATGCGCAGTGGCGAACTGGTGTCTTCGCGCGTATCCAGGACGCGTAGCGAACCTCCGACGACACGAAATTCTGGTGTTCCATCCTCGGCCCTGCCCACGCGAACATCCGTGAGACTACTGACTTGGCCATAAACATCGCCCAGACTAATGGAAACCGTTCCCCATTCTCCAGCGATCAGCGCATCGTCCTGTGCCAGGGATTCCCCACACTTCAACAGGATGCGCTCGCCTGATGGCAGGATGCGATAAGCGCGACCTGTAATGGCAGCGACATGTCCCACTTTCTCAAAGCCTTCCTCGGCTTGGGCCGAAGTCATCCCCACGCTGCCCAACAGACAAGACAAACCGAAGACCAAAAAACCATTCGTGAATTTTTGTATTTTATTGACCATCTTCAGGCCTCCCTCATCTTACTTTCTCCCGGACCTTCTCCGCCCGAGTCCAAAATCGAAAACATTAAAAACGAACCGTGGCGTAAAGTCCCACGATGTTGCGGTCAAAATCAAACACGTCGACGTTGGAATCAACGTTGTTGTAGGTGTATCGCAAGGACATCGACACATCTTCCATGACAGGCTTCTCAAATGAGATGGCGAAGCGAACATCCTTCTCAAGTCGATTTGCGCCCGTGTACGAACCATCTTTGTTCTGATAGCTGGAGCTATGCCTGAAAGAGCGATACTCAAAACTCGCCGTTGTGTCCAAACGTACGTCCCAGGGCAAGATCGCCACCAGGCCCAGTCGACCTTCGTGGCTGTCGGCATCCCACTCCTGTCCCTCGGTCGTGTGATAGCGGTAACGATAACCGCCCTGCAACGCGACGTTGGTGTCATTGCCCAGTGGATAGGTATGATCGACTCCAATCCAGGAGTCATAACCATCGCGATCCCGCACGTCTTCCTCATCGACTCCCGGCGGTCCGAGCAACAGATCGTCGGGCTGAATTTTGAAATTTTCTCTGGTAATTCGAGCAAAGAATCGGCTCGTCCCCGCGTCACCCCAGTCCTGATACAAGGCAGGTGTCGCGGTTTGAATAAAGAGATAGGAATCCGAAGTGTCTAACCAGGCATAACCAATGTCGTACTGAATACGAAAAACCGTATCCTCACTGAAGCTGTAATCCCACCAGGTGCCCAGCGTCGGATACTGCACATCGAACTCATCCAAGTCGTCATGTACTGAACCGTAATAAGAACCAAGTACACCAACCGTTTGCGTTTCGGTCTTCACGAGTTCCGCACCGCCTTCCATGGTCAGCACGCCGCGCACATCCGAGTCGTCAGAAAGTTCCTGGGGAAGGCGTACGCCATCTCCCTTCAATACAACGTTGTCGTCGTACTCGACTCCGAGGGATGCCGTAAGCCAACGTCGAACGGGCTTGGCGCTATAATCTGCCAGCACGCGCTCCGCCTGCTCTGCCCAAACGGTTCCAGGTGCCGTAGCAATGACGCGCTCCAAGGAAGCGCGGGCTTGTGCTTTATCCTTGGCCGAAAACCATGCCAAGCCTTCGTAATAGGAAGCCACCATCTCCATGCTGGGATCGGCGCGGCGAGCACGTTCAAAGGCTGCGGCCGCCTCGCGCGCATTGGCTTGCTGCAATAACAACAAGCCGTCATACAAATCAAGCTGTGGCGCTTCGCTGCCCTTCTCTCGTGCCTCGGCCAAGGCGATGCGGGCCCCTGCAAAATCGTCCATGTGATAAAGCGCGATGCCTAAATACAAATCGACATCATCGGCATTGGGATCGAGTTGCTTGGCTTGCGCAAGGAATTCAGCAGCCCCGACATAATCACGATTCGCAATGGCGCACTCACCCAAGGTACGCGCGGCACGTGCGTCCTGTGGATCCATTTCCTGAACACGTAGAAAAAGAGGTTTGGCTTCCTCACATCTTCCCGCTCGCGCAAGGCCCTCGGCCTTTAAACGCAGAACGTCGAGGCTAGCCTCTTCGCGCGCCGATGAGTTGCTTCCAATTGTAAGGAGTATCGCCAGGCACAGACACAGCGTGCTGAGGAACTGCACTCGGCACCGCAATGAAACTTGCAGGGTTAATTCACCAAGCATTTCCTTCTCCCAGAAATGCCCACGGTCAAAATTCCTGCGACAAAGAGCAGTGCTGCGCCAGGCTCAGGAATCGCGTTGGCATACACGCCATATCCCGTTTGAGGAAGCTTGTAGTCCGTTTGAATGCCGCCTGCAAAACCACGGGGCGCGTGATACTGAAGCGTAATCGGACTCGAGGTCGCGCCAGCAGCAATGTCTCCTAAATCAAAGGCGGCGACGTACACACCCGCAATAGGAACAATGTACAAGTCATCGCCGGCAATTCCCACGTCGCCGTACAGGCCTTTGATTCCCCTGTCGACATAGACAAAGGTCACCAGGAACTGCACGTCGTAGAGCGCGGAATCGCCGGTATTGGTAAACGTCCAATCTTCCTGACCGTAATTGGATACGGGCCGAGCACCAATACTTGAGACATTGTCAGTCTCCACAGAGAAAGAGCCATACACATTCTCCAAGGAACTTCCCAAGGGCACAAAGTCGAGACCCCTCCCCTCGACATCTGCCAATTCAAAATAAGGTGTGCCACCAAAATAGATCGCGTCAGAAATGCTAAGCGCTGAGGCCTGACTGGCCCACACGACGCTCACCGCGCTGCACATGATCAGTGCAACAAAGAATCTTTGTAGTGTTTTTACCGTTCCCGCCATAACGAGCTCCTTTACGAACTTCCTCTCCACAAGTACGCATATAGTAGTGCGTCAGCTATGAAATCGGTGTCATAGCAAGTGGTAAAAATTGAACTTTTTCAAGTTGTTAGTACCCTGCGGGACGTCATTGTGCAACCTATATGCGAGCTACTCGCATTTCGTAAGCAAGACACCGGCAAAAGGTTGGCTCTCCGGAAAACCCTTTGACCGCGGATAATCCAAAGATGGAGCTGCATCCAACACTTGGCTTAAGCCGATGCCCGTTTCATCGGCCACATTCTGTACCCACTCACGCAGTTGCCTCTCACCGCCTCGATCATTGCGACAAAGCAATACACAACCTCCAGGCTCCAATCCCCGAAGCGCATTGGCTAATAAAGCAGCGCCCTCACTTCGCACCGACCAGAAACGTCGGCCCGCAGCTGCAGCGGTAGGTGGATCCAGCACAATGCCCTGAAATTTGAATTCCTCTATCAGTCGTTTCATCACCCGGCGTCCGTCTCCGCGAATACTGCGATGCCGCTCCAAGGAAATCTCGTTGAGCCGCAGGTTTTCTTCCAACCATTCCAGGTAGGATGCCGACAGATCAACACTGATGACTTCTTCCGCCCCAGCAGACAGCAAGCTCACGCTAAACGCACCGGTGTGTGCGAACAGATTCAACCAACGTCCGCCTTTTTTAGCCGCGATTCGACAAACGCGTTCTCGGTTCTCACGTTGATCCGTAAACAGTCCCACACCCGGCTTTGAACGATCCGGCTCGCCAAACCCCAGGTCGACCCAGTAGGAAAGCCCGCGCTCACGCACCGCAAACCGTCCCGGACGGCTAGCTCCTTGCTCCTGCGCGTCCTCGCCAAGATCGCCGAGATCGTCGAAATCACCTCGCAGCCATTCCACACGGCGATGGGTTCCGGGGAAGTCATCGCGCAAATGCAATACCTGGACCACGGCCATTGGCTGTTCGAGGCGCTTCTCCATTCCTCGACACAGCGCTTCAATGGCCCTTTCGCGAAAGCCTTCTGCTGCGCGACTGGTAATCAATACGCGCAGGACGGCGCCCAAACGATCGACGAAAAAACCGGGCAGTCCATCGGCTTCGCCATGCACCAAGCGAAACGCGCTGGTTTCTTGCGAAGGGCTAGCGCTGGCAAAGAGTTCCTCACGACATTTCAAGGCCTTGGCGACTCGTGCTTCGGGACTGTTTTGACCTCGGTCCGTTTGATCCGGTCGACACCAGACTCGCGCAGCAACTCGCCCCCCGCCGCCCGCAAGTGCTTCGCCCAGTTCGCGGCCACTCCCCACTTCGCGCAAGCGCAAGGCCTGGCCCGGGCGAAAACGCTGCACATCGCCAGTGCGCTCATCGGCGATAATCCATGGGTGTCCCTTGCCCAGCACCGCCCCAGTGGCTTGTGAGACCTCCAACTCAGCCTTTCCTTGCGGATAGATGATGGCATCCGCTCCGAGCACGCTGGGCGAACTTTCGACGGCGATGTCGGAGAGAGAACCTTCCAGCATGCCCCCCACCGAGACCCCCCGAAGGTTTGTCAGTGCAAGCTGCAACCCACCTGCCACCAAGCGTCCACCCAACAACGCATCACCGATCACGGGATACCCCCCCGCCGCTAGTCGCTGTCTTAGATCCAGCAGGGACAGACCTCGCATGCTGAACTCCACCACAGAAGTTTCTTCGCCCGCTTCCACAACTTGGAAGGCACAAGAACGACCGACTTCCTCCGGCGAACACAGTTGCCCTTGGCTCCACGGGAGGACGGGCAAACAGGCGATGCAACGAACTTCCAAGGCCCCAGAGGCCAGCTCTGTCTTCCACGCCTCTAGCGAAGCCGAATCCTCGGCCACTACGACAATGCCGGAACCTTCGGAGTACAAAGACCTGCACAAGCCAGCTCCATTCCCGTCAAGCCTGCCTTCTCTTAAAACAAAGGGACTCAGCAATCCCGCGCTTTGTTCAAAGGCCCGCCAACCTTCCCCTTGCGAGAGCGGTTCCAGCAAGGAGAGATCCAGCGTGGGCGCAAAGGCAGGAGTCCAAGCGGGCCACGACAGCCCCACTTCCTCGCCCGGCTCGAAATCATGTGGAAGTCGACGCTTTCGCTTTCCGCCCAGCGTCAGCTCCAGCGTCTGAAGCAACTCTTCTCGCTGGGAGGCAGCAAGATCGGGGCAGGCCCGCTCAAACAAAACCGAGGGGGAACAGGCATCGGGTCCATTGCGGAAATGCAATCGAGGTCCGGAGGTCGCGAGAAAGAAGGCTTCAGACATGGCGAAAGGAAAGCTAGCCAAAATTGAAGGACGCGTGCGGTCCAAATCGAGAAAACCGGTTACTCTGCGCCACTATGAAGCGCAGTGAAAAAGCCCAACGCATCCAGAAAATCCTACAGGATCTCTACCCTGAGACGCCCATCCCCCTCAATCACACCGATGAGTACACCCTCTTGGTGTCGGTTTTGCTTTCCGCGCAGTGCACCGACAAACGGGTCAACCAAATCACCCCCCTTTTATTTGCCCGTGCATCGAACCCTGAAAAGATGTCCAAGCTTCCCGTCAAAGACATTGAAAACATCATTCGACCTTGTGGCCTTTCGCCGCAGAAAGCCAAGGCCATCGCCGGGCTATCGAAAATTTTAATGGATCAGCATGGAGGCGAGGTTCCCAGCAGCTTTGAAGAACTCGAAGCCATGCCTGGCGTCGGGCACAAAACGGCCAGTGTCGTCATGAGTCAGGCCTTTGGCTTCGCCGCCTTTCCCGTCGATACGCACATCCACCGCTGTGCCACACGCTGGGGGCTGACTTCCGGCCGGTCGGTGGAGCAAACTGAGCGCGATTTAAAAAAACTCTTTCCAGAAGAGAGCTGGAATCGGCTTCACCTGCAGATTATTTTTTTCGGGCGAGAACATTGTCCGGCCCGCGGCCATGACTTTGAGAACTGCCCTATTTGTTCCTGGGCAACCTCCAAAGCACAAACCCTGCGAGAGCGAACCAAGCAAGCCAATCCAAGACGGCGGGCAAAGGAGTAATCTCAGAACATGACCCACGAGTCTCTACCGCCTCTCATCCTGGCCAGCACCTCGCCCTACCGAAAGGAACTCTTCGAGCAACTGGGGCTGCCTTTTCAAAGCATCGCCCCCTTGTTTGACGAAGACAGTTTGAAGGACAGCGGCCTTGATCCCGTGGAACTCGTCACACGGCTTGCCCGAGAAAAAGCGTTGAGCATTGCCGCGCTGCATCCCGACGCCATGGTCCTGGGCAGTGACCAGATGGCTGTGGCGCAGGGAAAGCTGCTGGGCAAACCGGGGTCACGCGAAGTCGCCATGGGGCAACTCTCACAGCTCTCGGGCAAAAGCCATGAGTTGCTCACAGCTGTCGCCCTCTGCCATGGAGGCGAAGTGACAGAGTTTCTCGATCGAACAAGCCTTCGCATGCGCGAACTCTCGCCCGAGCAAATCCAACGCTACATTGACGCCGATCAACCGTGGGATTGCGCTGGCGCTTACAAAATTGAAAGTCGCGGCATCGGCTTGTTCGAGAAAATCGAAACCCAGGACCACACGGCGATTACGGGCTTGCCGCTAATCGAACTTTCGTCACAGCTTCTTCGTCTGGGTTATCCCATTCCCTGACGAGGCTCTTATCCCCTTGTGCAAGGGTGCAGGAAAACGGGTGCGATGTCAGAAGCTTTGGAAATCACCTTGATCGAACCCTTCCTCACAGGCTCCCATGAGGTCTGGGCCAAGGGATTGTGCGAGCACAGTCGCCACAACATTAAAGTCCTCGCCCTTCCCGGTCGGAACTGGCGATGGCGGATGCGCGGAGGCGCTATCACACTCGCCCAAAATTTTCTTGCTGAGAAACATCAGCCCGACCTCCTTCTCGCCACGGACATGTTGGATTTTCCCACCTTCTTGGGCCTGACACGCGAGCAAACCCACAGCTTGCCCAGCGCTATTTATTTTCACGAAAACCAATTGGAGTACCCCTCTCAAGCCCATCACGAATCCAAGCCGGGGCACACCAGCCAATACGAATTACTCAATTTCACATCTGCCCTGGCGGCCGATGCCGTCTTTTTCAATTCCGATTTCAATCGGCTCTCGTTTCTGGAAGCCCTGCCAAAATTCTTGCAAGGCTATCCCGACTACCAAGGCCTGGATCGCGTTTCGGAGATCGCCGAAAAATCCAGCACCCTGCACCTGGGGCTTGATCTCTCGTCCATGGACCCGCAGCGCCCGGCGAGCCCGAAACCCATCACCCGCCCGCTGATCCTTTGGAACCACCGTTGGGAGTACGATAAGAACCCAACGGCATTTTTTTGCGCCGTGAGAACCCTGGCCGATGAAGGCCTGCCTTTCTCCCTGGCCATTCTCGGGGAGAACCTGCGCGACGACCCCAAAGAATTCCTTTCAGCGAAACGAAACCTGGGCGAGCGCATTCTTCAATTCGGTTATACGGAAACGGCGGAAGAGTATGCGCGTTGGTTGTGGGAAGCCGACCTCCTCCCCGTCACCTCGCGCCACGACTTTTTCGGCGCCAGCGTGGCCGAAGCCATATATTGCAACACCAAACCCTTGCTACCGCGTCGGCTAGCCTACCCCGAGCTCTTACCCGGGGATTCCGAGGCTCTGTTTTATGATGATTACGACGAACTCGTGGAACGCTTGCGCACAGAGATCCAATCCTTCTCCGAAGTCGTGGAAAGCCAGGAGCAAGAAACACCCTGGCGAAAGCAGATCAGTCGCTTTGATTGGCGCGAACAAATCGAGATCTACGACACTGCCTTCGAGAAACTCGTCGGCGCCTAGCTCATTCTACTTTTTGAGGTGGATCGAAGCGCGCGTGCATCTTTTCAATCCAAACGCTGGCGAAAGGTCGTTTGGGTAAGCCCAAACGTCGCAGTTCATCGGCAATGGGGTGCTGTGCCAACTCGACCCTTGTCCCCGACAAGAATTGCCCCATGCCACTGGCTCCCGAGACAAAGGACGTCTTGTGCAAAACGCCTTCGATGTAACTGTAGGTGCTGAGCACACTGTCTTTCAGTTTCCCCGTGCCACGGCGGGGAAAGGTACACTTCAACACCGGCTTTCCGTCCATGACCAGGCGACAGAAAACTCGCTGGTCTTCGTACTCAAAGGAAATCTCTTCGACGGTTTTCGGGAAGCCCCAGATCTTAGAACCGGCTTCACACGTGAAGCTCTGGTTCACGGGAAGGTGTCGGATGTAGGTCGCCGCCTGGGCTCTCAAGATGGAAGACGAATCACCGAGGTAAGGCAGGCGGGACTTCTCATCCGCTTCCCGCACAAAAAAGGCAATGGCCACTTCGTTGTAATCGCCCAAGTCATTTATTTTGTAATCAATGGCGGAAATCGTCAGTACTGCTTTCCCGGGGAAAACCTCCAACACATCGAGCTTGCGATCAGGCAGGAAGCTGCGCGCCACGGCCACATCGACGAAGAACATGGCGACTCCGGAACTGGCTTCCTGGACCTCTACGGGAAAGGACACCCGCTGGCCTTGGATTTCAACACTCGGATAGTCAGTCATAGGCGCAGACCCGGTCACTCTTCAATTTCTAATTCTTCGATTTCAACCGCTTCCGGTAACTCCACCGGCACAGGCAGCTCACCGGCCTCGCCTACCTCTTGCGGAGCTTCGATTTCAATGGGGGCGATTTCGAATTCATCCGTACGCTCTGGGGGAGGCTCCACCAGTTGCTGAAGGCCCGTTCCAAACAAGACCCAAAGCAAGGCCAGGAAGGCCACCTGCAAAACCACCATCAAGGGAATGAAGAATTGCCCCTCGATAAAAGATTGGACACGACCCATGTCGCGATCCCGTTCCACCACCTGAGCGACCGGGACATCTTCCAATTCCTCCAACTGCTTAATTTCGATGACTTGAACCGTGGTATTGTCGGGCCCGCCGCGTTCGTTGGCCAACTCCACAAATTTCTCAACGGCACTCACGGGCTCTTCTGTTCTCAAGATGTCGGCAATGTCGGCGTCACGCAGGACGGCCGTCAGCCCATCGCTACACAGCAAATAACGATCGCCTTCTTCGAGTGGGAAAGAACTGATGTCGACCCTGACGCTGCTTTCCGTCCCAAGGGCACGCAAAAGCTGACTTCGGAGCGGATGGATGATGGCTTCTTCGGGTGTGACCTCGCCTCTTCGCAACATTTCCGCGATCACCGAGTGATCGAGAGTGAGCGGCTCCAAACCCGACCCGCGTCGAAACCGATAGGCCCGGCTATCCCCAACATGCCCCACCCAGGCCTCGCCATCATCGTGAAACAACAAGGCGACGCCCGTGGTGCCCATGCCCGAAAGCTCTGGCTGTTCGCGCGAGCCCTCCTGCACCGCCTGATTGGCCAAATTGAACGCCGTTCGCAAGCGAGTGCCGGGATCTTGAGAGGAGGTCGTGAAATGATCGGACATGGCCTTAACGGCCAGTCTGCTGGCGACATCGCCACCGCAGTGGCCGCCCATTCCATCCGCCACAATGAAGACACGGCTGCCGTCGGCAGCTGCCACTTCACGGCAAGCATCCTGATTGGACTCACGTATCTTTCCCTGGTCGGAAAGAGAAGCATATGAAAGTCGGACTGAATACATCGGAGTTGAACTGTAGCCTTCGTAGTCAATTCCCCGCAGGTCTGATTTTTTCTTTTTTCTCGATTTCCGGTCCGCAGCCTGCCCTCTTTCCACGCTCCCACAACATCGCTCGGCCCCTGTTCCCGCTCTGCGACCCCTAGCCGCATTCTCAATCTTCAAGTGAAGTGATTCCCCTGAACACGCCTCTTGTTTCGATCAGATGCCCACAGTAAACTTTCAACCCTTTTCCGCCTCCCTGAAGGAGGCGCCTGGAACAGGCAATTCAACTGCTAACTCTGGAAAGTGCCGAGTTTTATCGGTGCCATGCATGGGAAACTCTTATGACAACTAGTGCGACGAGCAACCAAAACCTGCTGAAATGGGTCGATGAAATGGCCAGCCTCTGCCAACCCGAAAAAATTCACTGGTGTGACGGGTCGCAAGCAGAGTACGACGAGCTCTTCCGGCTGATGATCGCAAATAACACGGCTATTCGACTGAATGAGGAAAAGCGCCCCAATAGCTACCTGATTCAGTCCGACCCCAGCGATGTCGCCCGCGTTGAAGACCGCACCTTTATCTGTAGCGAGAAAGAAATTGATGCTGGCCCCACCAATAACTGGGTGGCTCCCGCTGAAATGAAAGGCACGCTGAAGGGAATCTTCAAGGGCTGCATGAAGGGTCGAACCCTGTACGTCGTGCCTTTCTCCATGGGACCCCTGGGCTCTCCCATTGCCCACATCGGTATCCAGCTCACGGACTCCGCCTACGCCGCCGCCAATATGCGCATCATGACCCGCATGGGTTCCAAGGTGCTCGACGTCCTGGGCGACGGAAAATTCGTGCCCTGCATGCACACCGTGGGCGCCCCTTTAGAGCCCGGCCAAGCCGATGTGCCCTGGCCCTGCAATAAAGAGAAGTACATCTGCCACTTCCCGGATACGCGAGAAATCTGGTCCTATGGGTCGGGTTACGGCGGCAACGCCTTGTTGGGCAAGAAATGCTTCGCTCTGCGCATCGCCTCCACCATGGCGCGCGAAGAGGGTTGGTTGGCGGAGCACATGCTCATCTTGAAGCTCACCAATCCCCAAGGTATCGTGAAATACGTGTGTGCTGCCTTCCCCAGCGCCTGTGGCAAGACCAACCTGGCCATGCTGGAACCCACCGTCCCCGGCTGGAAAGTCGAGACCGTGGGCGATGACATCGCCTGGATGAAATTTGGTGATGATGGCCAGCTCTACGCCATCAACCCCGAAGCCGGTTTCTTCGGCGTGGCCCCTGGAACCAGCAACTTCTCCAACCCCAACGCCATGGCCTCCCTGAAAGAAAACTCCATCTTCACCAACGTGGCCCTCACGCCCGATGGCGATGTGTGGTGGGAAGAGATGACGGATGACAAGCCCGCCAAGCTCACCAGTTGGCTGGGCGAGGAATGGACGCCAGATTCAGACAAAAAGGCGGCCCATCCCAACTCACGCTTTACGGCACCCGCCGCACAATGCCCCGTGATCGCGCCCGAGTTTGAAGATCCCAAGGGTGTGCCCATTAGCGCCATTCTCTTCGGCGGCCGACGCGCCACCACCATTCCTCTGGTCAACGAATCCTTGAGCTGGGAGCACGGGACCTTCTTGGGCTCTGTCATGTCCTCGGAGAAAACAGCGGCGGCCACCGGCGGTTTGGGCGAGCTGCGCCACGATCCCATGGCCATGCTTCCCTTCTGCGGATACAACATGGCCGACTACTGGGGCCACTGGCTCAAAGTCAGCGAGGCCCCCGGCGCCAAGATGCCCAAGATTTACTACGTGAACTGGTTCCGCAAGAGCGAGCAGGGCAAGTTCCTCTGGCCCGGGTTCGGCGAGAATAGCCGCGTACTCAAGTGGGTCTTCGAGCGCTGTGAAGGCACGGCCAAAGCCGAAGCAACACCCATTGGCAACCTCCCCGCACCGGGCTCCTTGGATATCGAGGGCTTGGATATCGCGCCCGAGGCCATGGAAGAATTGTTGCGTGTCGACACCCAAGCCTGGCTCAATGAAATTCCGGGAACACGCGAGCATTACGCGAAGTTCGGCGACCGTATTCCAGCCAAGCTTCAAAAGGAATTGGACGCGTTGGAGCAGCGCTTAAAAGACGCCAACTAGCCGACCACAACGAAGCCCGATAAAAGCGCTCCGGACCCCATGGCGGCCGGGGCGCTTTTGTCATACCCCCTTTATCATTCAGCCCTGCTTCCGAGGAGTTCTCCATCCATGCCGCTCATCGCCACCGCACCTTCCATACGCAAACGTGCCATGCGTAAACGTGGAACCTTGCTGGGGATCGGTCTGCTCGTCGGTCTCGTCGTCTTGCTCAA
Organism: Pseudomonadota bacterium; assembly: GCA_003353845.1. Taxonomy (GTDB): domain Bacteria; phylum Myxococcota_A; class UBA9160; order UBA9160; family JADFDR01; genus GLO-12. The sequence goes on along the minus strand of PIVT01000027.1, from coordinate 26,864 downwards.
CACAGGCCAGATCACTCTGGCCGGCGATGCGTTGCTTGATCCCGGACCCTATCCCATTGCCGCGCGCAACTTCAGCTTGGTCGACGACACGCGCCCCACACAAGCCAATGGCGACAAACCCGCCAAACCCGAGCGCACGCTCAAAACCAGAGTTTGGTATCCCGCGGCACCGCGGAGCCTGGAGTTCTTTCGCCCCAGCCCAACACCCATCGCAAGCCATGGCACACCCTACCCCGTTGTCATCTACAGCCACGGCTTCATGTCCTACAACAAAGATGTTGCCTACCTGGTGGAGCACCTGGTAAGCCACGGCTACGTCGTCATCGCCCCAAACTTCCCTCTGACAAGTCGCCTTACGCCAGGAGACCCCCTGGTAGCAGACGTGATCAATCAACCTGGAGACCTCACTTTTCTTATAGAAACATTGGAGGACTGGAATCGAGATCCGGCCAACTTTTTCCACGGCGTGCTCGATGAAGAACGCATCGCCTTGGCCGGGCTATCCCTGGGCGCTTTGACCACCATCATTGCCACCTACCACACCGACCTGCGCGATTCTCGAATCAAGGCCGCGGTGGCCTTGGCTGGCCCAAGCTCCATGTTCAGCGATGCCTTCTTTCGCGACAGCGAAATTCCATTTCTCATGGTCGCAGGCACTGCCGATGCCCTGGTGGAGTACGAGTACAACGCCCAAGACCTTCACGAACGCGTGCCGCACTCTACCCTGGTCGTCATCGAGGGCGCAGCCCACACTTCTTTTGCGGACTTCGCCGACCCCTTCCTTCGTTGGATGCACAACCCGGACAGCTTGGGTTGCTCAGCCATTGCGGACAATGTCCCCGAAGAGCAACCCGACGAAGAGGAAAACTTCTTGAGACACTTGGGCGGGGTTGAGCAAGGGATCTTGCTGGAGGGCAGTCGACTGCCCTGCCAGAACCTCCCGTTGCTCCCTGCCATCCAACCCAAACTTCAACACGAACTCACCCTGCTGGCTGTCTTTGGTTTTCTCGAAGCCCACCTGGCCAAAGACCCTGAACGCCAGCAATCCATGCAACAGTACCTTTGGAAAGATTTTCCCAACGCCTATGAAGATGTCACGGTGAGCCGAAGGCCATGAACCTGATCCTGCTCTTTGAACAGGACTTCGTGACTGGACAAGAGCGTGTTCAACTCCGCGGCCGCCGTCATCAACACGTGCGCGAAATCCACCGCGCCACAGTTGGCGAGGAACTCTGCGTAGGCCTGGCGGGGGGACGAATGGGGCGTGGGCTTATCACACGTCTCGATGACAGTGTGCTGGAAATGGACATCCAGTTAGATACGGAACCGCCTCCCGCGCTCCCATTACTTCTTGTACTCGCCCTACCGCGCCCACCGGTGCTGCGGCGCACCCTCATTGCGGCCACCAGCATGGGCGTCAAGCGCATTGTGTTACTGCATGCAAACCGTGTGGAAAAGAGTTTCTGGGGCGCCAAGGTCATGGCCGAGGAGGAGTTGCGCAACGCCGCCATTCTCGGACTGGAGCAGGCAAAAGACACCCTGCTTCCCGATATCCAAATCCGCGATCGTTTCAAGCCCTTCGTCGAGGATGAGCTAACAGATCTGAGTAAGGGATCAACCGCGCTCATGGGACACCCCACTTCATCGGTGCCGTGCCCGCGCGATATCAAAAATGCCGTCACGCTGGCCGTCGGTCCTGAAGGTGGCTTTGTTCCTTACGAGCTTGAGAAACTCGAGGCTTGTGGCTTTGCACCCATCCATTTGGGCGAGCGCATCCTTCGCGTAGAGACCGTTCTGCCTGCTCTCCTGGCCCGACTCTTCCCTCTAGCCTGAGCCTGCGGTGTTTTACCGCACTTTTTACCTAGGGTTACCTCTAAAACTTTAGTTCATTTTTTACTAATATTTGTGCAAAAAGAGCCGTAGAGGCTTTGCAATATGAGCGGAACTATTCTACGTTCCCCCGCCCGAACCACTGGAGAGATGTACCATGCCAAGAAAATTCACGCCCTCTGCCTCTCGCGACAAGAAACCCTTTGCCGCAAGACCGGTACACAAAATTGCGAAACAAAATAGCGCTATCTCGGATGACGAATTCCCATTCGGTCGCGCAAAATTTGGCACGGTCGTGCTCATGGTGGAGCTCGCTCGTTGTGATGGCTACTTCCACGAAGATGAGCGCCTCATCATCCTCGACTCCCTCAAACGAAACTTCAGCTTTACCCAAGACCAAGCCGAAGGCGTGGTCCAATTGGCAGAAGATGAACTCATGGAGTTCTGGGATGATCAATGGGACAACGGTATTTTCCGCGACGGCATTCTAGAGGATTTCTCCCGCAAGGAACGCGCCGAGTTGGTAGAGATGCTGTGGGAAGTGGCTTATGCCGACGGCAAGGTCAACCCACAAGAGACCAGCTTCATGTGGAAGATGTCAGACGAGATTGGTGTTTCGGCACCGACGACCCAACGCGCCCAGCAACGTGTGGCTTATCGGGTCGGTCAACAAGATCCAAAGCCGAACTAGAAGTCTTCGAATAAAACAAACTTCTCCACCTGCAAGAGAGACGTCTGCGGCTTCAGCAAGATGAACCCCGCCTGGCCGCCTTGCGCCCCCTGCCAAACCAAGCGAGCACTTTGATCGCCCACGCGCAACAAGGGGCCCACGTACCCCTTATCCTCAGCCATGGCGACAAAGCCATCGATCAGGGCCGTCTGTTCCGCGGCCAGGGGTTTGACCTTCAAAACGCTGCCGCTGGGAATCGCGTACAAAGCGCGCAGGTTGGGATCGGCTGGCGCATCCCCACGCAGAATCGCTTGGCCCCGGCGCGTGACTTCAAAGCGATTGCCCGTCAACACAGTCTCGCCCACTTGCACGTGCCCCTGGAATCCCATGGCATGGCCCAGTTCATGATAGAGCGCGCCGAGTTTCTCTTCCCTTGTTAGTTCTCGCGTGCGAGCGCGAACATCGGGAGGCGTGCGACGAGCCATGAGCAGATCGGCGTGCGCCAAACGTGCATCGACCCTTCGAGAATCGAGGCCAAGAGAAGTGACTGACAAAGCACAATCCACCAGCGCGCTGCCTGTCCCCAAGCCCAACTCAGTGCTCTGGCTCTCGGCAGCGTATTCCACAGCGATATCTGCTTTATTTCGTATTAGTGTTTTAATTACAGACACTTGTCGAATATCTCTAGAAATCTGTTTAAGCGCTAAATCGAGCAACTCACCCTCTTCTGCCGAGGCGGACGGTGCAAGCCAGACTCTCACCCGGGCCTCATCGGGCCAGCGACAGGTGAATGTGTAAAGACGTTGCCGGTGCGGAAAAAAGTACGGGGTGATGTCACCCAGGCGTTGCCCTTCAATGCGTGCCAGACCCGTGTTGCGCGCTTGCAACGCGTGGAGATCCCAATAGGTCGAGGGGGCACAGGCGAGACTGAGCAGCAAGCAGGCCATGGAGACTCCACAGGTCGAAACAGGGTTTCGACTCAACACTTTTGCGTTTCCTTGGTTGGCAAACTTTCATTCCTTTGCAGAGATCGAGATTGGACGACACAAAAAAGCGCGGCACCCTCTTTCAGGATGCCGCGCCTTATTACGCTTGTTGCAATCCAGGAAATCCTAGAATGCGTAGAGCAGTTCCACCAAACCAACGGTCTGGCTGCGCTCATCACCACTGTCATCGACGAACTCATAGCGAGGAGCTTCGTCGTAGCGAAGTTCGCCCTTGATTGTCAGATTGTCGGTCAAAGCCCGATCCACCGTTCCCGTAAGGCTGTAGGTGTTGGCACCTCCAGTTGCGGAACCTGCGTTCGTACCCGAACCCATGGGCATATCGCCGTTCAGAACCTCACCACGCAGTGAGAGACCCGTCAGATCATCAATGGCGTAACGACCGGCCATTGCAACTGCATAGATATGGGCTCGTCCCTGCGTCGACCGCTTGTCGAACTTGAGGTAGTCCAGGTTCATCCAGATGGACAAGTTATCTACGGCATTGCACGTCAGGACAGCATCAACAAAGAGATCCTTGGAGCTGCTATCTCCGTCGAGCTCAGAACCGTACACGGTCTGCAAGCTGGCCGACCAATCTTCGGCCGTGTAGCCCGCGTGCGCGATGTAGGTCTTGGAGCGGTTGTTATCTTGCGCCATGGCATTGAACTGATCCTTGTCGTTGGCCAGACCCAGGCTCACATCCCAACCATTACCGAGATCTTTGCTACCGATCACACCGGTGTGTTGAATAGGCTGAAGTGCCCAAACCATACCGCGAGTAATATTGAAGTTATCTCGCTGGTAGACAGACTCTGCACCCACCGGAGTGCCGAAGATACCGGCCGTGACCAGGATATCCCCACCCGTGAGGTACTCAATATTGGCAGCTTGAATCCAAAGTTCATCCTTATCGGTAATGCTACTACTACTGTTCAGAAGATCAGCATGGCCGCCGTACATGATGGAGAAGTTGTAGCCGGCGCGATCTTCCGAGCTTGCCCCATTGGAAAGCTCAAGAACAAATTGGTCAAACTCAAAAGAGTTTTCCGCTCTGTGCATCGGAAGAACATTATCGGCACCCGAGTTGTCGTAGCCGTTGAGGTTGTACGAATAACTACCAGCCATAAAGCCACTGAACTCAGTCTTCTCAAGGAAGGCCGAAAGGCCTGAAGCGGCGCCGCGCTCTGCGACGACACCTGACTCAATCAACATGGCCTGCTGCTGAGCCGACACACGCTCTGTTGCCTCGATCTGATCCTGTGCAGCCTGCAAGCGCGCTTCCATCTGTTCCATGCGCTCTTGCATCTGCTGGATCTTATCGTCCGTCGCGTCCGCAATCGCGAGTTGCGGTACCACGGCGAACGAAATCACCACTGCTAACGTTTTCAAGGAGATTCTCATTGAATCTCTCCCCCTTCATTTTATGGGATCACACCGCACCGCCCTCGGCGGATGGACCCCGTCTAGTTATTCCCGGCCCTAGGGCTAAAACAATATTGCCAAATTTTATGTGTCTTTAAAGCGCCTGGATGGAAATAACATGCATGTTCAAATTCGCTTAAGACGTATCTTGTGCCGCATATTTCACGGTTCACAGCTGTTTTAGTCTTTAGAACCTCGTTATATTATTGCCCGCAACTCGAAATTGCGTCACCGCAGCAATTTTTGAAGGAAAAAGTTTCCTTTTGATTTCTTGCCGGAACCTCCTCCTTGGGCTAGAGCCAACAGCATGCATTTTCGAAAAAACCTTCTTAGCACACTAATTTTCCTACCCTTCTTCCTCCTGCTGATGTCGGGCTGTGGCAGCAAGGTGCTGCGTGAAGACGTTGTCAACACGAACAACCTGCACGTTCAACTGCGCAGCAACCTGCACAGTGGCGAAGTCGTCCAACGCGAGTTCGGTCATCCCGCCATCATCGCCCCGATTCGCCTGACGAATATTCTTTCTCACTTGGAAATTGAAACAAAACAAAAAACAAAGACGGAACGCGTTGCAGCAGTCCCTTGGGCGCTCCAACTTCCACTGGGCGAAGCACTGGCGGAGGCTCTTGAGAAGGCGACCCCAGACCAGGAAATTATCGTCTACGCCATCGATCGCGATTACCGGTTGGGCATTTTTGTCGAAAAGAAACTCACGACCCTTGTAGCCTTCATGCGTGATGACCGCTTGGAACTTCACTTCGCCAGCTCGGGCTTTATCATTCCCAAAGGCGATAGCAAAATAGGCCAGGAACTCCCCGAACCACACATCAACGAACAGGTCATGGATTTCCGTTTGGTGCCCAGCGACGACGCCATGATCTCCACGGGAGCACAATCGGTTTCCGTGGATTGGAGGGCCGAGACCTTCCGGCGTGCGGGACGAACCATCGTCAAACCCGGAGAGAAAGCGGTGCAGCGGGAGATCCTCCTGCAGGAGGCGAAGGAGCCCGAGGAGGTCGACTCCGATGGAAAGTCAAGGCATGGACCTCGCCCCTCCTCTTCTCAATCTCTGCGCGACCTCACACCCCAGCAACGCGAGGCCTTGAATCAGCTTGAGGATGAGCGGCAAAAGGGAACGGTTACCGAGGCGGACTACCAGATCCGCTATCAAAAAATTCTCCAAGGAAAGTAAGATGACCCTTCGCCATCGGCTCCTCTTTCTCTGCGGATGGATCGGCATGCTTTGCCCGGGCTTGGGTCAAGCCGACGAAGCCTCGATTCAAGTGGTCCCTGTGCGCGCCAGTGTTTACATGCTCATGGGGCAAGGCGGAAACATCGGCCTTTCGTTGGGCGAAGACGCGCCCTTCATCGTCGATGACCAATATGCCCCCATGAGCGAAAAGATCAAAGCCGCCATCGCCGCCCTGCCCCAGGCCAAGGAAAGTCCTTCGAGGGAAGTACGTTTTGTGGTGAACACGCACTGGCATGGAGACCATACCGGGGGGAACGAGAACTTCGGTGAGTCCGGCGCCGTGATCGTTGCCCAGGAAAACGTGCGCAAGCAAATGAGCAAGGACCAATTCCTGGCAACCTTCGACGCGCATATTCCCGCCAGCCCCAAAACGGCCCTACCCGTCATTACCTTTCGTGAAGAGATTAATTTTCATTGGAACGGTGACGACATCCACGTCTTTCACGTGGCCCCGGCTCACACCGATGGCGACTCCATGGTGCACTTTCGCAAAGCCAACGTGCTGCACATGGGCGACACCTACTTCAATGGCTTTTATCCCTTCATTGACACCAGCACCGGGGGCAATATCCATGGCATGATTGCCGCGGCCAAGCAGGGGTTGGCCATGGCCAAGGACGACACCTTGATCATTCCCGGCCACGGACCCTTGTCCAATCGAAAGGAATTGGCCGCTTACATCGCCATGCTGGAAAGCGTGCGCAGCAATGTCCAAAAACTTCTGGATCAAGGGGCGAGCATCGAGTTCGTCGTAGAATCCAAGCCGACACAAGCGTATGATGCCCAGTGGGCCGATGGTTTTCTCACGCCCGAGGTCTTTGTCCGCATTGTGGCCGAGAGCCTGACGCCGAACCCGCAAGCACCCCAGGACTAGGAAGCAAACCATTCACATGAGCGCTCCTCCCGCCTACTCGCATTTGATGTAAGGAACCCATGTCTCTGCCTGCAAGCATCCGCTACCTGCGTGACTACATCGCGATCCCATCGGTCAATCCCATGGGTCGAACAGACATTCCGCGCGAGTGGGTCGGCGAGCAGCAGTACGCAGATCATCTGTTGCACCAACTCAAGAAGATGGGGTTGGATACCGTCTGTGTGGGAGGCAAGGAACGCCCCTCGATCGTTGCACACGCCAGTGTTCCCGGAGCCAAAGAAACCATCCTCATCGCCTCGCATCTGGACACCGTCCCCGTGGACAATATGGAGATTGCCCCCTTCGATCCACAAATGGATTCCGGCCGGATCTACGGTCGTGGTGCTTGTGATACAAAAGCTGGCATGGCCGCCTTGGTGGCGGCTTTGGAATCCCTACTCGAGAACGGAACCCTGCGCTGTAATCTTGTCTTGGTGGGGGAATCCGACGAAGAGTTGGCCAGCGCCGGGGTGACTGAGGTTCTGGCGCACCTGGGCAAAGACAAACCCGACTGGGCCATCGCCACGGAACCCACCGGCCTGCAAGTCATCACACAACACAAAGGTGTCGCCCTGGCCGAGTTGCGCGCAGGAGGGCGCTCTGCGCATTCCTCACGGCCCCAAGAGGGCGAAAACGCCATCATCGCGCTGGCCCGTGCTGCCATTGCGCTGCAAGAACTCGGCGTCCAACTGGCGAGTCGGCCTCACCCCGACTTGGGGCCAGGCACCTGTTCCATCGGACTGATTCACGGTGGCCACGCCGCCAACATCGTTCCAAACGAAGCGCACCTCTCCATGGACCGGCGGCTGTTACCCGGCGAAGATGAAATCTCCTTTCGCGCTGAGTTAGAGCTGACCTTGTACGAGAACAATATCGCAGGGGTCGAGGTCACCGAGTGCCGAGTGGAGAAGCCTGCTTTGCACACCCCACATGACCAGCCCTGTGTACAGCGCTGCCTGCACGAACTCACTGAGGCGAATCTTCCAAATGAACCCGGCGCGGCTGCCTTTGGAACCGACGCTGGCGTGTTGGCCCAGCACGGCATCCCTTCGGTGGTTTGGGGCCCGGGTTCCATTATCCAAGCACACACGGAGCGAGAGTTTGTCGAGCAAGACCAGGTCGAAGCCATGACCTCTCTTTTTGCAGGGCTGTTATCGCGTTGAGCGAAAGGCCTCGGCAAGGTCTTGTCGAAACCGTTTATTAGAAGAGCGGAGAGGTTCCCCGATCAAACCCAGTGTGGTCGGCAGGCGTGGGTTCGGGAGTCTGACCCGAATTCGCGATGATGCGCTCTAGCGGGTTCTTCCAAAACTGTGGAGGCGATTCTTCGACGTAATCCATGAGATGGTCGAGTTCATCATCCCGGCCGTACAAACTCCTTAGACGCTCCAACACGTCTGGACTGATCTCATTGGGAATTTCATCCTTCCCAAATAGCTCGGCGTGGATCTCCACCAAGACTCGGCCATCGTACTCCTGAAGATCGCCGCGGTTGTTCACCTGTATCAGCAATTGCGAGAAATTCACCACCTCTTGGAAGATCGTAAGCCCCTCGAATTCATCGAAAGGCTCGCCGGTAGCCAACCAGGCTTCAATTTGCACACTGAAACACCTGAACTGTCGACGATCTTCAACGCGCATGTCCTGATAGACTTCACCATTGACGATGACTTCAATCTCACGCAGCGCCATTTCCATACGACCCTGGATCGATTCCTTGTCCGGCGCCGGACCCTGAACAATGGCCTTGCGAAAGCGACCGTAAACTCTGCGCACCAAAAGCGATCGTTCCAGTTCCGAAGGATACGAGGCATCGTTCTCGGTTTGTCCTTCCTCACCCTCCAGAATGCATATGTCTTTATCGATCACTGTGGAGAGTTTTAGAATTCTGCGCCGTGTTGCCGCACATATGGAAATCGCTTCCCAAGGATCAGAATCATCCTGCAAGGATCCCAAGCGTTCGCCCTGCTGCATCAGTTCGATGCGTGCAATAAAGAGAAGATCCGTCAGGTCTGCTGTCGGATTCGAGCCTCGACTATCTCCGTCTTCGCCCTCTGCGAGCAACTGGCTTTCGGACTTGGTTTGGACCAGGGGTTCGTAGTAATCCAAAATCAGGGAAATCAAGGAGAGGGCTCCTTCTAACTCTCCCTGAATCGCGGGAACCAATTTCTTGAAGATGGCCTCGGCTGAGGGACTTTCTTCGTACGCACGGGTATCGAAACCTTGGCAACTGCCAAAGAGAATCCGCAACGCTTCGAGTAATTCTCGCGGGCGATCTTGCATTCCTGCCGAGATTCCACCTGCCTAGGGAATAAATAGATGAACTTTCGATAGCCACAATTCCCTCCATGGCGGCTATCGGACAAAGCTGTAACCATCTGAAAACAGCTCTCGAATTCAGTAAACGTATCGTCCCCAAACAGGGAGAATTGAGCCTGCTTCCACACAGTTTTACCCCCTCGGGGCAAGAGGCATCACCCCGCTTGTAAAACACGTGATTCCGGGTTCCAACAGGAGTGCAAACATGTCACGACGCGATCAGATCCAGATGACCCAAGATGAAACCTTGGAGTTCTTGCGCACCAACAAAACCGCCATCCTCACCAGCGTCGGAAAAGACGGCTATCCCCACCCCATGCCCATGTGGTTTCTCGTAGAAGACGACGGCACAGTGCTTTTTACCACTTTTCGCAAGAGTCAGAAGGTGAGGAACATTGAAGCCAATCCCAAGGTGGGCATCCTCGTTGAGTCGGGCGAGGAGTACAGCCAGCTCAAGGGCGTCCTCCTTCACTCCCAGGCCGAAATCGTCGATGACCTTGAGGAAGCCCTGAAAACCATGGTTCGTCTGGCGGGCGGGGATCCCATGACCGAAAACCTCGAAGAGCGCGAAAACCTTCGAAATGCCGTCCTGCCCACGGCCAAAAAGCGCGTCGTCATCCGCTGTGCCCCCGAAAAATTCATCACCTGGAACCATACCAAGCTGAAAGGCAAGTACTGAGGCTACCGGGGCTACAGATGTTCGTAATCTTCGCCGATAACTAAGGGTACAAGCAGGGTTTCGTTGACCTGTGGCGCGAAGGGGTAGGTCACCCTCGCCCGCTAAACTGAGGATCGGCCTTGGCTCATATCCGGCTGGACACATCGCGGTTTCCCATCGTCTGCACCCATGCAGAAGGCGACTTTACGCCGGAACAAGCACGCGCTTACTCCCAGGAAATGAGTGCTGTCGTCAACCGCTTGGAACCCTTTGCCAGCATCACGGATCTAACCCAGGCGGTGGTACCCCAACTGGCCTCCCGAACCGTTCTGCGCAAGTTTGTTTCAGACCACCATGAGAACAGCAACAAGTACACCATTTGCGCGGCGATCGTAATCAAATCCCCGGTTCTAAAGATGGCCGTACAAGCTGTCTATCACCTCAAGCGAACGGCCTTTCCTCACCGCGCATTCAACACGCACGAAGACGCGCTTGCTTGGGTCACACAGAATGTCAACGATTACTTCTGCGATGATTCACACCCGCACGACATGGCTCAACCCAAACGAGCCGTCGGGGAACGGCCCTAGCCCGGGCTAGCCCACCGGCCAGCGTATCCAACCCGCCATGAATTCAAACGACCCACAAAAACTTGTACAAGTACTCGACCGTAAACTCGACCACATCCTGGAAGCCAGTATGCGCCGCGCAGTCGTGCTGGAAACATTGGTGAACGAATCGCCTGAGGTCACAGCGGGCTTACTTCGAGAAGTGTTTGAAAGGCTTCCTCAGCACGGCACAACCTTCGACACCTTGCGCGATACCCTCTTCGAGGTGCTGCGAGCCGATGAGGCCGCGCCAACGGGATGTCTCTCTTACGAGGCCCGCAAAGCCATCTACGAAGCCGCTGATAAAACCGGTGCCGAAGAAGTCATGCGTGTTCTTCGCTCGACCCATGCGACTCACGACGAGTTGGAACAACCCAGCAAGAAACTGCCCTTGGAAATTTCCGAGATTCCTTTGGGCCGGCGACGCAGTTTGGCCAAAGGCGGCGAAGCGGCTCTGCTGGAAAAGCTTGCACAGGATTTTGACCCCACGGTGATTCAAAACTTATTGCGGAATCTGCACACCAAGGAATTGGAAGTGATCCGCATCGCCAGCATGCGACCTGTTCACGAATCCAGCTTAAAAGAGATTCATAAATCCCAACGTTGGTCGAGTTCTTTGCGCGTCCGAATGGCGCTGGCACAGAACCCTTACTGCCCCATGGAAATCGCGATGCAGATCGTCCGCTCACTCCCCTTGCCCGAACTCCGTGAACTTCGAAAAGCCTCTCATCTTCACAGGGACACGAAAGAATCCATCGACAAGGAATACCGACGCCGCAAATAAGCACGTTCTCTGATTCAGACGCTGGTCAAGAGGAAGAGTCGGCCAGGAATTCCCGCACCCGTTTTCCCGTGGCTTCGGGATGCTCCAACATGAAGCAATGTCCACCTGGCAGTTTTTCGGTACGGATCAACGCGTTTTTTCGAGTCGCCAGCTTGGCAGACCGGCCCAAGAAGGGATAGCTCACGTCTCCAACCAGAATGAGTGTCGGACACTGAATGGCCTCGATGGATTTCCACAAGTTGCGCGGTGTGCTGTCAAAGATCTCAGCCTCAAACCAGGTCGGACACTTCAAGGTCACGCCCACTTCTGGCTCTGGAAAATTTTGCAAGGCATGATTCACATAGGAATCCAATGCAACCTCGGGCCAGCCCTTGAAGATTCCGCGGTCGCGAAAGCTCTCGCGCGCCTCCTCGCGAGAGGACCAGCGGGACGCGCGTGCGCGAGCTCGTCGCGCCATGGGGTTCACATGGGCAAATCCCAAGGCCCTGGCCGCAGCGTTCCCCCATAACATCAAGGGCGAAAACAAAACGGGGTCGAGCAGGATCAGGCGATCAAACAAAGCGGGCTCTTTTGCCGCCATGAGGGCACTCAGAACTCCTCCCAGACTATGGCCGACACCGATGAGCGGCCGACTTCCGCGCTGCTCAAAGCGCGATCTGGCGACGGAAGCACATTGACTGGCCATGGCGTTCCAGCCGTGAAATTCGAGTCCCGCGTCGCTATCGCCATGGCCTTGTGCATCGCATAAGAAAAGTGAGTAATCCGAGGCAAAGCGGCTTAGGAAGGTCTCGTAGACCGCCCCACAAAAACCGTTCCCGTGCAGAAAATGCAGAATCGGCTTCGTGGAGTTCGAATCTTCCAACCCCGAAAGAATTACATCCTGCGAAACTCGCTGATGCCACGGCTGTAATCCTGTCAGCACATCTGCCTCCATCTACGAAGTTGCCATTTCCGAGAGATAGCATAGGTTAACGGGATGATGATCGACGAAGCAAAGCGCGTACTGGCACTGGAAGCCAAGGCCATTGAGGCCGTGGCGGAGCGACTGAGCGACGCCTTCAACGAAGCGGTAGAAGCCATCCTGCATTGCCAAGGCCGCGTCATTGTGATGGGCATGGGAAAACCCGGTTTCATCGCAGGCAAGTTAGCAGCCACCCTGGCCTCTACCGGCACACCGAGCTTCGCCCTTCACCCCGCGGACGCCACACACGGCGACCTCGGCATGATCACCCAAAATGATGTCATCCTCGCCATCTCCAACAGCGGCGAAACACCGGAAATCATCAATCTCTTGGAAACCATCAAGAAGATTGGTGCTCATCTGATTTGCTTTACTGGAAATCTCGATTCCAGCTTGGCGCGCTATAGCGATATTTGCCTGGACGTCTCGGTGGAGCAAGAGGCTTGCCCCATGAATCTCGCCCCCACCACCTCGACGACGGCGGCGCTGGCCTTGGGCGATGCCTTGGCCGTTGTCTTGATACAGCAGCGTGGGTTCAAGCCCGAAGACTTTGCCTTCCTGCATCCAGGTGGCAGCCTGGGCAAGAAGCTACTCAAGGTGGAAGAGATCATGCGAACGGGCGATCGAGCGCCCTGCGTAAATCAAGAGGCTTCCGCACATGACGCCCTGCTCGCCATCACAGCGGCTCGCGCGGGATGTTGCATTGTTACGGGCCCGGATGGTGCCCTGGCCGGCATCTTCACCGACGGCGACCTGCGGCGCTATCTCAGTACCCACGACGGGCAAACGTTTTCTGATGTCAACATCACAGCGATCATGACAAAAAATCCACTCAGCATTCCAAAAGACAAACTCGCCGCAGAAGCCTTCTCGCTTTTGCGCGAAAAGAAGATCGATGAACTTCCTGTCGTTGATTCGGCAGGCAAGGCCGTTGGACTGCTCGATGTACAGGATCTATTAGACGCAGGTTTCTGATGAACGATCTCCGATATTTCGACGACTACGAGGTCGGGCAGGTCCTGACTTCCACAAAACACACAGTGACTGAAGAAGAAAGCATTGGCTTTGCCAAGGTCTGGGATCCACAACCCTTCCACATCGACAAGCAAGCCGCGAAAGCCTCACTTTACGGCGGCCTTACCTGCTGCACCGCACACATCTTTGCCATCAATTCCATGCTCGGATCCTTGATGGAACCCAAACTCGCTGCCATGGCCGGGCTTGGATTCGATGACATGCGCATTCATCAACCGCTGCGCCCCGGCGATACGGTTTACTTCACCACGGAGTGCACGAGTCTGCGGCGATCCAAAACCAAACCCGATCGCGGAATCATTCAGACCCACACCCATCTCATCAACCAACACGAGGAATTCGTGTTTTCAACCTTGGTGACCATGATGGTCCGTACGCGCCCTGGGGTTTAGCTTTCCCGGCTCCACGAAATTCGAATGTATTTCTCTCCTTTGGGATACGTCATTTGCAAGTCACCTTTGTAGGCACGACTCAGGGCCTTGCCCAAGCGTCGGGCCAGGTGCTCATAGGTGGTCGTGACCTCCATGGCCTTCCCCTTGTTAATATCGATAATGCGCTCCAAGGGGCGTTGCTGCTTTTCGAGTTTCTCGGTGTTGCTAATGAGATTGAGGATTTCAGCTCGGTGTGCGCGCGCAAACCCACCCGAAATGGTGAGCAACCCGCCTTCGTAGCCATCCCGAATACGCTGACATGCGGGGCATTCCATCAACACTGCATTGCTGTGTTTGCCACCCGCCCAAGCGAAATGGCCTTTGCTGAAATGAACCCCGCAGTGCTTACAAGTGGCGGGATCTTGCTTGTGAATTCTAGAAAAATAAGGATCGTGCTGTTGCTGCTGAATCAATTTGTCTCGTCTATCCAAAGTCGCCCCTTTTAGATTTGGTTCGAGGATCGGAGAGTGAACCCGCGCGAATTGCCGCACAGAGAATCCATCGTAAACCGAGTGTCTTGCGCAGGTCTACGATTTAGCGGGCGCGCCGGGCGAAATGGCCTCTTCGCCCCAGCCATGCCTCCTTGGAAGCCCCGAGAAGCAGTCTTGGGGGACAGATCTGGTGAAACCGCCGCAAAATACAAAATACGTGCGATTCCACTTCAATTTCAACCGCTTCTCGACTTGAGCTTCCCGCACTAAAGGATATTCTATCCGCCTACTTGAGAGACTTGGACAAGCAGCGCATTCGCGCCCTCAATGTTCAACATTCGAAAACAGATAGAGACACTGGAAACCACATGACAACTGAAGCTTATATCTACGACGCAATCCGTACGCCCCGCGGCAAGGGGAAACCCGGCGGCAGCCTATACGAGGTCAAACCCATCGACCTCATCACGAATCTGCTCGAGTCCATGAAGGAACGCAATGAACTCGATACGAGCAAGGTCGAGGACCTGATCGTCGCCACGGGCGAGCCTGTGAATGAGCAAGGCATGAACATCGCAAAAACGGCCTTGGTCTACTCCAGCTGGGATGACATCACCACGGGCGCACAGCTTCACCGCTACTGCGCTGGCGGGTTGGACGCCATGAACATGGCGGCCATGAAGGTGCGTTCCGGTTTCGAAGACCTGGTGGCCGCCGGCGGTGTGGAATCCATGTCGCGCCTGGGCATGGGTGCCAGTGGCGCTGCTGCGGGTGATCCCTGGGTGGCCCTGAAGAGCTACGGCATTTCACAAGGCGTGGGCGCAGACCTACTGGCCACCTTGAATGACATTACGCGTGAGGATGTCGACCGGTACGCGGTCATGTCTCACCAGCGCGCGGCGGAAGCACAAAAGAATGGGTACTTCGACAAGTCCCTCATTCCCGTCACCGACTTCAACGGACTCACCATCCTGGATCGCGATGAAACCATTCGTCCCGACACCAGCATGGACGGGTTGTCCAAGTTAAAGCCCAGCTTTGCCATGTTCGGCAACTTTGGTCACGTGGATTTGCTGAAGTTCAAGTACCCCCAGGTCGAGCGCGTCGAGCATATTCACACACCGGGCAACTCCTCGGGCGTCGTGGATGGCGCATCCTTGGTGCTCGTGGGTACCGAAGCCATTGGAAAGGATCTGGGCCTCAAACCTCGTGCGCGCATTGTTTCTTGTGCACTCACAGGAACCGAACCCACCATCATGCTGGACGGGCCCGTGCCCGCCACGCAGAAGGCCCTGAAAAAGGCCGGCATGACCTTGAACGACATTGACCTCTTCGAACTGAATGAAGCCTTTGCCTCGGTAGTTGTGAATTTCCAACGAAAGACGGGCGTGCCCGACGAAAAGATCAACGTCAACGGCGGCGCCATTGCCATGGGACATCCCATTGGCGCCACGGGTGCCATGCTTGTCAGCACCCTGCTCGACGAACTGGAGCGTCGCGATCTCAACACCGGGTTGATCACCTTGTGTGCCGGTGGAGGCATTGGGATCGCAACCATTATCGAGCGGGTCTAACGCGGCGCGTTCAGAAAAACGCAACGCCAACTGAATACACATCGCGCCCCGAACCAAGACAGGCGCCAAAAGAAAGAGAGATGGAATTATGGGATATATCCGATTGGAAAAAGACGCGGACGGAATTGTCGAGCTGATCTTTGACCAGGCCAACCAATCCGTAAACACCATGGGCACCGAGTACGTCGAAGCCATGCAGGACGCCGTGGCCCAACTGGAAAAAGACAAGGACAGCATCACTGGCGTGTATTTGCGCTCGGGCAAAAAGTCTTTCTTCGGCGGCGGCGACCTCAACCTGCTGCTCGATATGCCCACCGACATGAGCGTCGAAGAAAAGACCCAAAAGTACCAGGGCATTCTCGATGCAAAACGCCCCCTGCGCATTCTGGAGACCCTGGGTGTGCCCGTGGTTGTCGGTATTAACGGTGCAGCCCTGGGCGGTGGGTGCGAAATCGCCCTGGCCTGCCATCACCGAGTTGCCATCGATAAAAAAGGCGTCGACATCGGTCTGCCGGAATCTCAATTGGGCCTCATGCCCGGCGCGAGCGGCGTCGTTCGCATGGTGCGCAAGTTCGGCCTGCAAGACGCCATCATGTACGTCAATCAGGGCAAGAAATTCAATGCCGAGAAGGCCTTGGAAATCGGCTTGGTCGACGAACTGGTGGCCGATGAAGAAGAGATGCACAAAAAGGCCAAGGCCTGGATCAAAGCCAATCCCGAAGCCAAACAGCCTTGGGATGAACCCGACTTTAAAATTCCCGGCGGCGCCCCCGGCGACAAAGAGATCAGCCAGGGCTTGGAAGGCCTCTTGTACTTCGGCCCCGTCAGCGTCATGAACGCGACCTGTGGAAACTTCCCCGCAGCACAGGCCATTTTTGCCTGCATCGCCGATGTGGCCCGCGTGGATTTTGAAACCGCCGAGAAGATTGAAGCTCGTTATTTCTTGAAGCTGATGATCGATCAAGTGGCCAAGAATATGATTCGCACCTTCTTCTTCCAGCTCAATGATCTAAATGCCGGCGCCAGCCGACCCAAGGGCATTGAGAAACAAACCGCAAAGAAACTGGGCATCCTCGGTGCCGGTCAAATGGGTGCAGGCATTGCCTTCATCGCCTCCAATATCGGCATGGACGTGGTCCTCAAAGACATCAGTCAAGAAAACGCGCAGAAAGGGAAGGACTACTGCGCCAAGGTTTGTGAAAAGAACAAGCGCATTGACGAAGCACAGGGCGCGGAAATTCTTTCGCGTATCACGCCTACCGATAACTATGAGCTGTTTGCGGACTGTGACATCGTGATTGAGGCGGTCTTCGAAAATCGCGGGATCAAGGCGACGGTAACCAAAGAAAGCGAGGCCGCCCTGCCCAAGCATGCACTCATGGCTACCAACACTTCGGGTTTGCCCATTACGGAATTGGCGCAGGCCAGCTGTCGACCGGAGAACTTCATCGGGATGCACTTCTTCTCTCCCGCAGAGAAGATGCCCTTGGTCGAGATCATTCGGGGTGAGAAAACCAGTGACGAAGCCCTGGCCAAAGCCTTTGATCTTTCCTTGGCCCTGGGCAAGACGCCCATCGTGGTCAACGATGCACCGGACTTCTTCACGACGCGGGTCATCGGCAAGACGGTCAGTGAAGGGGCGCAGATGCTTCTCGACGGGGTCAATCCCACCCTGATCGACGCAGCGGCCAAGTTTGCAGGCTCGCCCGTCGGGCCGCTCAACGCCATTGATGAGATCAGCCAGGACACGGCCTACAAAGCCGCCATGCAGAAGAAAAAAGACGCCGAGGACGCAGGGCAAGAATTCGTCGAGAACCCGGCCTCCAAGCTCTTGGTGCGCATGGTGGAAGAGTTCGGACGCCGTGGAAAGGTCTTTGGCGGAGGCTACTACGAATACCCGGAAGATGGAAAGAAATACATGTGGCCGGGCCTGAAGGACGCCTTCGCACCCAATGGCTACACGGAAATCTCCTTCCAGGACATTCAAGACCGATTGGTCTTCTCGCAAGTCATTGAAGCGGTTCGCTGCCTCGAAGAAAATGTGATCACCAATGTAGGCGACGGCAATATCGGTTCCATCTTCGGTATCGGCTTCCCCGCCAACACCGGTGGTGTGTTCCAGTGCATCAACGCCTACGGCTTAACGGCCTTTGTGGATCGCTGTGATTACCTGGCGGACACTTACGGAGAGCACTTCCGCCCGCCGGAGCTATTGCGCCAGCGAGCGAAAAAGAACGAAGCCTTTATCTAGAAATCAAGGCGGCCGAGCGCGTTTGCTTCTCGGCCGCTCACCCTTCTTACTCGTCGCCTTGATGGAAGCCCGACCTGTAGGCATGTCTTCCTCTTCGCCGGGGGCATCCAAACCATACTTATGCAATCGATAGCCAAGCGCACGCCGCGTAATTCCCAGTGACTTTGCAGCCCGAGTACGATTATTGCCTTCTTTTCGCATGGCTTCGAGAATATATCGAGCCTCGATGGAACCCAGGGTGCCGTCGCCTTCATCGTCTTCAAGCAAGCTGGAATCTACGTGGCCATAGTACTCTTGGATGCGCAGCGGCAAATTGTGCAGCTGAATGCAATTTGGATCGCCGAGCACCAGTGCATACTCAATCGCGTTGGCCAATTCTCGAATATTTCCAGGCCAGTCATAGGCCTGCAAGGCATCCATGGCTTCTTCAGACAAGCGCACCACAGGGCAATCCTTGGCGTAACGCAATACGAAATGATCGACAAATTCGGGAATGTCTTCCGGATGCTCGCGCAAGGCCGGAAGGCGTATCGGAAAGACGTTGAGGCGGTAATAAAGATCTTCTCGGAAATCCCCATCCTTCACCGCTTTCTCTAGATCTCGATTGGTCGCGGCAATCACGCGCACCTTCACGCGCGTACGCCTTGGCTCTCCCACCCGATGGAACTCACCTGTTTCGAGAACACGCAAGAGCTTCGCTTGGAAACGCAGTGAGATATCACCAATCTCGTCCAGGAAGATTGTGCCGCCATTGGCTTCCATGAACAAACCATTGCGGTCGCGATCAGCGCCTGTAAAAGATCCCTTAACATGGCCAAAGAGCGTGCTCTCCAAGAGTTCCTCGGGAATCGCAGTGCAATTCACCTTGACGAAGGGACCCTTGGAGTGGAGGGAGAAGCGACAAACACCATCGGCAAACACTTCCTTGCCCGTCCCGGACTCACCGCGCACCAATACGGTCGCCTCCGTCATCGCCACCTTTTTCGAGACTTCGAAGAGGGCTTTCATCTCTTCGCTGGAACCCATCACGTAACGTTCGGAACGCCCCTTCCAGGCATCGATCTTGGAGTACTCCTCCTCGGAGGCCTGCGTTTTCTTGTTGGAAGAGGAAAAGATGGAATCAAGCACTGGAATCAACTCGCGCTCGGCCGAGAAGGGCTTCGTGATGTAATCGACCGCGCCGTGCTTTAATGCCACACGCGCAGTATCCACTGCGCCAAAGGCGGTCACAACAATCACCTGGCAGCGAGGTCGAATCTGTTTGGCGCGGTCGAGAAGCTCCAAACCATTCATCACTGGCATGCGGAGATCTGTAATCAAAACATCGAAAGCTATGTTTTTTAGTTGGCTGAGGGCGTCGACCGGTCGCTCAACAAAGTCGACCTCATACCCCTCGTGCCGCAGTATCTCTTGCAGGATGGCACCCACCCGCGGCTCGTCATCGACGATTAGGACTTTGCCCTTCAATCCAAAAACCTCGATTCAAATTACAAACAACAAACAACGTACAACATGGTCTTAGCCTACTCCCCCGAATGACACCGAGTCAATCAGGAACCGTGCGTCGCATTCAAAAATCTCGAAAAAAATAGGCATTTATGCCTTAGTCAACTATGCCACACTAAATTGTGTGAATACTTCAGTACCAAAGCCGTTTTTTACAAAAGGCTTCAAAGGGCAACGCAAACTTATAGAAATTGTCACGGATGATTGTCGGATCTCACTTGTCCCTTGCTCCGACAAGATACTGCTGAGTGAACCATTGGGGATCTCTCTATGGTCATGACTGATTGATGAAGCTCGGCTTAGGGTTTTTCCCAACAGCCTTTCATAGGTCGCGGAAAAACGCCCCGACAGGCAAACGTTCGTAGGCGCGTCGCGTTACCGGAACAAGAAGCGCAACGAGCTAGATCGCGCGCTCTTTTCCCTGCCAGTAAGGATCTCGCAACTTGCGCTTGGGTAACTTTCCGTTCTCATCGCGCGGCATTTTCTCGATGTAGTCGATGCTCTTGGGCCACTTGAACTTGCCCAGGTTCTTTTGGCAATGAGCCATCAATTCTTCGGTCAGGGTCGGATCGGGCTCGATGCCCGTAGCCGGTTCGACGACCGCCTTGATCTCCTCCCCCCAATCCTCATTTGGAATCCCGAACACACAGACATCACCCACCTTGGGATGTGAGAAAAAGACATTCTCTATTTCTGCAGGATAAATATTTGCGCCACCAGAAATGATCATGTCGATCTTCCTGTCACACAGAAACAGAAAACCCTCCTCGTTCAAGTAACCCACATCACCCACGGTAAAGAAGGTCCCGTCCTCATCGACGATCCGGTTCTTCTTGGTTTTCTCTTTATCGTCCTTGTACTCAAAATTACCTGTATCCGTTAAACGCATGTACACAGTGCCCTGCTCGCCCCCGGGCACTTGCTTGGCATCGTCGTCGTAGATCCGAATCTCAGCACCTTGCCAGGCCTTCCCCACGGTGCCGGGGTACTTGAGCCACTCTTCGGGGGTCACAATGGTGCCACCCCCCTCAGTCGCGGCGTAATACTCATAGATGGACATCCCCCACCAACTGATCATCTTTCGCTTCACATCAATGGGACAGGGTGCAGCAGCATGAATCATTCGTCGCGTCGATGAGCAGTCGTATTTTCTCCTCACCTCTTCGGGTAGCTGCAGCATGCGATGAAATTGCGTTGGAACCATGTGGCTCGTGGTGACCCTGTACTTGTCGATGAGACGAAGCATTTCCTCCGGATCCCATTTTTCCATCACCACTACGGCGTGACCATAGTGAAGGGAACAAGACGAAAAAATCAGAACCGCCGTGTGGTACAGCGGTGAACCTACAATGTGGACGTTGCCGTCCTGCGCTTGAATCCCAAACATAGAGAGATAAAGAGCCACCATGCCCGAGATGATGTCGGGCTCAATTTCTTCTGGCGCCAACGGTCGTTTGACACCCTTGGGTTTGCCCGTGGTTCCCGAGGTGTAGTTCATGATATTCCCTGCACAACGATTTTCAGGCGGATCCTCAGATTGGTCTTTCAACAAGGCTTCAAAGGCAGGAAATCCCGGCACCTTCCCTTTCAACGAGAACACGGTGTCTTTGTTGAAGCCAACCTCCTTCATCGCGTCGGCGCAGATTTCCGCCGTCGTTTCATGACCAAAAAATGCTTTGGCTTGCGAGTCCTCGAGGATATAAGCGATCTCGGTGGAAGCCAGGTGCCAATTGATGGGCGTGATGTACCAACCCGCTTGTTGGCAAGCGAGTACGATCATGAAGAACTCACAGCAGTTAGGCGTGCAGATGGCAACGTTGTCACCGCGCTTCAAACCCCGCGCGCGCAGGCCGTGCACGACTTGATTACATTTCGCGTGCAGCTCAACGCGCGTGTATTCGCGCCCCGTGGGGTCTACCAAGGCAAGCACATCTGGCTCACGCGTCGCGTAACTCCAAAACCCATGGTCTGCCATGTCTCTTCTTCCTTTCGACTCTTCTTCTTTTCGACTCTTCTTCTTTTCGACTCTCATGTTAAACGTCCGAGCACAAACGCGGCGGGTTGTCGCAGTTCAATTTTTCTCGCTCAGCGCGGCTTCTATTTCACTACTCTCTACCGAATGTTGCGACTTGCAATGTGCCCACTGCGTGGCAAAATTACCGCGACTCCACAGCCTCCTATATTTTAAGCGGAATGTGGATCGCTTGACCGGAGAAAAGCAAACTCAGCCCGCTTTCCAGCGAGCTAAAAACTAGAACAAGTCCCATTTCAATTCCAACTCGGCTATTCTCCCGCCGCGATTTTTCAATGGAGTAACTTGATGGATTTTGGCCTCACCGAAGAGCAAGAACTTCTACAAGATACATTGCGCAGCTTTGTCGCCGGGGAAAGCCCCGTGAGCAAACTGCGAGAAATATGTGACTCTGAGTCCGGCTACGACCCGAAAGTATGGGAGGATCTCTTGGAACTCGGAATCGGTGGACTGATCGTCCCCGAGGAGTACGGCGGCGTAGAGATGGAGATTCTCGATCTCGCTCTCGTATCGGAAATTCTGGGAGAAGGCTCCGTTCCCGTCCCCTTCCTGGGACATTCCATGGCTGTAGCAGCCATCCTCTACGCAGGCAGCGAGGAACAAAAGCAGAAGTGGCTACCAGTTCTGGCCAGCGGTGAAATGCTGGGAAGCATCGCGTATGCAGAGAGTACGGATGAGGGCGAGATCTGGGAGGCCAGCCAAGCCACGACTCAACTGTCGGATGGCAAGCTCAACGGAACCAAACGTTTTGTACCCCACGGTCAATTTGCAGATCTCGTAGTCGTAAGCGTTTCGGGTGGTGGGCTCGCGGTTGTCGAAATCGCCAGTGCCGGCGCCAAGCTAGAGCCTGCCGACAGTTTGGATCGCTCCAGGCCTTTAAGCTCCATTGTCTTCGAGGGAACCCCAGCCCAGGAACTTCCCAACGCAGATGCTGCGGTCGTCGCGCGAATTCGCGACATCGGCCTCGTACTACTGGCGGCCGATTCCTTTGGTGCCGCCTGGCAGCTAACGCGCATGACCATCGAATACGCCAAAGAGCGCAAGCAGTTCGGCACTCCCTTAGCGCAGTTCCAGGGTGTAAAGCATCAGATTTCAAATATGGCAACGGACCTCGATCCCACGCGAGCCCTTTGGTGGTATGCCGCGCACGCCTTGGACCACATCGCCGATGAAAGTGAAAAGAATTGCGCTCTGGCCAAGGCCCATATCACCGAGCGAAGTATGGAAGTGGCACGCAGTGCCTTCGAATTGCACGGTGGCATCGGGTACACCTGGGAGTGTGATCTTCAATATTGGTTCAAGAGAGCGATGTTCAACCGCGTGTTCCTCGGAACGCCGAGCGAGCACCGTGCACGCTATGCTGATTTGGCGGGGTGGTAGATCATGGATTTAAAACTGGGTAAAGAGCATGAAGCGTTCCGCGAGGAAGTCATCGAGTTCCTTAAGGGTTGGCCCTTAAGCGGCGAAGAAACGAAGCTACCTCAAGTGGAGCAAGACCAGATCTTCCGCAATCAAGCCATCGAGAAGGGTTACGTGTACCGCGATATCCCAACGAAATATGGTGGATCCGAACAACCTCACGATGTTATTAAAGACACCATTATTCAAGATGAGTTCCGCAAAGTCGGAGCCCCCGGAAATATTTTCAGCATTGGTGCCGCCATGGTGGCCCCTACCCTCCTGGAATGCGCCCGCGAAGAACTCTGCGACCGATTCGTGGAAAGTGCGATTCGTGGTGAAGTCAACTGGTGCCAGGGCTACAGCGAGCCCAACGCGGGATCCGATTTAGCCTCTCTGCAAACCCGTGCTGAGCTGGACGGGGACGAGTGGGTCATCAACGGACAAAAGGCTTGGACGAGCATGGCGGCGGAAGCGGACTATATGTTCGGCCTCTTCCGCACCGAACCTGACGCGCCAAAACATAAGGGCATTTCTTATCTACTCATCGATATGAAAGCACCCGGAATCACCATTCGGCCCGTCAAGCAGATCAATGGTGGCCTTGAATTCAACGAAGTGTTCTTTGACAACGTGCGAACGCCCGTTGGCATGATGGTGAGCGAACGCGGAAAGGGCTGGCAGGTCTCACGCGCCACCTTGAAACACGAGCGCAATTTGATCGGCGATCCCAACATGCTGCGCAACACCTACTTAGCCTTGGTGGAGTTGGCGAAAAAGACCATTCGCAATGGACGCCCGGCCATTCAAGATCCCCGTGTGCGAGATCGACTGGCTGAGATTGAAGGATACGTCACCACTCAAGAGTATTCAGGCTTGCGCCAACTCTCGGCGGCCGCCAAGGGCGAAGAACTCAAAGTCATGCTTCCCATGATGATGAACAAGCTTTACTCCACCGACACCGCCATGATGCTTACGCGCCTGTCTCAAGACATCATTGGAGGAGATGGACTCATCGCACCCAATGACGCTGAGACCGCTATGGCTCGTGAGGTTCAGCACACACCCGGGCGCTGGGTCTACGAGTACACGGCAGCCATTGCGCACTCCATCGCGGGTGGGGCTTCGAATATTCAGCGAAATATCATCGGGGAACGGGCACTGGGTCTGCCGCGCGATCTACGCTTGGAGTAATCAGGTTCGAGGGCGATTCAGACCTTGAAGCGGAAGTCCGCCTGTAAGTAGTTGCATCTTAGTTGGTTCTGATCGGGATTTATTCCTGACATCCTAAAATACCCCCAACCGTACCCCTGTCTCCAAGCACTACTCTATTGGTGTTGCGAGAGCTTGCTCAACGGTTCGAGTTACTTAGCACCGCGTATCGATTCTTGCCGCTCTCGGGGGGCAAGGTTCAAAGCCTTTTTTATGCGCCAATTGTCGCCTAGAAGCATTTCACTTGTCAGTACCCACGCGCCCTGCGCGTCGGTTCATATCGGGCCCCCGCTACCACCTAGGACGGACGATTCCGAAAGGATCGTCCGTTTCTTTTTGTCTGCCGATCAGCTTGCTCGTCTACGCATGGCAGGCATCGAATTTTCGGTTTAGCTCCATGCCATCGAAGGATGAACCAATGGCAACCAGTTGGCTTTGTGGCGTGCGGTCGCCCCACTCTCCCAAGTCCACGATCTCGACGCGACGCCCGACGGCTTGTATGGCGAACCGTTTCTCCGGGCACTCCTTGCCGTAGACGATCCCCTTGCAGCGATAGATCGAGGCGGGAAGTTCCCTGCGGACCATCTCACGCAATGCCTCAATGGAGAACGGCTGGTCGGATTTGTAACTCCACGTCTCGAAAGTATCGCTGGCAGATCCCCGCTCAGTATCGTGCTTATGGGCTTGGCCTTCTTCCTCGGTATGTTGCAAGAGTGTATGGGCTGGGTCGAAACGCCCGACGGCTAACAAAATTTCCAGAGGTACATCACACTTTGTCGCTTCGATGATTCGTATTCGGTGTATGTGATGATCAACCCACTCCTTGATCACCTCGATGTGTTCCGGGCCTACGAGATCGACCTTATTGAGTACCACCAGGTCTGCAAAACCGATCTGGCGAAGCTTCAACATGTTCAGCGATTCATTGTCACCGTCGGCAAAGATGGCTTCCGCATCAATGATGCAGGTAATGCTATCGATCCTTAGCAGCTTCTCGTATCGCTGATCCAAAAAGGTCATCACGATGCCCTCTGGGTCGGCCACCCCGCTAGCCTCCAAGATCACGTAATCGATGGCATCAGCACGGGTGAGGAGCTGCTCCAGGGAATTGACGAGATCGTCTCGAATCTCGCAGCATACACAGCCATTGGTCAGGCTGATCGTGTTTTCCTCGACGCTATCAACGAGTTCGGCATCGATATTGATCGCACCAAAGTCATTGACCAGCACGCCCACGCGCAGGCCGTGTTGCCCATTGAGGATTCGATTGAGCAGCGTTGTCTTACCAGAGCCGAGGAAGCCGGTAAGAAGGGTAACCGGCACTGGTTCACGCCCTTCGATGGCAATGGGATCGGTGCGAGGTGCCGGCGCGAGGATCGGTATTGGTTCTTCAGGCACGATGATCACCTGGCAAGGGGTTGGGGAGGGCACCGAGCTGCCGGTGTCCCTCCCCTTGCCCTGCTGCCCATTCATTCATCATCGATATCGATCCCACGGGCTTTGAGCATCTTGCGTGGGTTGAGGGTGATGCCAGGCCACTTCTGAACTGGTTTGCGATAGGCATGCTTCGGGTAGTAGAGCTTCGGGTCAATCTCCAAGTCACGCAAGAACTGCTCCTGCTGCTCTTCCCGCGGCAAGGTGGGTGCCGGGAACTCGATTTTCTCGGGCAATTTCTCACCGGGTTTGACGAACCAGCGTGGGTCCATGCTCGCCGGGGCCGCACCGTCGGCGATCACCCCATCCCGTGCCCAAATGGCATCCTTGGTAACGTTGATCACCTTGAGATCCATACCGAACATGAAGAGGCCATCCCAGTGCGACCGAACCTCGGCAATGGACTCAGCGGCGAGTTGATCGCCGGACCACTCGAAGTGACAGATGGCTGCCATGCGGGGCTTCGCCTTTTTGAAGAGATAGCCCGCGGCGTAGTACATGGTGTGGTAGATGTCGATGGTGTACTTCCAAAGGTCGGCTGGAGAACCCACTTTGAGGGCCGAAAGTGCCGGAGTATCGATGGTGCCTTCAGACACAAAGACATCGGCTCCCTTGCCATATTTTGCGGATAACTCGTCGGGTCGACCGTCCCCAGTCCACACGAAGGAGAGACCCGCTTCTTCCCAGTCGAGGCGATAGGCAGAGGCACCGTCCTTTACATGGGAGCGTGGCCAATGGCGCACTTTCACGCCATCTTTGTCATAGCAGATCCCGTTTTCCTCTTTCCAATCGAACTCGTGAACTTCGATTTCCATACCGTCTCCAATCGGGCAGGCGGCGAAGTTTTCTTCATGCCAGCGATTCATCGCCCGCATGTTCTTGATCATGGCCTTGGTCCCCAACTCGGGCGTTCTTCCCGAGGGTCCGTACACCCGCAGCGGTGTAAAGCCACCGGCAAAGGCGCGGAATGGATACATATACGACAGGTCAGCAAAGTGATCCGCGTGGAGATGGCTGATGAAGATGTCGTTGATGAGCGCCGCAGGGACTTGCATCGCAATCGCGTTTCCCACGCTGCCGTTACCCATGTCGAAGAAGAAACGGCGTGGTTGCGAGGTTCCGTTGCCAAGCTCGACTAGCATCGACGTGCCCTTTTGCAG
>PIVT01000729.1 GCA_003353845.1 Pseudomonadota bacterium | reverse complement strand
ACCCCACTCAGGGGAGCGCCCCGAAGCGTTGGGAGTTCTTGCTAACCTCCCTTTTCGATTGCATTATCGCCGAGGATTTTAAGGGTAATATCATCAAAGAGGCCAAGGCCCGGGCGATTGCTGCCAAGGCAGAGCAACAAGGCTTTAAGAGCCAAGCGGAGCAGGAAAAGCGAGCGCTAACTAAGAGACTCGGCCGCGTGACTTCTGAGGGCGATATTAATCGCTATGAGGGAATATTGATTCAAAAGATCGGCTTTCTCGGCGACAGGATCGAAAAGTGTCGAGAAGAGGCGGACGCCTTGGAGAGCGTTATTTTTGAGTTATGCAACTACACGGACACCAAGCCGGATCCAAAGCCTGAGGGTCCATGGGCGACAACAGGCGACGCCCGGGTACGTCCGGGACATATCGACTTAAATTATCGGGGGGGATAAGTGATGGAATGGGAAAACATAGACGACGAGAACCAGCGGGCTAAAGTTTTCGGGGGCTGGATAGTCAAAACTTACGAGAGCGTATACCACCCGGAGAACGGTTTCAGCGGAGGGGCCGACGGATTCGACTGGCGGGTGTCGACCTGCTTCGTCCCGGATCCAGAGTACAAATGGGAGAAAACAAATGGATAAACC
>PIVT01000214.1 GCA_003353845.1 Pseudomonadota bacterium | reverse complement strand
CAAAGTAGCGCCGCCGTTCGGCGGTTGATCCAGTATCTCATCCAGCCGACGCCTCAGCGGGCCACGAATAGCGCCCTTGAGGTCTGGGTCAGCCAGCAAGCCGTCAACCTGATCGCCTGTGAACTTGATCTCAGCAGCGTCAGCCTTGGCAAAGTCGTCCAAAGCAAGTGCGTCGCGGGCCTTCTTAGCGGACACCTCATCGCCCAACTGGCGGCTTCCGGTAACTGCCTCGCCTACCTCGCCAGCACGACGCCTGGTCAGCGTCTCAGCGCCTTCACGGGCAGCTATGACAGCGGTCGGAGTTTCCGATATCAGGGTTCTCAGCTCAGCTACGGCCTGCGGGTTCGAGATATCTGTAATGGTCGGCGTCTTGCCGGTCACGGCCTGGAATAGCTGGAAGCGTTCCATCATCTCGTCAGGCGTCTCGCCAAGGCGCTTGGCCAAGGCTGCAATGCCTTTCGAGGCCGGGTCCTGGAGCGCATTCTTGACGGTGCGAGCTGTGACGTTGGCAGCGCGTGCAAGACCGAGGCCAAGTGGGCCGGACAAGGCACCGACCTTCAAACCCTGCAAGCCTTCGCCTTCAGTGATCTCTTCAGTGATGCCGCCAGCCGTGCCCCCGGCCAGCATGGCTTTGCCGATATTGGTGACAGCGCCTTTGAAGCCGCCGCCTTTGGAGAACACGGTAGCCTTGGCCACTGGTCCGAGGGCCTTGAGCGCGACGCCGCCACCGGAAATAGCGCCACCGATCTCGCCGGTCAGCGATGTTCCTGGGAACCGTTCTTCAAGCGTACGCCTAAACTCACGCTGCGCTTCCAGGGCCTCTCCGAATGATAGCTCACTTCCCACGGCCTGCCCGGCTGCGGCGGCAAGGTCGCCCACACCGAAAATACCAGCGCCAAAACCGCGAAGTGCTGCGCCAGCCCGGCTGCTTGCGAAACGGTCGGCTGCGTTGCCGCCCTCGTTTCCTTCCATAGCTGCGACCCTCCCCGCGATCCGTGCGGCGGCAAGACGTTTCTCCTTTGGGTCAGAAATGGAACGGCCAGCAAGAATGTCCTGCCGGATACTGTCGGGCAGCGTAACGCCTGATATCTTCATAGGCACGTTCGCAAGTGGGTCCGGCGCGGTTGGGCCAGTCTCAACGCCGCCGAGAGGATCAGCATCTGTTGTGGACTGGCCCGCCTTCGCGCGGCGGCTGCGAAGCTCTGTAGCAAGTGCAGTGGCGTCGTCTCCGCGCCCGGCTGCATCTGCATTTCTGAGTGCCTGTTCTAGCTCCTGGTCAGTAGCCATTAGAGGTTCCTGTTTATAATATCGTCAATGCTCTCACCGGCTGCGTCGCCGGTCGGGATCGGTGTTCCGGGTCCACCGTACTTGACGCCGAAGTCAGCCTCAAAGGCTCTGGCGATCCGTTCGTTGGACTTACGTTTCTCTTCCTTCAAACGCTCCAGGTTCTTAGTGAGCTGCGCTCCGGACTGGCTCTGCTCAACTGCACCAACAACGGATTGCAGCAAGCGGTTCTCCATTTCGGAAACCTGACCGAGAGCGCCGCCCGTCTTAGAGTTATCGCGGAGGCGTTGCAGCTCATCGAAGCCGACGTTGGCCTTGATCGTGTCGAGTGTCGAAGCCAGGTTTGCGGCTGGCGTGCCGGGGATGGCGCGGGACAGACCGAGAATGCCTGTAGTGGTCAACTCTCCAGCCTGGTCGATAGCTGTATCAATCGTGTCGATCAGGAAGTCTTGACGCTGAATGTTTGTTGCCTGTGCGCTTTCGGCTGCGATCCTGCCGACTTCACTGCCCGGCAAATCTTCACCAGCGATCTCACCAGCGATCTTGCCTTCAGCCTTGGCTTCTGCGATCTCGCCCTGGGCAGGAGCTGCACGGAGGCGGTTACGTTCCCGCTGCACTTCCAACGTCTGCGTCTTCCCGGCTGTCACGTCTGCGACCGGCTCCGTCGTACCGTCATTGAAGACGTTAGCGAAGCCAATAGTCCCGTCAGGGTTCTCAATTTCAATCGTACGCACAACGCGCCGGTTCAGTTTGTTTTGCTGCGCCTTGATAGCACCCTCGAACTCGTCAAGGACGGCTGGGTCGTTCTGGATTTGCTGCAACAGCGGGGCCAGCTCCTCTTCAGGAATACCCAACGCAATGAGAGCCGGGCCAGCACGTTGACCGATCTCCCCAATGTCCAGACCGTTAGCGATCCCGGCCTTGAAGAAGCCAATGGTGTTGCGTGTTGCCTGGAGCTGGTTGGCCCGGTCACGATCCTCCGCGCTCATCTCGTCAAGACCGGCGCGGCGTTGGTTGTCCAGAGCTTGCTGCTCGTTTTTGGAAACGCGCTGCTTCTCCTGACGCTCCTGGGACTGAAGAGTTGCGAACTCTTGCGGGGCCTTGGCGGCTTCACCGAACATCTCAGCGAGCGCATTGATACCTTCAGCCTTCGTCCGACCGGCCTCGATATCGAGTTGCCGACCTTGCGTCTGCTGAGCGAACTGTTGTCCTTGCTGGAAGGGATTGAGCGCCATGTTAACCCCCGATCAGTGTCTGGAAGCCTTGACCGGCACCTGAGATAGCCGCGTTCGTCCCGGCACCTCGCGTCTCAGCG
>PIVT01000095.1 GCA_003353845.1 Pseudomonadota bacterium | reverse complement strand
AAGGGGTGGTGAAAGCGCTGGATCCAAATCGAGAAATGCTCATTCATGTTGCGAAGCAGCTTGAACCGCTGCTTGAGGAGTTCGTGTTCTTGGGAGGCTGTGCATTGGGGCTTCTCATTAGCGATTCCTCGGCACCGGCTCCGCGAATGACGGTTGATGTGGATATGATCGTCGAGATTGGATCGCGAACGGAGTACGACCAGTTAAAAAGTCAACTGTACGAGCTGGGATTATGCGAGGACGACTCCGAGGGGGCTCCAACCTGTCGTTGGCGGTTGGGCGATGTAAAGGTGGACATCATGCCGACGGATCCCGCAATTCTCGGGTTCAGTAATCGATGGTACGGTGATGCATTGGATACGGCCAAGACGACGGCTCTAACAGATGATCTAAGAATTCGAATGATCTCTGCACCGTATTTCTTGGCGACGAAATTGGAAGCCTTTTTGGGCCGAGGAAAAGGGGATTACTATGCAAGTCACGACCTCGAAGATATTATTGCACTCGTGGATGGACGCCCAGAGCTTGTCGAAGAGGTGAGGTTGTCATCGCTTGATCTCCGCGAGTACCTTGCGGAGAAACGGACTAGTCTGTTGCAGTCCCCCGAATTTTTATCTGCAATCCCCGCCCACCTTCCTCCGGATGTAGCCTCTCAGGCACGAGTGAAAATTGTGAAGGGTCGGCTGGAGGAACTGCTGGGCGCATAACCTTTGTATCGTGGCCACGATCGATGCCCCCGAATGCCACACGACGTCAGAGAATCTCAATCGTGGCCAAACTTTCCGAAAAGCTGCGGACTACCAGGCCGTTGGCCAAATTTGGCTCCAGATGTATCACATCTAAAATCGATGAACAGCCGAAGGGCAGGGCACGTGAGGCAGCTGTAACGCTCTTGCCTCTGCCCCAAAGTGGGCCAGGCACTGGAAGCCGCAAAGCCTGCACTGGGAAAATGTTCATCTTGAATATGGATATTTCGGTAATTAATCAAGTTAGAGAAACCAGAGAATCGGGTACCTGAACCAGGCGATATTTAATGGGTTTGCCTTTGCGGGAAGAAGGAATGTCGATTCCATTGGAAGGCGACCTATTTCTGGACTCACGAGGTCAATCGCCACTTGGGTCGAATGTTAAACCCGATATGTGACGCTGCTGGGAATTGACACGTTCTAACACCTGTGATCTAGTCAAAATTCAGTGTTTTCCGCCCAGAAGAATACGATGCTTATATAGGAGCAAGAACATGAAACTCGTGAAATTGGTATCGATCAGCATTGCAATCCTCCTTCTCCAGGCCTGTAGCCACCCGATTGAAATCGAGGGTGTAGGCGACGTCACATCTGCAAGCGGTGACAGGGGTTGCACGCTGGAAGAATCCCAATTGGGTGCTGATGAGTGCGCTGTAAACCTCGTTGTTTATGAGTACCAGGAAACGTACTACGCCGAGCCTCGTGAGGGTTGGGTGTTCGATCACTGGGGAAATTACTGCCTCGAGGCCGCAGGCAATTCATGCAGTTTTAATGTATCTGCAGAGACGGTTCGAAACTTCTGGGGGGAGACCTTGCCACCCCTCCAGGCCGTATTTACGAAATCCAAAGTGACGGGACCCGTGCTACCCGACAGCGGCATCCGCCTCGGGACCGGTGGCCCGGTCCTCTCGTCGGTCGGCTACCAGAAAAAGGAGTTTTTCCTCGACGGTACTGCCCACAGCTACACGCCGACTCTGCCATTGCCGAGCGACGGGAAGCTGGTTGTCACAGCCGATCCTGAGACCGCGGCGGGTAGTTTCAAGACGCGTTTGGTCGTCATCCGGCCGATCAATAAGGTGGACTTCAACGGCACCGTTGTCGTCGAATGGCTCAACGTCTCCGCGGGTGCAGATACCCCACCCGACTGGATCATGGCCCACAACGAGTTGGTCCGGAGCGGCTACGCGTGGATCGGCGTGTCGGCCCAGGCAGTCGGTGTAAACGCCCTCAAGACCGGTGCTTCGGCGGCTCGGTACGCTTCACTCGTACACCCGAGCGACAGCTACTCGTACGACATCTTCAGTCATGCCGGTCGGCGAGCCGGAGACACGGCCTCGAAGCTACTCGGCGGCATAACGGCCGATCGAGTGATCGCCGCCGGTGAGTCGCAGTCGGCGTTCCGTATGGTCACCTATATAGACGCGGTCCATCCCATCGAGCAGGTGTACGATGGTTTCCTCGTGCACAGTCGTTACGGCTACGGCTCGGATATTTCTCAGGCGCCGCTACCTGTGCATTCGTTCCCCGCGCCGGCGCCGATTCGCGACGACCTCAACGTGCCCGTGATGGTCGTGCAGGCCGAGGGTGACGTGATCGGTTCGAACCTGGATGCCCGCCAACCCGACACTTCGATGTTTCGCTTGTGGGAGATCGCTGGAACGGCCCACGCAGACGCATACACGCTTGCGGGCCTTAGCGACCCCGGCGACGGAAGCGGCGCCATTAAGATGTTTGGGTTCTTACGCGTTCCCAGCAATCCTTTCGGCTGCGACAGAGCGATCAACGCGGGGGCGCACCACTGGGTCTTGCAGGCGGCGGTCCACGGACTCGACACCTGGGTGCGAACCCTTCAGGATCCCAACGCGGCGGTTGTCGCCCCGCCGCACGGAGCGCAACTCATAGACCTCTCGAATACGCCAGTGGTACTTGACCGCGACCCACATGGCAACGCGCTCGGTGGCGTGCGTTCCCCGCATGTCGACGCGCCAGTCGCAACCCTCGACAGTGAGAACGGCGGTGTCTTCTTCTGTAGGCTTTTCGGCAGCACCACGCCGTTTACCGTTGACAAGATTTTGAACCTGTACCCGACCCAAGAGGACTTCTCGGCGAAGTGGCTGGACGCGCTCAACGTCAGCGTGGCAAACGGGTTTCTTCTCCCGGCCGACGCCGACGAGTTGGAGGCCGCTGCCAATGCGTGGGAGTTCCCGAACTGACCGCTAGCCCCGTTTCTCGCTCCCGACGAGATTCGGGTATGTCTTTGGGCGACTTCAAACAGTCGCCTCCAGTCTGGAGAGCCGTGGAAGGGTGACTCAAAGCGGTCCGAATCTGCCTGGCATCCTCCGATCCCCCGGTTTTTGAGGTGATTGATGACGGTTGGAGACGGTTGCTGACCCAAAATCAAAATATATCATCCCCAACGGCCACCCCCTTGTTGACATTTCTAGTGGAAACCCTGACGCTAAATACAGGCGCTGATAAGCCAAGCTGGATTGGAAATCTATAGAGCAGTAATGGATCGGGGGAGCCATGAGAAGAAGAATTCTTCTAGTGACGGCAGATACAGCGCTGTGCGACACGGTTAAGGCGGAACTCTCTGAAAAATTCTCATTATCTATAGCCAAAGGCATCACCGAAGCCCTGTCGGCCATCGAAAGCACGCCACCCCATCTACTTCTTCTAGATCTAGTCTTGCAAGATTCAACATCCCTCGAACTCATGGAACAGGTGCGCACCTTAGGTGTGGCCAATGACCTGCCCGCATCCACCGACGATGAGAAACTGCCCATAAATCTGGTGAGGGACCAAGGCGGCCTGCTGCCAGCAATCCTATTGATTCGAGATCAATGGAAGAACGCCGACGTGATTTCCGGGCTGCTAGAAACCGCTGAAAAGCTCGGCGTAGCCGAGATGTGCTCCCTGCCACGTGAATTGGGGAAACTACAAAAAATTGCAGAGCTCCTCGTCGGAGGTAGAAGGTTCACCCCCTTAGAAGAAATCAAGCTAGTAAGTTTCGCAATGCGAGGAAAAAGACTAAGGGCCAGCCTGTCCAGGCACGCAGGCAACTTCACTCGCGTCGCTGAAGATTTCTGCGTGACAAGGTCCGCACCCTACAACTGGGCGGATCAGCACTCCATGCGAACGGATGTGAGTTCCCTAAGAGTCGATCTCGTAACGGATCCTACTTTGAATGGAGCAGTTCTCCCGCATAATCTCAAAAGAACCAGGAGCAAGAATGGTGACTACATGGAAGTACTTGTCGCGGAGGATCTTGAGCATAAACGTGCTGAAATTGCCTTGCGGTTCAAAGAATCAAAGTGCGATCTGACATTTGCAAATGATGGAGTTGACGCACTTCAGATGTTTGAATCTGGACGCTTCCTATGCGTCCTGACTGATCTAGCAATGCCGAGGATGGACGGATTGGAGCTGATCGAACAGATTAGAAGGATGGATCGCACAATACCCATAGTCCTTCTGAGTGGGTTTGCGAATGTGGCGACAACAGTCGCTGCAATGAATCGTGGTGCTCAGCATGTATATCGGTACGAGGACCAAGATCTCTCAGATATTGTTAGCCATGTCGAGCAACTTGCGAGTACGCATGCAAGTGTGATTCTTGGACCCGTGTAGGACGCCATCTTGTGAATATCCTTCCCTACGTAATTGAATTTACCGCGAGTATTCGCGTGAGCGGGACGCGAAATTTTAGCATGAAGAAACAAAGAGAGGAGTGTGGCTGTTGGAGTGGTTGACCGGCATATCTTTGAGAAAGCCTTGGCTGGTGATTGGGTGCGTTGTGTTCTTGTCAGCATTGGCTGTGGTAGGAATTTCTAGGATTGAAACCGTTACCGGGTTTCGAACCTTCCTGGGCGAGAAAGACCCGCAGGTAGCTTATCTTGATGATTTTCTCGACCGATTTGGAGGAGGGTTTCCGCTTCTTATTGCTTATGGGTGTGATGAGGATACTCCATGTAAAACCGTCTTTGATTACGATGCGCTCCAAATGGTTCATGACTTGCGCGTGGAACTCGGTGCTCTTGAGGGTGTGCGGGACGTTTATACCGTCGCGGATAGTGAACTTTTAGTCCCCACCACGGACGGCTTCGAAGTAAGGAAGTTGTACGAGGCGAGTGACCTCAAAGAACTCGCGGTCATTGCGGCAGTTGATCCGCTTTGGGATGGGGCTCTTACGGCGCAGAATGGAAAGGTCGGAGCCGTCGTCGTCCAGTTCTCCACGTCGGATGCCAGAATTCAGAAGAGCGTCACCCTCCGTGCGCGAGAGTTTCTTTCGAAGTATGAAGAACAAGGCTATGTGTTCCGGCTTGTCGGCGAATCAGTGGATTTTGTAGTCGCGCCAGATGCATTTAATCTCGAAACGCAGAAAGTAATGCCGTTTATGGTCATGATTATGATCGGAGTTCTTAGTTATTTGTTCCGATCGGTAATCGCTGTTGTGATCGCTTTCACAACGATGGGCTTGGCCTCCCTTTGGTCGCAAGGCTTGATGGGACTACTGGGATTCCCGGTCGATGCGATGACACAGAATGTCCCTACGATCGTTCTTGTTGTTGGGATATGCACTTCAGTGCATGTGCTTTCACGCTATGCCGAGGAGTCACGCGAGCGGTCACTTGAAACCCGAGAAGAGCGGATTGCGGCTCTTTTGATCGTTGTGAGAGATATAGGCAAGTCTTGCATACTCACCACTCTAACAACCAGCGTTGCGTTCGCGGCCTTCCTGACCTCGAGTTTTAAGAGCTTTCAACATTTCGGGCTTGTCTCTGCAGCCGGCGTCATTTCAGCGCTCCTACTAACGTTTACTTTGTTGCCGATTCTTGTCGCGGGAGCAAAGCCGAACTGGATCCGATCCGTGAGAGCGTCAGAGTTCTGGGAGGACCTCACGAATAGTATAGTCGATGTCGCGAGTGGGCATGCGAAGGTAATATTGGGTTGTGCTTTTACACTGATGCTCCTTTGTAGCTACGGGGCAAGCCTGGTCGTGGTGGAAACGACCCACTACTCCCTGCTGGGTCGGGATAACCCTGTTGTTCATTGGGCGGAGTGGGTGGAGGATAATTTACGGGGCCCGGAAGGATTGGAGGTGGAGCTGATTCTTCCCGAAACGGAGAGTTTAGATGATCCTGAAGCCTTAAAGGTGGTGGGGAATGTTGCAACTTTCGTGGAGACTCAGTTTGATGGAGTTGGGGAAGTGCGGTCAGTTCTCGATCCATTACAACGTGTTTATTTCCTTCTTAATGGAAGCGTGCCCGAGTTTGATCGACTCCCCGATGACGAAGTCGCGTTAGCGGAGGTCTATCTATTTATGCCAGCGTCCATGGTGGAAAATTGGCTAAGTCTTGATCGTAGGCACGTTCGACTTTCGGCCGAGGCTTCTTCGATGCCTACGAGGAAGCAAGGAAAGATCGTTTCACGGTTAGAGGCGTATCTGGATGGAAATTTGCCCGAAGGCTGGACGTATGGCCTGACAGGATCACTGCCGATCTTTGCAGCGATGATGAACACGATGCTTGAAACACAAATGAAAACATTTTTGTTGGCATTTCTCGGGGTGTGGTTGTGCTTGTTG
Source organism: Pseudomonadota bacterium (assembly GCA_003353845.1). Taxonomy (GTDB): domain Bacteria; phylum Myxococcota_A; class UBA9160; order UBA9160; family JADFDR01; genus GLO-12. Next base: position 4,386 of record PIVT01000095.1, on the reverse strand, counting down.
ATTTACTTTAAATCCTTGACCGTCGCAGTGCTCGGGATGTTTCCCAACTTACTTCCGGTATTGCTCATGTTAGGAACACTAGGGTTTTGGGGAATACCAATGGACGTGGGGATGACGATGACGGCCGCGATCGTTCTTGGACTCGCAGTGGACGATACGATTCACCTTCTTGTTCAGTACCAACGCCGCGCGAGAACCGGGGCCAGCCCAACCGAAGCGATGCGCGGAGCACTGTCTCACGTCGGCCGGTCGGTTGTGACGACGTCTCTTGCGTTATCTCTCAGTTTTTTTGGGCTAATGCTTTTGTCTTCTTTTGAAGCGATCGGAAATTTTGGTTTGATGGCATCCGTCGCGATTTTTGCAGCGCTGATTGCGGATCTGATGATCGTACCCGCCTTGGTTCATACTGTTCCAAGGCTGGTTCTTGGGGAATGGGCGACGGCAAGGAAACCAATATGTCGAGAGACGCAGGCGGTATCAACCATAGGAGACTGATCGGAGCGGGAATAGTTCTTTTCGCGGTGATCGTGTGGGGTGCGGCTGGTGCTGAAGTGCTCCGAGAGGGAAGCGGACTACGGTTTGGTTGCCGGCTTTTGCCAAACGGCGCGGTGACGTGGTTACGCTCTTTGGACCCGGCTTGCCCGATGAAGCCATACGAAAGAGTGTCTGCCTTCAAAATAGATGGCGCAATCAAGCGAGTATATGGCCCGGCGGAGTTGCACTCGGCGTTGAAAGCCGCCGATCGTCTAGCACTTACCGCAGAGATACATGGAGAGGGGTTGGAGCGTTGGGTCCCGTTTCCAGTCTATGAAACGAAGAGGTCTGACCTGCTGGGGAGGTTTCTGGCGGCATTTTTGATTTCTGCAACTGGGACAGGCCTGGCACTCTTTCTGTTGGGGAGCGTAAAGAGCCATGCAGGCGTCGCTGCGGCAACTTTAAGTTCCGCGCTGACCGGGATCATTGTTCCACTGTTTTGCAATATACAGTCGGTTGCACTTGATGTGCAGTGGTCAGCGGCAGCTTGTTTATTGCCTGCGGCACTCTTCCATTTTTCTCTTGTGTATCCAAGAGAGAAGAAGATGGTGCAAAGGAGCCCAGGGGTGCTGGGAGCGTTGTACTCCATAGCGTTTCTCCTGGGAGCCGGTGAGTTAAGCAGTGCCTTCCGGTTGCGAGGATACTGGACGGTTCTAGACCGGCTGTTGCTGGTTTTGGTCGGCGCAGCGTGGCTGACGCTTGTGTTAAATGCACTACATGAGCGAAAAGCTCCAACAACTTCTCTACATAGGGTCCGCGCAAATGCGACGCTTTTAGGATCGGTAGTGGTGACGGTAGGGCTTGTCGGGTTTATGAGTCTTTGGCCTTTGCTGTCACCTGCTGAGTCAGCGAGTGCAATGACTGGACTGTTGATGCTGTCGGTTGGCCCTATCACTTACTTGGTGAGCAAGTCCGGTGTTACGAATGCGACGGAAAATGGCTATGTACTGATGGCCTGTATTACAAATGGATTTCTGCTAGCAGGGTTATTTCTCGGAATAGGGTATTTTGCGAACAAGGCAGGAGGCGTTGAGTTTCCGTTTGGTTCGCCGGGAATGCTATGGACCGTGGCGTTTCTGGTGGTAGCAGCGGGAACGCCCTTAAGCCGACAAGTGTTTGAAAGATGGATTCCACCATGGTACGGACGTATGAACGACTGGGTAGAAACACACAGCGAACGGATGCGAACGGTCACGGATGTTAACGTTGCGGTGAGATTCTTACGGCAAGCATTGATGGGAAGCCTTGCGCCAGAGAACGTGGGAATTTGGATTGAAGGTGAGGGAATTGCGAAGGAAGGAACTTTCGACGAAAAGTTAGATTCAACGGAGTTGTTGAGGAGTGTTAAAAAACTCCTTGAGCGAGATGCGGAGGCAGGTCTAATTGATCTTTGCACAGATGAACTGCTGGACGATCCACTGGCTGCGGAACTGAGGAGAGAAGGGGTGGCGTTGGTGGTTCCTGTGTGTTCGGAGGAGGAAGATTACGGACTTGTAGTTGTCGGCCCGCCGAGAAAGCGGGCACTTTATACGAATTCACAACTTTCGCGCGTAGCCGAATTGTGCTGGCAGACGGCAGTTTCTATTCAAAACGCAAGACTGATGGATCGGGTTGCTGCGGAGTCTGTAGCCGCTGGTAGAAATACTACGGCTAAGCAGATGGCACACGATCTTAAGTCGCCACTGAGATCGATTACGATGATTGCGGCCCGCGCTGAAGCTGCGGGGGACGAAGTGGGAGCGGTGGCGAGTCTAGAACAAGTAAAAAGAATCGCGATAGAGGCACAAGAAGTGTTAGGAGCCCTTGTGGAATCCGCTACGAAAGGTGATGCACGGAGAATTGGGGATGTGATCGCGGAGGCGGCGGGAGCTTTCCAGCATCTTTATGGTGATAGGCTTTTATTGAGAATAGATAACGCATTGCCAACGTTGTCCAGTGAAAACTGTTTGGGGCTAAAGCGTGTGTTGCAAAATCTGCTCGACAATGCTTTTGCTGCGTGTAAGGGAAAAGGGACGGTTGAGGTTTATGCGACAGCAAGGGATGGTGAAGTCCTGATCGATGTGATTGACGAAGGTGAAGGCCTGACGGCGGAGGAGCAGGAGCGTGCATTTGATTGGGGCTTCACAACAAAGGATGAGGGTAGCGGAATCGGCCTGGCTACATGTAAAACACTGGTGAGCCAAATCGGGGGAAGGTTAGAGATGCAGAGTGCCTATACAGGCGGGGTTAAGGTGCGGGTACACCTTCTAGCGCAGTTGGGAGAGGTGGATGGTGGTTGAAATGTGGCATAGATGGTTCCAGGCTATCTGCTTGAGCGTGTTGATCGGTGGTTTTGCAAGTGCCTATGCGACGGCAGAGGAAGTTGATCCGGGAGAAGTACTGGTGAGGAGTTTCGAGCACCAATATACGCACGACATGGCGCGTACGGTACGGTTGATCCAGAAGGATTCGGGTGGACAGGAACGGGTGACGAGCCTAGAGATGGCCCAAAAAATAATCGAAGGGAAGGTCCATCTTCTCACGAGATTCCTAAAGCCGGATAGCTTGAGAGGAATGAGAATTTTGTCGATCGAGGCAGACGACCGCAGTGATGATCACTTCATTTTTCTCAAAAGTCAGCAGCGTGTACGGCGAGTGCGAACGACGAGGCAGGATGCTTTCTTGGGAACAGATTTCAGCATGGAGGACATGGAAAAGAGATCATTGGAAGACTTTCAGTTGACTATGCTGGAGGAAGCCATGCTAGACGGCGAGAGTGTTTATCAGATTAAGGCGGTGCCGGTGTATGAATCGGGCTACGGGTATTTGGTGTACGTGATCGCAAAGAGTGACTACTCGAATTTGTTGATACGATATTATAAGAAAGATACAGAGAAGCCTGTTAAAGAGCTCCGGGTGCCCAGGAAAAGCATTGAGGCGTTCAAGGATGTCTTGATCGGTCGGCATGCGTATGTGACAAATTTTGCACGAAGCACAGAGACGCACGTGTACGTCGATAAGCTGGTTATCGATCCGGAGCTTGATGACTCCTTGTTCTCGAGCGTTTCGCTTGACTCGAATCGCAGGATACCGGGGCTTTAGAAAAAAGATGTCGTGCAGGACTAATCCATACAGTTCACGTTTTCCACGCCTCACTCGCGCGATTTACGCGGTCGCGCGACCTGTTCTTAAAAAGTATGGAGAGTGGGCAGGGTTATTTGCGTCGGATTCACGGCGTGCTGGTCAGGTAGGCGAGGAGCTCCGGCGGAGATTGCAGAAAGGTGGCGTTGGGTATGTGATTGGCCTCTGTACCGGTGCGCATGATACGGGGGTCTGTTTAATCGAGATAACGGAGGAGGGTGGACCGCACATCATTGCCAATTATGAGGAAGACCGGATTCGGGGGACGAAAGGCATGTCCGGATTTCCAACAGGTTCGGTTGAGGCGTTGCGAAAAGAGTATCAGGAGAAGGACCTTAGGCCAGAGGACTTGCTGTGCGTGGTTGTTACCTACGACTATTGTGTTTTGATGGCGGAATGTATTGCATCTTGGGCAGGGGAGACCCCCGCGAATTTTTCGCTGCTGAAAGATGTAGTGATGAAGCGGGATCTGAAGGTGATGTTCAGGGGATTCCATACCGCCCGTGAGTTTCAAAAGCATTGGGGTTGTGATGATTCGCTTCCAGTGATTGGTGTACCGCACCATGATGCTCACGCGTGGTTGTCGTATGGTGCCAGTCCTTTCGCAGGAAGGAATAAGCCAACGTTGGTTGTCGTGATAGATGCGATGGGTGACAAGAGTTCTATAAGTATTTATTTGGGGCACGGCGACAGAGTGAATCGAGTGTACGAAAACGAATCGCTGTGGGATTC
>PIVT01000003.1 GCA_003353845.1 Pseudomonadota bacterium | reverse complement strand
GCCGCGCCCGCCCCGCCCATCCCGTTTCTGACCGCTCAAGGAAATCTGGGCGATGATAAATCAGATGCCGAGAGGGTCTATGCCTTTGAGTTGGGTTATCGTGCTCAACTTTCGGATCAGGGCTCAGTCGATGTGGCGCTCTTCTATAATGACCACGACAAACAAATGGGCGCCAATCCCAATGCGAAAACCTTTAATGACCTTGGCGTCTATGTGGAACGACTCAAGCTGCTGCAAGACAAGGAGAAGGCCGACGCCTATGGTGCGGAGGTCGCACTGAACTGGATCGTGAACCCCAGTTGGACCCTGGGAGCCACTTACACCTATCTGGATGTGGACCACCAGAATAATCCCCCCGGCGAAAAGCGTGAGGAGCCAACCCACAAAATAAACCTGAGCTCAAAGGTCAATCTGCCCAATAATTTCCAATTTGATGCCTTTGCCTATTACGTTGACTCCGTGCCTCAGCAGGATTTATGGAGTCTTCCAGGGGGACCCGCTGACCCCCCACCGATGAAATTGGAGGATGTCGATTCCTATGTTCGTCTGGACCTGCGCTTGGGCTGGAATCCCAGGGAGGATGTGGAATTCAGCCTGGTAGGCGAGAATTTGCTGGAAAGCAACCATCGAGAATGGGGAACGGGTATTGGGGATAACGATACCGTGGTGCCTCGCGCAGCTTACCTGAAGATGACACTGAAGTTCTAAACGCTGCTAGCGGAGCTATATCGATTCCTCGCCGAGATTTCTCGGCGAGGAATTCTTTTTGCTGGCGATGAGAACCGCAGGTATTTTTCCAGCCAAAGAAGCCCGGATGCGTTACACCAAAGGGTCTCAAATAGTTGAAAAGGGGTTTCAGGGAATGAGCCGAGTTTTGCATTTACTGCTGGTTGGAGCTGTCGCCGTAACATTGGGTTGCTCTGAGGACACGAAACAAGCAACGGGGGGCACACCGACCCCAGAGACGGCTGCGATTGTGGATCCCCCAAAAGTGTCGGAACCCGTGTCGGAACCCGAGTTGGAAGCCATGGCCCAAGCCACGGTGGAGGGTCCCACCGCGCCCAAGAACCTGGAAGGAACTCCTGCGCAGGTCAACGCTGAACTCGCCAAGCGAGGCGCCGGCGTTTACTACGGGAATTGCACGGCTTGCCACAACCCGAATCCGAAGTTGGATGGTCCGCTGGGGCCGGCCTTGGCTGGCTCTTCCTTGGAGTTGATCACCATGAGGGTTCTGCATGTTCAATACCCAGAGGGTTACACACCCAAGCGAGACACCGCGATCATGTTGCCCTTGCCCTACTTGGAGCCTGAGTTGCCCGCCTTGGCTGCTTTTTTGAATTCCAAGTAAGCGATACGCTCGCCCCTCTCGTCTCTCTCAATATAGAGGGAATCAAAAAAGCGCCTTGGTCGACTGACGACCAAGGCGCTTTTGTATTCGGGCGCTTTTGCTTTGCATTCGGAGAGAGTGCTCAGTGGCTAAGCGCCGTTGAGTACGCAACCGAGGATGTACAGAACAATCGTGAGTGCGAGTCCGGCGTGGATGGTTCCCAACACGCTGCCCAAGGGCTTCTGGGTCGGCAAGCCGGGTCCAACCAAGGCATTGATTTCAACGAGCACAATCAAACCGCCGCAGACCAACCAGTACATGACATCGTTGGTTCCGGGCAGGAAGGTGAAGTGGCTCGCCGATCCCATCATGAAGAGCATGGGAATGGAGAACAAGGTATTTGTGCGAGAAGCCAATCCCGCGCGGGCGCCGCGAGCGGCAGCTTCGGGGATGGCTTCGCCACCGCCAGCCGTTTGCTCGGCGTTCTTGATCACCACTTGCTGAGCCGGCCAGATTACGAACCAAACATTGGCCCACATAAAGGTACCCATCAGTGCACCGGTGAGGATCTGATTCATGTAGGGCTGGTCAAGTCCGATGCCCTGATGCAGTTTGAGGAAGACCATGGCCCAACCAGTCAGGAAGGTGAACATGGCGCCCCAGCGGAACCACCACAGCGCGCTGGGGACAAGCCCGCGAGTCATCGCGCTCTTGGCACCGCCGCCCAGTTCAGTTCCGAAGAAGGGTGTCTGGATAAAATTGAAGTAATAGAGAACACCAATCCAGGTGATTCCGGCCAGGAAATGCGCAAAGCGGAGAAGAAATTCCCATCCTGCTTGTGTTGCTACGATGTCGATTAGACTCATTAAGTTTTCCCCCCAAATGAGTGGTTACGGGGTGCAGAGCATAAGAATGTTTTTTGGTTCCGACAAGTAAGAAGAGCGTTGTCTACGCCATTCTTCGAGATGCGATATATTGGATGATAATCGATCCACTTGTCTACTATTAGTTGTATTGAACAAGGTTTTTCATGCTGACGGCAAGAGATTTGTGGCTCGCGGACTCGAATTTTTGTTACTCGCATACGCCTCAGTATAATGAGCTCGGCGCTAGTTTTCTGTCCCCGCTGTGAAGTAAAATATTCATTCGACTAGCCCATCGATTAAACCGGAGGAAACCATGCCCAGCTTGAGCCAACAGCAGATGCTCGAGATCTTTTCTGGCCTGGTCGCCGTGGGTTCTTGCCTGGATGATTCCGAAAGTCTGAAAACCTACGGGAAGGACTGGACAACGGCCTGGGAACCCTGTCCGGCCTTGATTCTGTTGCCCGCATCGACGGAGGAAGTGCAGGCCATCGTAGGTGCAGCCAACGAGCACGGGGTGGCCCTGGTGCCTTCTGGAGGACGAACCGGGCTCTCGGGGGGTGCCGTTGCTGCGAAGTCCGAGGTCATCGTCGCATTGGATCGCATGAACCAATTGGGCGAATTTGATCCAGTAGACCGCACGGTGGTGTGCCAGGCCGGTGTCATCACAGGTCAATTGCAGGCCTTTGCGCAAGACCAAGGCCTCGTGTATCCCGTCGATTTCGCTTCAGCCGACTCCAGCCAGCTTGGGGGTAATATCTCGACCAACGCCGGAGGGGTGAAGGTGATTCGCTATGGGACCACGCGGCAGTGGGTCGCGGGTTTGAAAGTGGTCACAGGAAAAGGAGATATCCTCGATCTCAATAAGGGCTTGGTGAAAAACGCGACGGGTTATGACTTGCGCCATCTCTTTATTGGCGCGGAGGGCACTTTGGGTTTTGTTGTTGAAGCGACCATGCAACTCACCTCTACCCCCAAAGCGTCTTCGGTGCTGGTGCTAGGTGTCCCCGACTTCCTGGCGATGACGAATCTTCTCGATGCTTTTCGCAAGGCCTTCGACCTGATGGCCTTTGAATTCTTCTCCGACCGAGCGCTGAACTATGTGTTGGCCCGGGGTGGTACTCGTCCATTTGAAACGGTCACACCCTTGTATGCCTTATTGGAAATCGAGCATGTGAGCGAAAAAACCCTGGAAGAGATCCTGGAGGTCTTTGAAAGGGTGAAGTTGCAGGGTTGGGTCGAAGAAGGGGTGATGAGCCAAAGCCAGGAGCAGGCCCATGCACTGTGGCAATTGCGGGAAGGGATCAGCGAAAGCATTGCGTCGAAGATGCCCTATAAAAATGATCTTTCAGTGAGAGTCTCGAAGCTACCTGCCTTTATAGAGGAACTCGATGAAGTCGTTCGCCGTAGCTACCCCGATATGGAAACGATCTGGTATGGCCACCTGGGCGATGGAAACCTGCACCTGAATATCCTCAAGCCCGAAGATCAGTCGCAAGAGCACTTTTTTCAAACCTGCAATGAAGTGAACCGTCATGTGTTTGAGATCGTTGAAAAGTATGGGGGTTCGGTATCGGCGGAGCACGGTGTGGGGCTGCTGAAAAAGCCTCATTTAAACTATACTCGGTCAGCCACCGAGATCGAATACATGAAAAGTTTGAAAGCCGTGTTTGATCCCAACGGGATTATGAATCCTGGAAAGTTAGTTTAGACCAACGGAATTTTGGAGAGAGCAGATGAGTCTAGTCTTGCAAGATCCGCGGCTCTTAAAGAGCGACGCTTATATTAATGGTGAATGGGTAAAATCGGAAAAGGGAGACACGACTCCTATTGTAAATCCAGCTACGGGGGAAGTGGTGGCGGAGGTGGCGCGTTGTGCTGGGAACGAAGCCAAAGCTGCCGTTGAGGCGGCGTCGGCGGCACTCTCGGCCTGGCAAGAGCGTACAGCCAAAGATCGCGCGGGAAAGCTCAGGGCCTGGTTTGATCTGATCATGGAGAATCAAGAGGATCTAGCCAAGATTCTCACGGCTGAGCAAGGAAAGCCGCTAGCGGAGGCCCGGGGCGAGATTGCTTACGGTGCGAACTACATCGAGTGGTTCGCCGAAGAAGCCAAGCGAGTTTATGGAGACACCATCCCACAGCCGACCCCTGACAGTCGTCTTCTTGTCATCAAGCAGGCCATCGGTGTGGTCGCGTGTATTACGCCCTGGAACTTTCCTTGTGCCATGTTGACGCGGAAAATCGCACCCGCGTTAGCTGCCGGTTGCACTGTGGTTTGCAAACCTGCCAACGCAACACCTTTGTCAGCTTTTGCGCTGGCGGAGTTGGCGAGTCGGGCAGGAATTCCAAAGGGCGTCATCAATATTCTGGCGGGCAATACCGCTGAAATTGGGGAGGAGCTCACGAGCAACCCAAGCGTGCGTAAGCTGACCTTTACGGGGTCTACATCCGTGGGCAAGAAACTCATGGCGCAATGTGCGGGTACCGTGAAGCGCACTTCCATGGAGTTGGGTGGCAATGCGCCGTTCCTTGTGTTTGACGACTCGGATCTGGACGCAGCCGTCCAAGGTGCGCTCGTTTCGAAGTATCGAAACGCGGGGCAGACCTGTGTTTGCTCCAATCGATTCCTGGTCCAGGCAGGTGTGTACGACGCCTTTTCGAAGAAGCTCATCGACGCGGTGGGTCAATTTAGCTTGGGTGATGGGTCGCAAGAGGGCATCAGCATGGGGCCTTTGATTGATGAGGGGGCGGCCAAGGACGTTTGCTCCCTGATTGATGACGCCGTGAAGAAAGGAGCGAAGGCCGACATCGGCGGCGGCGCTTCTGAGTTGGGCGGTTCCTACGTCCAGCCCACGGTACTCACGGGCGCCACCGCTGGAATGCGTGTTTTCCGAGAAGAAATCTTCGGCCCTGTCGCACCACTCTTTCGCTTCGAGACTGAGTCTGAGGCCATTCAAATGGCCAATGACACGGAATTTGGTCTCGCCGCTTATTTCTACACGAAAGACATGAGCCGGATTTGGAGACTCTCGGAGGGGTTGGAGTACGGCATTGTCGGTGTGAACACGGGAGTTATTTCCAATGAGATGGCGCCTTTTGGCGGAGTAAAAGAATCGGGCAATGGGCGTGAAGGTTCCAAGTACGGCATCGACGATTATTTGGAACTCAAATACATCTGTCTTGCGGGGATCGATCAATCGACGGGGGTCGAGTGAGGAAGCTATTGGAATCCAGCTGGTAGAGGGTTTGAAGTATGCGGATTGGCGTCCCGAAAGAGATTAAAAATTCCGAGTTCCGGGTTGGGCTGACTCCGGAAAGTGCGGAGTCTTTGATTGCAAAGGGCCATGAGGTCATCGTCCAACAGAATGCCGGAATTGAAATTGGCTTTGATGACCGATCCTATCAAAGTGTGGGCGCACGTATCGAAGCGACTGCACGGGAAATTTACTCGGCGGCGGAGTTGATCGTCAAAGTGAAGGAGCCTCAGCCTGCAGAAATCCGTATGTTGAAAGCCGAGCAGATCCTTTTTACCTATTTGCATCTGGCTCCTGATTTTTCACAGACGCAAGGACTGATCGACTCGGGCTGTGTCGCCATCGCTTACGAAACGGTAACCGGTGCGGAGGGAGGGCTTCCCTTGCTCAAGCCCATGTCTCAGGTCGCGGGTCGGCTCTCTATACAAGCCGGTGCACACTGCCTTGAAATGGCTCAAGGGGGGCGTGGCACTTTGCTGGGTGGTGTGGACGGCGTGGCGCCCGCCAAGGTGACCATCATTGGCGGTGGGGTTGTCGGGCGCAATGCGGCTCAGATGGCGGTGGGCTTGGGTGCGGATGTCACCATTCTCGATCGAACGGATAGACGGTTGGTAGAGCTGGGGCGTTTTTTTGGAGGGCGTGTTCATGCCGTGCACTCGACGGAAGAGATTCTTGAGGAGCATGTACTTCGCTCGGATTTAGTGATTGGTGCCGTGCTGATCCCGGGAGCCGCCGCGCCGAAACTTATCTCGCGAGGCTTGGTGAAGAAGATGATGCGAGGATCGGTGCTGGTGGATGTGGCCATCGATCAAGGCGGATGTTTCGAAACATCACGGCCGACCACCCACGAGAATCCAACCTTTGTTGTCGATGATGTCATTCATTACTGTGTCGCGAATATGCCAGGCGCCGTGGCTCGAACTTCTACCCTGGCACTCAATAATGCTGTTTTGCCCTATGTACACCGAATTGCGGACAGTGGTTACCGCAGGGCGCTTTTGGATGACCCTCATCTATTGAATGGTTTGAATGTATATGCGGGGAGGGTGACCTGCCAAGCCGTAGCGCGCGATCAAGGCCTCGATTATACGCCAGCAGCAGATGCACTTTCTTCCTGATTGGGAAACCGATTGCGAAAGCGCAATGACTCAGAGTAGGGAAAGAAGTCGGTCAATGACCCTTCTTTGATCTGCTCCTGGAGTCCCCACCAATATTCTGGCGTGAGGAGATCTTCATGGTGTTTCATGAAGACCTCGCGCGTTTTTGGTGAGCCGATGATGAAGTGTACGAATTCTTCAGGGAAAATATCGTGAATCCCGACGGAAAACCAAGGTTCGCCAAGCATTTCATATTCGGGGTAGGGCGCAGGTGGAATGCGACGGAAATTGCAGTCCGTCAGGTATTCAATCTCATCGTAGTCGTAAAAAATGACTCGTCCAAATCGAGTGACTCCGAAATTCTTCCAAAGCATATCGCCTGGGAAAATATTGGCACTGGCTAGCTCCTTGATGGTATTCCCGAATTCCAGCACAGCGTGTTCAATCTCTTGCTCGTCGTCAGAGTTTTGGATGAACAGGTCAAGAGGCGTTACCCGGCGTTCGATGTAAACGTGCTTGATGATGATTTCCTCATCGTCTTCCTCAAGCTGTGATGGTACGGAGGTTCTTAACTCTTCAAGCAGTTTCGAGTCAAAGCGAGATTTCGGGAAGGCGACATCAGAAAACTCAAGCGTGTCGGACATTCGGCCAACGCGTTCGTGTCGTTTTACAAGGAGGTACTTCGATTGGACCTTTTCGCGAGTGGTCGTCTTGGGTGGCGCAATGTGATCCTTGATTATTTTGAAAACATAGGGGAAGGAGGGCAGGGTGAATACGACCATCACCATGCCGGGAATACCGGGAGCGATAACGAAATCGTCTCGCGAATGATGAAGATGGAAATCAAAGTCTCGGTAAAAGAGCGTTTTTCCTTGTTTCTGCAGGCCTAGCATCGTGTAGAGACCTGCTTTTTCTTTCCTTGGCATGATGCTGCCAAGGAATTGCACATAGGCAGAGGGCACTTCGGTATCGACCAGAAAGTAAGCTCGATTCAGGCTGAACAGGATATTGATGCTGGCATCGTCGAGTAGGATGGCGTCTACGTACAATGTGCCGTCGCTGGTTCTCAATACCGGAATGACGAAAGCTTGGTGGGTATCCCCATTAACCATTTTCCCAACGATGTAAGCTGCTTTGTTGCGGTAAAAGGCAGAACTCAGAATCTGAAGTTGAAAATTTGCCTCAAGTGTGGGCAAGCCACCTTTACGAGAAAAATATTGCCATACGGTTTTCCCGATTCGGGTGATGTCTCGCTGAAGATCGACGAAGGGCAGGCACCAGTTGAAGTCTGCAAACACCTGGTTCATGGCTTCACGCATACTGGGGTTGGCAGGATAATATACGCGATAGCTGGGTGGATCTGATTCGAGATACTCTGTTGATATCCCAGGGCGAAAGAAAATAAAATCATTGTGGAAATAGGTTCGGTGCAGAATTTTACAACAGACGGAGTTGAAAAATGTTTCTGCACAGTCCGGCTGCTTCTGGTTAACCAGCAGCCCGACGTAAATTAATTTTGCCTGTTGCCAGGTGTTGTCATCCAAAGACTCTGCATTGAAATCCGTTTTCAGGGATTGGACGGTCTCACGTACACGGTCGTCATAAAATTGAATTCGGTCCCTGGCAAGCTTTTGAACACCGGCCGTGTTTCCACCCTCAAACATGGACTTTGCTTTGACTCCGCATTCTCGAAAAATCCGGTAATGGGTGTTGAAGCCATCGAACATGGTTCGGGCAAGGGCATAGGCAGTGGGGTCTTGTCCAGCAGGGATTTCCACGAATTGTCTATCCGTTTTCAGTTACAGAGTAAGCTCTGATGTATACCATTTTTGCCCGTCCCATGAAGGGTAAGATTTGATCAGGGGGAAGTTCTGTCACGCCCGATGAATGGATCAGCCGATGGACAGCCCGAAGTCGATGGGTAATGAAATTCCATTGATCGAACGCGCGCTATCTGAAGCGAGGAAGGCAATGGCTTCTGCAATTTCTTCGGGTTCGCTCATGCGTCCGTCCAGATTGATACGTTGAATGCTCTTCATATCGAAACCCTCGGGAAAGGTGAATTTGCTCACCAGTGGGGTCAACACCGCCCCTGGGCACACCGCATTCACACGCAGTCCTTGACTTAGAAATTCCATGGCCATGGAGCGGGTAAGGCCGATCACACCAGCTTTGGAAGAACAGTAGGCGGCGCAGGAGGCCTGCCCGATGAGTCCCGCGACCGAGGCTACGTTGACAATGGCGCTCTGTTCGTTTTTGAGCAGGTGTGGCAGGGCGGCACGGCTCATAAAAAAAGGACCATCGAGATTGATGCTCTGGAAGCGGCGCCACTCTGTGGTGGAGTGGTCTTCCATGCTGATGAAGCCCGCGATCCCCGCGACATTGGAAAGAATTTGAAGGCCGCCAAATTCCTCGATGCATTTGTCAACACAGCGATTCACAGCCTCCTCGTCACTCACGTCACAACGGATGGCCGTGGCGTTGCCTCCAGCTTCGCGAATCAATTCGACGGTCTCCTCGGCGCCAGCGATATCGATATCGGCACAGGCGACTTGGGCACCTTCGCGACCGAATTGAAGGGCAGTACAGCGCCCGATGCCGGAACCAGCCCCGGTGATCAAACCGACCTTGCCTTTGAAACGTGTACTCATTTTGGATTAATCCCTCTGTTATAAGGAGGAGGTGGATCCTACCCCCTCATGGATCCCTCGGGTACTCGCGTAAATGGTAAAGGTTGTTTATTGTTTTAACAATAATTCGCCTGAATTGCAGAATCCGGGCCTGTCGCCTGTGGCCGTCCACGAGAGTCTGATGACGAGCTTTAGCTGAACGAGCGAACAGAAAAGTTGTTTTGGAGGTGTGCTAGTGACTGCTCTTAAGGATATTCGGGTGATTGATTTGTCCCGCCACGCACCCGGTCCTTACTGTACGATGCTGCTGGCTGATTTTGGTGCCGATGTGATCATGATCGAGGAACCCTCTGGCATGGGGCGGCGCGTGGATGAAGAGTTCGGTGTAAGTCGGCGGTCCAAGGCCTACAACCCGGTGGGCCGCAATAAACGTTCTGTCACGTTGAACTTGAAAAATGAAGCGCATCGAGATGCTTGTCTGCGTCTCATTGATTCAGCCGATGTTGTTGTGGAGGGCTTTCGCCCCGGTGTTGCTAAGCGCTTGGGTGTCGACTACGAAACTGTTCGAGAACGAAACCCGCGCGCAGTCTACTGTTCCATCAGCGGTTACGGGCAAGAAGGCCCTTACCGGGATCTGGTGGGTCATGATTTAAACTATATCAGTTTAGGAGGCGCGCTGGGCCTCACGGGTTGGCCGGGGCAGCCACCCGCCATTCCCGTGAACGCCTTGGGTGACTTTGCCGGAGGTGGCTTGTTTGGTGCCTTCGCAGTTCTTACTGCCATTGTCGCTCGCGAGCATACGGGGCGTGGGCAATACATCGATATGGCCATGAGCGATGGGGTGACCTCCCTCGTGAATCTTCCCATCTCGGACTATTTCGATACCGGGAACGCACCGCGACCGGGTGAGTACTTTCTAAATGGCTCTTTGCCTTGCTACAACGTCTACCGAACAGCGGACGAAAAATGGCTTAGCGTGGCTTGCATGGAGCCATGGTTCTGGTCGAAACTCTGTGTGGAATTAGGCTGTGAGCAGTTCAGCAAGGAACAATTCAATCCTGAAAAATTTGATGAGATGTTCGTTTTCTTGCGAAGTGCTTTCAAGACCAAGGACCGGGACACCTGGTTCAAGGAGTTGAAAGATAAAGAAATCTGCGTGACGCCAGTATATGAACTGGATGAGGCGTTAGAGGATCCGCATTTGCGAGCTCGCAAGATGGTTGTCGAAGCGGAAGATCCAGAGCTTGGCAAGGTGCCGCAAGTGGGAATTGCACCCAAGCTGTCGGATACTCCCGGCGAGGTGCGCACGACAGTGCCTCGTCCAGGGACTCACTCCAGAGAAGTCTTCTCGGAAGCAGGATTCAGCCAGGAAGAGATTGATTCGCTTATTGAAGGATCTTGAGCCCGGCTGTCCCTATGGCGAGATTGCCAGTGGGTAGATAGGATCGAAGGTCAGTTAGTCGTGTATAAAGGTGGCTATTCATGGATGATCAACAAACTCCAAAGAGAACGACGGAACTTGGCAACATTCTTGTGACGGGTGGTGCCGGGTTTGTTGGCCAGCACCTGGCGCAGACGCTGCTCGAGCGAGGTCATTTTGTCCGAGTCGTGGATTTGGCTCCGTGCTCGCTCTCGATGCCAAACCTGGACAAGCGACAAGGGAATATCACCGATAAGGATTTTGTTGAATCTGCTTGTGAAGGCATTGATACGGTATTTCACACGGCCGCCATCATTGAGTTGGGAGCCAGCAGTGTCGTGAGCCAGGAAGTTCGCGATCTCTCCTACGCTGTTAACCTAGAGGGCACGCGCAATGTCGTTGAGTCTTGCCAGGCTCAAGCTGTGGGCCGACTGGTTTACACGAGTTCAAACAGCGTAGTCCTCAAAGGCCAGCCCATCGCTCACGGTGACGAGACGCTTCCCTACGTAACGAAATTTCGTGATTTGTATACGGAAACCAAGACGCAGGCTGAGCAGTTGGTACTCGCTGCCAGTGGGCAAAAGGGCTTGTTGAGTAGTGCCATTCGCCCCAGCGGAATCTGGGGAGTCGGTGACCGCACCATGTTCAAGCGCCTGTTTGAAGAACTCATTGCTGGAAATGTCAAAGTATTGATTGGGGATGGTTCCGCGCGGCAGGATAATTCTTACATTCAGAATCTGGCGCACGGACATATCCTGGCAGCAGAGCAACTGTTCGATGGCGGAAAGTCGCCAGGGCAAGCCTATTTCATTACGGACAATGAGCCCATGAATATTCAGGACTTCTTCAGGCCCTTCCTTCAGGAGCTTGGTTATGAAGTGCCGACGCGAAGGGTTCCTTACGGATTGCTGAAAGCCATGTTGACGGTTTGGCTGCAGCTACATCACAAGCTGAAGATCCCCGCTCCGCCGCAACCGCCTACGGCGCTTGAGCGAGTGGGGCTCACAAATTATTTCAGCATCGAGAAAGCTCGTCGTGATTTGGGTTACGAACCTTTGTATACCACGGATCAGGCCATGCAAGAATGCTTGCCCTATTACAAAGAGTTGCACCAAGAGTGCCTGCGGGATCGACGATAAGTCGTCTCCTCTAAAAATATAGAAAGGGAAGTCATGACGAATAACATCATTATCGAACGAGACGTCATGGTGCCCATGCGCGATGGTGTGGAGCTCGCCACCGACATCTACCGATTCGACGACGGTGCCAAGCACCCTGTGTTAGTGAACGTGCATCCCTACGACAACGATCACTTTCTCGCCATGCACGAACTGCTGTTCAGCCCCCTCGTTGCCGCCCAGCGGGGTTATGCCGTGGTTGTTCAGGAAGTGCGGGGAAGAGCTGGATCCGAGGGGACCTGGGCTCCCTATGGAAATGAAGGAAGCGATGCCTATGACACGGTGGAATGGGCGGCCGCCCAGCCTTGGTCTGATGGCAACGTCGGCCTGTATGGTGCTTGTGCCCTGGGCTTGTCAACGATCCAGGGTGCCACCGAAGCGCCTCCCCACCTCAAGGCCGTTTTTGCTTACATGACAGCCACGAATGCTCACAGTGGCTGGACTTATTCCTGTGGTGGTGCCTTTGAACTGGGTTTCCAGATGTCTTGGATCTGGACAATCCTGGCACATGACACGCTTTCCCGGCTGAACTTGGAACCCGCTGCTCTGGAGGAAGCGCATCGCAAATTGGCAGAGGCCAAAGCGGATATGAATAAATCGGGCAGCTATCTGCCGCTCATTGACTTCCCGGCCTTTCAGGAAGGAGCGGCGCCGTACTGGCGAGAGTGGTTGTCACACCCGAGTTATGACGAGTTCTGGCAGAAGGTAGATGCCGTGGCCCATGCGGACCGCATCAATGTACCCGTTCTACACATGAGCTCATGGTACGACACCTGTATGAAGGGACATCTGGACCTGCACTCTGCATTGTGTCTTCAGAGTGATAAGCAAGTCCGCGATGAACACAAGCTTGTAATCGGCCCGTGGGACCACAGTGCCTATTACAACAAGCGTCCGACCTGTGCTGGAGAGCGCGACTTTGGACCCTTGGCGCTGACGGGACCCGACACATTAGCCGGTATCGCCTTCGAGTGGTTCGATCACTGGCTCATGGGCCAAGAGGCTAGCCTCGAACAGGAGAAGAGTGTCCGTTATTACCAGATGGGAGAGAATGCCTGGCGGGAGACGGACGTTTGGCCTCCTGCTCATACGCTTGTGCCGTATTATCTCCACAGTGCGGGTCAGGCCAATAGTCGGATGGGGGACGGGAGGCTGGACATAGAAGCCCCGAGTACTGAACCCGCGGACAGTTATGTGTACGACCCCCTCGAACCCGTGCCTACCACAGGTGGGCGGAGCATGATCGATGTTCCGACAGGTGTTGAGAACCAGGCTCAGGTCGAGGAACGGCAAGACGTGCTGGTCTATACCACGCCTCGACTTTCTGAGTCTTTGGCCATCACGGGTCCTGTGTCCGTCACCTTGTATGCCAGCAGTGACGCCCCGGACACTGACTTCACCGCAAAACTGGTGGATGTCGAGCCGGACGGGTATTGCGCCAACATCGCCGAGGGCATCATCCGGGCGCGTTATCGCAAAGGTCGCGACCGGGAGGACTTTCTCGAACCGGGTGAGGTGGCAGAGTTTTGCATCGACCTTTGGGACATGGCGCACACTTTCAAAGCCAATCATCGGATTCGACTGGAGATTTCTAGCAGCAACTTCCCGCGCTTTGATCGAAACTTGAATTCACGCGTGACGCCAGCCCTTGGCAGCGCTGAAGATGCGCAAAAAGCGGTGCAGCAAGTGCTTCACAATGAGCAGTATCCGTCTCGACTCAACTTGCCTGTAAAGTCATAGGGCTTTGTTATAGCGCTTTGAGTTTTGACAAAATTTTGGGTGCAGAAAATATGAAGGCACCTGAATTAATTTGAAAAGGGGATGAGGCATGGCAACTGATGGTGCCGAGGCAGTGAGTGGCGCGCTGGAAGGGATTCGCGTGATTGAGATGGGTGAGGGCGTGTCGGCGGCGTTCTGTGCAAAGCTGTTTTCCGACTACGGTGCCGATGTCATCAAGATCGAGACACCGAAGCAGGGTGATAAGACCCGGCGTTGGGGCCCGTTCCCGGGAGATGTTTCGCATCCCGAAAAAAGTGGGCTTTATTTTGCGCTGAATACCAATAAGCGAGGCGTCACACTGGATGTCTCTGTGCCCAAGGGGCGTGAGCAGTTGCTTCGCTTGCTCGAAGATGCAGATGTCTTGATCGAGAATAATCTGCCAAAGAAAATGAAGGCCTGGGGCCTCGACTATCAAACCCTTTCCGCTGCAAACCCTGATCTCGTCATGATTTCCATCACGCCCTTTGGCCAAACGGGTCCCTACGCCGATTGGAACGCAGTTGATTTGAATGCCTTCCACCTCACAGGGACAGGGAGCCGTTATTGTGGTCGCCCCGGAGAGGCGCCCCTGCAACACGGAACCTTTTCGGCTGAATACTATGGCGCATACACAGCCGTGACCTGGGGCCTGGCCTGTGTTCTCGGGCGTACGCTCGTGGGAGGAGGGCAACATCTAGATGTCTCTTGTGCCGAGGCGGTGGCCGCGACCTTTGTCGGTGCGCAGAACATCGGTGGTTATGCGCAAGATGGGATCTATGACAAGAGAACAGGCGTGGGCATGTCCCTGGCTGCCCCGGCTACCATCCTTCCCTGCAAGGATGGATATGTCTGGATGATTGCTTTGGAAACGGCGCAGTGGAAAGGGATTGTCAAAGCCATGGGGGATCCTGAGTGGGCACAGATTGACTTGTTTGATGACATGTTCGTGCGGGCCCAAAATGCTGACATGATTTATCCCCTGCTTGAAGAGTGGACCATGCAACACGGGAAGCAAGAACTCATGGATATGCTTCAAGGCAATGGTTGTCCCGCCACGGCGGTCTACACCGTTGCCGAAGCTGCGGACCACCCACACATGAAGGAGCGCGGCTACATCGTGGAAGTGGAACACCCGGAGTTGGGCAATATGCGCGTGTTGGGGGCGCCGATACATTTGCCAGAGTGTCCTGGCGGTCCGCGCAGGCCAGCCCCTCTGTTCGGCCAACACAATGAAGAAGTTTTCTGTAAGCAACTGGGTTTAGAAGCCGTTGCTTTCGAAGAACTTAAATCGGAAGGAGTGCTCTAGATGACGAGTTCGGAAAAACAACTTCCGCTTTCAGGGCTTCGCGTCGTCAATTTCGGGCGGGAATGGTTGGGGCCTGTTGCAGGGCAAACACTCGCTTTCTTGGGTGCTGAGGTCTATCGGGTTGAGTCCCAGATTCGAGTCGATATCAACCGAACGCTGCCTCCCTTCGGCGGGGGCGTGCGCGATCATAATCGAAGCTTGCAAAATCATGCGGGCTGGGCTGGCAACGGCAGCATTACGCTCAATTTGAAAGAGCCGAGAGCGGTGGAGTTGGCCAAGGAACTTGTTGCGAAATCCGACGTGGCCATTGAGAACTTTGGTCCGGGTGTCATGGAAAAATTAGGTTTGGGCTACGAGGCGTTGCGTAAGACCAAGTCCGATGTGATTTTGGTTTCCATGCCCGCCGCGGGCTTGACGGGTGCGCTTAAGAATGTGCGCACCTATGGCATGAGCCTCTCGAGCATTACAGGTCTCGATAGTTTGACAGGATACGCCGATGGACCACCGGTCCCCATGGAGAATGCATACGCCGATCCCTTGGGCGGCATTATCGGTGCCTTCGCTGTACTGCTGGGCGTGAGCTATCGCGAGCGAACAGGGAAGGGGCAGCATGTCGACTTCTCTCAGCAAGAGGGCATCATGCAAATGATGACGCCAGCGTTTATGGATTACGCACTCAATGGGCGTGTTGCCGGCCCTATTGGGAACCGGCATCCCTTAAAGGCAGCTGCGCCTCATGGTGTGTTTCCATGTGCAGGAGAGGATCGTTGGATCAGTATTGCCGTGAGCGAACTTGAGGAATGGGATGGATTGGTGGCCGCCATGGGGAAGCCCGAATGGGCGAGTGACCAAGCCTTTGCCAGTTTGGAGTCACGAGTAGAAAACATCGATGTGTTGCATGAAAAATTGGCTGCGTGGACCATTGGTTTCGATGACGCGGCGTTGGCCGACAAACTTCAAGAGCACGGTGTGGCAGCGGCTCCGGTGCTCAACGTGGCCGATCTTTTGAATAGCCCCCAATATAAATCCCGCAAGACTTTTATCGAAGTAGATCACCCCTTGGGATTTCGCGAAACCATCTATGGTGCTTATGTGAAAACAAGTCGCAGCAATATCGATGTGAAACCAGGGCCTGTGATGGGTCGCGATAACGGGCATGTCTTTCAAGATTTGTTGGGCTTGTCCGAGGAAGCGATTCAAGAGTTGATCGAGGCCAAAGTGATCTTTTGAAAGCGTTTGCTTTCTTGACGATGATTCAGTGTTCCTTTATTAAAACGAGTCGACGCTAACAGCGTCTGTGTGCACATGGAGAATAAGCCGATGCCAGGAATCAAGGAATTTTTGTATGAGAAGAAGGACCATATCGCGGTTCTTACATTCAACCGTCCCGAGATGAGTAACTGCTTCACGCCAGAGATGATCGACACGATGTACGAGTGTCTCGAGGATTTTAAGAACGATGACGATATGTGGGTTGCCGTCTTCGCGGGCAACGGAAAGAACTGGTGTGCCGGGGGTGACTTGGATGCCATGATTCCCGTGATTAACTCCGGCGAATACCAAATCAATGCCGATCCGACCAAGCGCGTGTACAGCGATATCTTCAAACCCATCATTACTGCGGTTCAAGGCTTTGCCACACTCGAACTGATTTTGGGTGCGGATATGTGTGTTGCTTCAGAGGATGCAACCTTTGCCTTGGGAGAGGTTCGCTGGGGAATGATTCCAGCCGGTGGCTCACATGTGCGTTTGCCGCGTGCGATTCCCTGGGCGGTTTCCATGGAGCTGCTTTTGACAGGCCGCCCCATTGACGCCAAGCGAGCCTATGACGTCGGTTTGATCAACCGCGTCGTCCCCACAGCTGCCGAAGTCTTGCCCGAAGCCATGAAGTTGGCGAAGAGCATTTGTAAGAATGGTCCGCTGGCCGTGCGCACCGCCAAGGAGATTGCTGTGCGTGCCTGGGAACACGAGAACGGGTTTGTTCTGGAAAACGCTTTGTTCCAGCGCGTACGTCATTCTGAAGACGCCCAGGAAGGACCGCGTTCCTATATGGAGAACCGGAAGCCTGATTACAAAGGGCGTTAGGTTTTTGAAGGGGGCAAGAGGCATCCCTGGATAAGTCGTGCGCTCCTGGCCGGGCAACGCCCTTACATGGGAATATTGGTAGAAGTTCAGTAGTTTCCCTGTTCTGCACGGAACGGGATGCCATGACCAAGGCGAAAAAAACCACACGCGATATTCAACGAGAAGAGACCTATCAGCGAGTGTTTAACACCGCCATTGAAGAGTTCTGCCGCGTGGGCGTGGAAAAGGCCCGGATTGATACCATCTGCGAAGTCGCTGGCGTGGCCAAGGGAACCTTTTTCTTTCATTTTCCCACC
Source organism: Pseudomonadota bacterium (assembly GCA_003353845.1). Classification (GTDB taxonomy): domain Bacteria; phylum Myxococcota_A; class UBA9160; order UBA9160; family JADFDR01; genus GLO-12. The sequence continues at coordinate 95,260 of PIVT01000003.1, read as the reverse complement.
AAGGATCACGTACTGCTGGAGCGGCAGCGACGTATATCGGAAGCCATGGCCGCGCGCATGGAAGCGGAACTCAGCTCTGTGCGAAGTGTGAAAGGCTTCCTGACCCGCTTGGCAAATATCGTACTAGAAGAGCACGAGGCGGTCGGCAACCTGGAACTGGTTCGCAAAATCACTGCCGCCATTGTCCGGAAGGGTGGCGCGGCAAATTTAGGAATTGGCGCCACTTCCTTTGGGCGAACCCTGACGAGTCAGGTCGAACGTCTTCAAAAAGGTGGTTATCTTCGATCAGATATAGAGGCGGCGCAGTTGGCGGATTGCCTACGTCTTAGTCTCTTTGGTTTTTTGGTGAATCCACAACCGTCTTTTAGTCATGTCCGACCGACAGTAGGCCTGTTGGTCGATCTCTTGTCCACCGCGTTGGAAAGGCAACCCTAAATAATGAGCGCTCAAAATACAGTTCTAATTACAGGCGGTGCAGGTGGATTGGGGAAGGCGGCTTCATTGCTGCTTGCCAAGTACGGCTGGCATGTGTTTGCTGCAGATTTTGATCAAGCAGCGCTGGAAATCATCGAGCAGGAAAACAACATCACTCCCGTTCGACTCGATGTGACAGATGCGGAGAGTGTTGAAGCCGCGGCCGAGCGGGTGGGCAAGGAAGTGGACGGGTTGGATGGGGTCGTCAACTGTGCGGGCATCCTTGCCATAGGCTCCCTGATCGAAATCAAGGAAGAATCCCTGGCTCGTCTGATGGACGTCAACTTCATGGGGATGTATCGAGTCAACAAAGCCTTTTTCCCTCTCGTGCTGAATCGAAAAGGTCGCATCGTAAATATCAGCTCGGAAGTCGGTCGCCTCAGTGGGCTTCCTTTTAATGGGCCCTATTGTATAAGCAAGCACGCCGTCGAAGCCTATTCAGATTCCCTTCGCAGAGAGGTCGGGTTTTTAGGTGTGCCTGTCATCAAGCTTCAACCCGGCCCCTTCAAGACAGACATGGTGTCTGGAATGGAGCGACGCTTTCAGCAGGCGGTTGATGAATCGAAGATGTTCAAGAAGCAACTGACGAAGGTGAAAGCTCTCGCAATGGGGGAAAATGCAAAGGCGCATGCCCCGGAAATCCTGGCGGAAAGCGTTCACAAGGTGTTGACGACGGCCAATCCAGCCCCTGCCTATTCAGTAAAAGCAGATGTCTCTCGGGATCTCTTGGGTTATTTGCCTGATCGTCTTGTTGACGGAATCTTCCGGTTGGTGCTGAAGGTCTGAATTCTGACAGTGAGATGGGCTGGATATTTTGAATGGAGTGGTTCTTCTTGAGAGGTTCTTCAGGGTTCGACTTTCACTGGCTTCTTCTCGACTCGGTCTTTAACAATGTTGGCGATGCCCAAGAGTTGAGCGCGTAGGGTTATTTGCGCGCGGCGGGCTGCCTCAAGGTTTATATCAATTTTTAACAGACCGTCATCGATACGCAGATTGATAATCAATCCGTTTTCCGCCCCGTTCCTTCGATCGCCAACCGTTAACACGTTTACTTCATTGAATAAGGGAAGGGCTGCTTCTAGCTCCGCTGAGCTGATGTTCCCCACAACGATCAGTGCACAGCTACTGTAACCATCAGCTTGATCGGCGTAGTCAACCCGAATCGGGCGTTGAAGGATTTCGAGATCCTCCAGAACACGCAACTCTCTCAGGTAGGAAACCCGACCCAGGTGGCAAATATTGAAAACGGGAGCATCTGTTAGAAGCTTTTCTTCTGGCCATTCTACAAAGAGCGGAAGGTTGTAAATCGCGGCGGCTTTTACGTCGGCTTCAGTGGGGCCCTCGGTCTTGGCGAAAGCCTCCCCCGCCCCGTGGAGAAGCACAAGAATTATGAGGGCATAGGTTAAGTACCGCCGAGCACTCATGTTAACAGTGGCCACCGTACAAAAATCGCAACGCTTTTTCTCCAACCCTGCAGATTCAAACCGATTCCAAGAACCTGCAGCTAGAGGGTCCTTCTCCCTCTTGTACTATTTGTAAAATTTATAACTGCATTTGGGCATTCTCTCAAACGGACTCTACTTAGAGTTCGGCCCCAATGGATCGAATTCTACTCCTTTTTCTGGTGTGTGGTGTCCATTAAAACACTTAGGAGCTTCTGGAACTCACGGACCTTAGACACATGGGTCGACTAATACTGGAAGGAATCTGGCTATGCGAGACGTTTCCTTAGGGGGGGTAGTTCAGGTGTGTTCAAACCCAGGAAGAAAAGGAGGCAATTCTGAATACTACTAACCCAACAGAAATGAATAAATAGTGGATTTGTTAGCCGGTTAATTTAAATTACAGGGGATACGTGTTGCAGCTCGGTTTCATTCTCTTCTTCCTGCCCGCTGTGTTGAACTTGATCTCCAAGTGCTTTCGAGATTCCCCAACCGTAGGCGGCACCCATGGATGCAAAGGCGATGGTGAGGGGAATGGGCCCGTAGAAGGCGCTATAAGACATGGGCTCTCTCGCCCAGGCGATGCCACAAAGGACGCCGATGATGAGCCCCAGGGTGATCCGGCCCCAGGGATTTTTAAAGGAAGGAGCGACGCGAGGAATCAGCCCAATGGAGGGTAGGAAGATAAAAAGGTAAAAGGAAAATGAAAATCCGAAGGATGAACCGAGAATCGTCCCAACGTACTTGCTGACAACAGCGTCTGTTCCTAGCCAAAATGCGGGAAAATAAACGGCGATGCCCACGAGCCATCCAAGGATGGAGACCCCGAAGAGCTTTAAGATCACTTCTAAATATCCGGATTTTATATCGGCCATCCATAGAAACATCGGCAGTCCGGCCGGTGCGGGCGAGGTGTTTCGAGGCCGTTTGGGTTGTTTTCGGATGAAAATGAGCGGGTCGGTTTCCCCAAGATCAAGGAGGCGTCAGGCGTCTCCTGGCCAATTCTCAGATTCTTCCTGTGTCCAGCCGCGGGAAGCTCGGTACACTGAAACTGTGTCTGAAGCCGGAGGAATCCCTGTGAGATTGAACACTCGAATCGCTGTTCTTGTTCTAGCTGCCTGCTTGCTTTCGCCCCTGGCCCAAGCGCGGCCAGAGAAAATCAAGGCAGGTATTTCCTATTATTCGGATGAGGTGCTGCTTCATGGCCAGACGCAAGACCTCGTGGGGGAGAAGAATTACGAAGAGGTGTACCTGCTTTATACGTATTATGAGGTGATTTACGATGAATCGGATCGCGTCAAACTCTTCAAGGAGTACGAACGCGGAGAGTTGATTCGATCCGAGAGTTACGAGTATGACAAGTCGGGCAAACTGAAGACAAAGGAGATCCGACGTCCCGGAGAGCCCACGGAAACGGTATCCTTCCCAGAGTAAAGGTTTGCCTGCCGTGGCGTGTTATTTCGACCCTGGGGCATATCGCCACAGCGTGGTTGTGAGACCGAATAGGTTGAGGGCACTAGAATGATCGGCCTAAAATATACACAGCGATTAAATAGAGCTCGATGGGAAAGAGGGATGCTTCGTAAGCAATCCATGCCTCAAGCTTCAGAGTAGGAGGGATCAGAATGAAGCACGAAGAACCGATTCGCATGCTGATGACAGAGGATGTGAAGACGGTGCAGGTGGGTGAGCCCATGAGCAAGGTTCGCCGTTTGATGATGATCGGTGGTTTTCATCACGTACCCGTTTTGGATGGAACGGAGCTGGTTGGAATCGTGAGTACGCGAGATTTGATGCGGCTCAGTTATGCGTTGGTTGAGAAAAATGGTGATGGCGTGGACGCCGCTTTGGATCGTCAGTATTCACTTGAGAAGGTGATGGAGAAAGACCTGATCACCTTGCGAATGGACGAACCCATCCATGCAGCCGTGAACTTGCTTGCAGACGGCTGCCCCCACTCGGTGCTCATTTTAAATAAGGATGATGCCCTGGTTGGTATTGTGACGAATATTGATCTGCTCGAATACTTATTTGATTGATTCGACGTCCAGGATTTCGCGCAGATGACTGTGGTCGTCGGCAACGGCATCGGCTTCCGGCTGATCACTTTGATCATCGTGCTGATCGCGAATACGGACAGTCCCCATTCCTAACTCACGCGCGCCAGCAATATCGGTCCGTAGCATGTCCCCCACATGAACCGATTCGCTGGGCAATGCCTTTAGAGGGTCGAGTGCGGCGCGGAACATACTGGCATGCGGCTTGGGGACACCAATTTCGTCGGAAAAGATCTGTATCTCAAGCAGGTCGAGCAGGCCGACCTGGCGCAAAATCGTGCGTACACCTTCTCCCGGGCAAAACCCCGTATCACAGATCAGGGCCCGACGGATTCCAGCGCTCGCCAGTAATTCCAAGGTGACGCCAGCACTTTCAAGTACGGCGATGTCACTTTCCACGGCAATTTCAATGAATTCGGTGGCAAGCTGGAAAGAGGTGTTGCTGTCGCTGATGGACAATTCTTCCAATGCCCAGGACGAGATTTCAACAGGTCCAGATTGGGTGGCTTCGTGTAATTTATCCCAGTGCTGTCGCCAGGCATGATCAAGTGCCAGTCGGAGAGTGGTTCGAGATTCATGGACACCATGCTTCACTGCCGCCCGCTGAACCGCATCGATTCTTTGCTTGTACACGGACGTGGGGTCATGTTGGAAAAGCAGTGTTCCCCAACAGTCGAAAGTCACAGCACTGCCGATCTTATGTTGAAAAGCGAATTTCCGAAAAAAGCTTTCTAGGGAGGCACCCGATTGTTCACTGTGCTCAGTCATTGGGTTAGCCCGCTTGGCCAGGTTGGCAGGCGTTTGCGCAGCAGCGCAATCGTGTCCTCTAGCGGTTTGCTGGTATCCACTACCATATGCTCCATCTCGGGCAGCACTTCAACGCACTCCCATTTGTCTTTAAAGCCATCAGAAATTTCAATCCAGGTGTTTGTCTCGATTCCTGCTCGATCTGCACGTTGTCGCAAGCGCTCACGAATCACATCTTCAGGGCAATGGCATTCGACAAACAAAAAGGGTACACCGCATTCAAGGGCCAACCCACGAATGTTTGTGCGAAGCTGGTTGGAGCCGAAGCATCCGTCAACCACGACGGGCCGTCCCGACTGAAGCGCGAGGCGCGAGCGGCGAAAAACTTCATTGTAAACTTCATCGTGTAACTCGGGACTGAACGCATGCTCCCATTCCGAACTGCTCAATTCTTCAGCCCGGTGCAAGCCCAGAAGGGCATCGCGCGCGTGGTCGGAAAGTACGACTGGCGCGGAAATGTCACGAGCGACCGCTCTTGCCACAGTGCTCTTGCCACTGGCCACCAAGCCGCTCATGATCACCATGATGGGGGGCAGGAGAGGGCGGCGATCGGTAGAAAAAGCAAGTTTGAACAAGCGTTGAGCTGCTTGATCCGCTTCTTTTTGTTGCTTCGTTCCGATGGCCTGGCGGCCAGCCAAATAGGCTTTCTTCTGGGCGCGCAAATAGGCGTGCCGGCTTTCGTAGAAGCCGACAAGTGGGAAGAGATCGAAGTCATCGCTGCGGTCCGCATAAATCGTCAGGAAATACTCCGCCAGGTCAGCTCGACCATGCATTTTGAGGTCCATGGAAAGGGAGGATACATCGACGCAAATATCGTCCCAGAGTTGGTGGGCCTCCCCTTCGAGACGGTCAACGATGGATATCTCACCCTGGTCATCGATGTAAATGTGATTGAGTCGGAAGTCTCCGTGGACATTGCGTACCCGACCCTTCATTGCTCTCTTCTGAATTTCATGTTGATGGGTTTCCTGAAAAGAGTCTTGTGTTGCCTTGAATGCGCTGAGTTGATCAGGAGTAAGGTAATTCTGAATCGGGTTTGACGCCGATAAAATCAGTTCCTGGAGGTCGCTGTGAAGGCGTCGAAGGTGACTGGAAGATTCAGAGACCAGCCAATCGAGTGGACGACGGTGAAACTCAATGAGCTCATGGGCAATATCCTTCAGATTCTGATCGGTGAGTTCTTGGTTTTCAAGTCGATGATCGGCGCGATGCCTTTCAGGCTGACGCACCATGTGAGCCGCCCAGTCGATGATGTCACCTTCCTCGCCGAAATGAAATTCGCCCTGAGCGTTGAAGCGAAGTGGAACAGTATCTCGGTAGACTTTCGGGGCCAGCGGTTGGTTTGCTTTGATTTCCTGCTCGCACACCTGTCGCCGTTTGTCGGGTGTGCTGCAATCGAGGTCTTTCAATTCCAGGGGTTTTCGAATTTTCCAGAGATCAGTCTTCTTGCTTACAAACCAGGCCAGTGGAGTATCGATGACCTCGAAGCCTCGACTGATAAAGAAGGGTTCCCATACAGGTTGCAAGGCAGACATCAGCGCTGCCTCAGCTTGGGCGAGAGTTTTTCCGCAATGAGCCCTGTTAGGGAAATGGCGTTGGTGGGGTCTGCGATGGAATTGCCAGAAACCAACTTTCTGACACCCGCGGCCTGAATGCGGCGAAGGGCACCGCGCGCAAAAACCGGGTGCACGACCGCCACGTCGACTTCTTTCACACCGAGTTTCGCTAATGCTTTGGCGGCTACGGCGATGGTTGCGCCAGTGCTGGCGATGTCGTCCACAATGATCGCTTTCGGGTGGTCTATGGGACTGGGAAAGTCAATGCGGACTCGGCGATCGCCATAACGAGATTTTTTTCCGACGATATAAGGAAGTTTCGCGAGGCGGCCAATCGAACGGACCCAGGGTTCGGATTCTTCATCGGGGCCTACAACGACTACAGGCGATTTCTTTTTACGAACCCACTCGGCCATGGCAGGAGCTGCCGAGATGGAGAGAGCTTTGCACGAAAAGATTTCTGAAAGTTTTTGAATGCGATGGAGGTGCGCCTCCAGGGTGAGGATCTCATCGAATGCAGCTCCCAGAACGTTTGCGATAACGCGTTGGGAAACCGCTTCACCTTCCTGAAAGAGTTTGTCTTGTCGTAGGTATGCCAGGTAGGGAGCGATGAGCCCGACCCGTTTCGCACCTGCACGACGAAGCGCATCGGCCGCACAGAGGGTTGGAAAGATTTTCTCATTGGGATCGTTGAAGGAGCGAATAACGAAGCTTTTGGAGCCAGGTTTTGGATGGACTCGTATCAAACTTTCTCCATCGGGGAAGTTATGCGTGTCGATGGGAAAGCCGGGCCAGCCCATGGTTTTGCAAAGTTCACTCGCGAAGGCTACGTCTCCAGGAAAGTAGTGAATTGTGGGCAGCGCGTTTTTTGCCATCATGGGAGTGGATCGCTACTCCTAGTAACCTAGTTGAATGATATCTGAATTTGCTTCGACGTATTCCTTTGCAAACTCCAGCTGCGTTTTGCTCTGTGCATGGATTTCGTATATCGGTTGGCCTTGCACGACGACTTCGCCGACATTGTGCCTTAGAAGCACGCCCGCGGAGGGATTCCCTGGTGCTCCAGCGAGTTTGGCAACTTTCGATATAGACCAACAGTCGATGCCACGAATACGCCCGTCGGCCGTTGCGCAGATTTCCTGTCGAAAAGGTGCCGCTTCGGGAAGCTGGCGTATCCCCTGGGCGCTTCTGATCTCTTCGAATTTGCGCAGCGCAGCGCCGCTGTCCAAGGCGGTTTGAGCTTCCCGATATCCACTGGCGCCAGAAGCCGCTCCGACGCTTTCCAATATCCTGGCTGCTAGGAAAAGTGATTTCTCTCGTAAGTCGACAGGTGCTTCGGGACTGCAGTTCAATACGGAAAGTACGTCCAAGGCTTCCAGACGGGGACCGATGCCAAAACCAATAGGTCCGCGGGCCTCGGTGACTACGATTTCGATGTCGATCTCGATGGCCTGGCTAACCGTTGTAAACAGGGAGCCGAGAAACTCGGCCTCTTCTCGCGTGCGTATTTTTGCAGATTCGCCGACAGGAATATCAATTAACGTATGTGTCGCGCCCGCGGTTTTCTTCTTGGCTAAAATGGAAGCCACCATCTGAGCTTCAGTATCCAAAGCCATGGGTCGTTCGACAGTAATCAGGATGTCGTCAGCGGGAGCCAGCTCTAGCGCGCCTCCCCAGGCGATACAACCACCTGTGTTGGACACCACCTTATTCATCTCTTCCAGGCTAAGCGCTACTTCAGCTAACACGTTCATCGTGTCTGCAGTGCCAGCGGGGCTCGTAATGGCACGTGACGAAGTTTTGGGAATGGTGACGCCAAGTGAAGCCAGGATGGGAACCACGATCAGGGTGGTTCGATTCCCAGGTACGCCACCGATGCAGTGCTTGTCGGCAATGGGTCCGAGTCCGAAATCTAACTGACTGCCCGTGGAGATCATGGCTTGGGTAAAATCGATGATCTCTTGTGTGTCCAATTGACGAAGAGCGCAGGCGAGTACAAACATGCTTAACTCAACTTTCGAATAGCGATGCGCGACGACTTCGCTCAAGATGGCCTCGAAATCATTTTTTTTCAGGCGTTGCCCGGCCAATTTTCTTCGCACTCGGCTCAGGCTGCGAGGGGCGGGGGCGAGCGTGACTTGAATTTCAGTGCCTTCCGGCAAGCCTAAGTCGCGGAAGGCTACCTTGGAAAGGCCAATTTCATTTTCGTTAACGATCTGGTTTCCGCAAAAGTTGACGATGCCACTGACCTCACAGCTTTCGCCAGAAAGGGGATGCTTCCCAATGACTTGAACACGGTCTAGCGGGCGCACGCCCAGGTTTCCCGCTTGCACCGCTTTTTCGTGAATGAACAATACGCGCTCGCTCAAGGTGTCGATGTGGAGGTGGCGAACCTGGAAGATCCCTTTGCCTGCTTTGCCGTCAGTCATCTCTCTATATTACTTTATAAGCCCTAAAGATGTCGCACGATGCGACAGGTTGCCGCTTGTAAAACCTCATCTTAAAGGCGCATAGTTAGGTGCGGAGATGAACTCATGTGTAGCGCCAAGGCAGGGCCTGCCCGGCCCCAGCTGAGCTTTCTCGGTGGGGCCCGAAGCGTGACCGGGAGTCGCTTTCTCGTTGAGACAGACCGCTCTCGTGTATTAGTGGATTGTGGGCTGTTTCAGGGGCTAAAAGATTTGCGCTTGCGCAATTGGAAGCCTTTTCCTGTCCCACCTTCCAGCATCGATGCCGTCCTCCTGACACATGCACATATTGACCACTCGGGCTACTTGCCAGCGTTGATTCGAGATGGTTTTGTCGGCAAGGTTTATGCCACAGAGGAAACGCGAAAGCTGTGTAGCATTCTACTTCCAGACTGTGGCTATTTGCAGGAACGCGATGCGAGCTATGCAAACAAAGTAGGATTTTCGAAGCATCAACCTGCCGTTCCGCTCTACACCGAGGCGGATGCCGAGGCCGCACTGAAGTCCTTTGAAACGGCGCCCTTTGAACATGAGGTGGAAATCACGCCTGATCTTCGCGCGCGTTGGAACCCCGCAGGACACATTCTCGGCTCCGCCATGATCTCTTTGGAGATCCGAGATAAAGTTCGTCCGCGAAAAATTTTGTTTACAGGTGACTTGGGCCGTCCTCATCATCCGCTACTAACGCCTCCCAGTCAGTTTGGCGAGGCCGATATATTGGTCACGGAATCAACCTATGGAGACCGCGTGCACGATGCTGAGGAGAATGCCCTTCACGTCCTCGAGGAAACCATCAAGGCCACCGTTGCCAAGGGGGGGAATGTTATTATTCCGGCCTTTGCTGTTGATCGAACGGAGGTCGTGCTTCTGTTGATCAAGGAACTCGTAGAAAAAAAGATCATCCCCAATTTGCCCGTCTTTGTAGACAGCCCGATGGCGTTAAAAACCCTGGAGGTCTATCGCGAAGCCATACGAGAGGGTCGGCCGGGCATCAAGGCGCATCTAAACGGAATGACCAGCCCCTTCGACCCGGGGAACTTGATCGAAGCCAAGACGGTGGACGATTCCAAGGCGATTCGAAATCAAGCCTTTCCCTGCATTATCATTTCGGCGTCGGGAATGGCCACGGGGGGTCGCATCCTGCACCACCTCGCACATTACCTCCCGGATCACCGCAACAGCGTCATTATGGTTGGATTCCAAGCCGCAGGAACACGTGGGCGTGCTTTGGTGGAAGGTGCGACTTCAGTCAAACTCCTGGGGCGCTATGTTAAAGTTCGAGCTTCCATCGTGGAAGTCGATGCCTTCTCCGTCCACGCGGATTCCAAGGAAATTCTGGACTGGCTAGGGAAGGCGAAGAAAGCGCCTGAGATGACTTACGTTGTTCACGGAGAGAAAACCGCTGCTTTGGAACTCAGCCGGAAGATTGAAGAACAGCTTTCCTGGCCGGCCGTTGTGCCTCACCTCATGGAACGAGTACGACTGGACTGATCCGCGGATCGACGGGTAAGGCAAAAAGGAGACTGTGAGATGACGCTTCAAGCGGAAAAGAAGCAAGGCCTTGGAGGCAGGGGCGGCGTCATACTACTCACACTCTTTTTTGCTGCAGTGGTGACCGCCACGTTTGTATTTACAAGTCAGTACACACAGGCAGAAACTCCCACTCCTACAACTCAGGACATCATGCAGGCGAACTTTGCTGCCATCTCCACGGCTTTTGGCGCCAGTTTCGACCCCATCGAATTCGAGGCACCTGAAAATCGAAAACGGATACGAGATGCGCTGGAATCCTTGTCAAAGAACGCAAGGCAATTGAGTGAGCATGGAAAAGATCTCGATGGAGAATCCAAATTTCTGCGCGAGTCTTTTTTTCGGGATGCAGCAGATGCACTCCGCGCCTATAAAGCAGGGTACTATCCTGAATCTCGATTTGTTTTGCACCAGATGATTGATAACTGCGTTGGCTGCCATACCAAGCTACCTAGCGACAGTGGCTTTGAGGCGCAGGGCTCGTTTCTTATTGGGGTGGACAGTCAAAAGCTACGTGTTGCCGATCGAGTTCGTTTGCAGGTGGCCACGCGCCAGTTTGAGGCTGCGCTGGAAACTTATGAACAGATGTTTCGCATGGAAGAGATCACTCCGCAGCAAATGGACTTGGACAGTGCGTTTCAAGGCTACCTCGAAGTAGCCGTGCAAGTACGAGCAGAATACAGCCGAGCGGCGGCGGGCCTGCGCCTATTCGAGCAAAGAAAGGATGTCCCAGGGTATTTGGAAAGCAGGCTAGAGGCGTGGACACGAGCCTTGGATCAATTAGCAAAAAATCCTCCTCCAGTGGGTGGCGGATTGCCCGAAGCCAGACGGCTGATCAAGATAGCCAGGGAGCAAAGTGTTTTTCCAGATGATCCAAATGCGCTTGTCTATTATGTGACGGCTGCGGGGGTACTGCACCGTTACATCGATTCAGGGCCCAAGCAGAAAGAGAAACTGGCTGAGGCCTTTTATCTACTTGGGGTCGCCGAATCTCATGTGAACCATTCCTACTGGATTTCGGAAACAGAGTACTTCCTTGAAATTGCCATTCGGATGGCACCCGATGCAGAGTTTTCCCAGAGTGCGTTCGACTTTCTGGAGGATCTGACAACGGCAGGTTATAGCGGTTCGGGCGGTGTGAATATTCCCGCAGATGTAAAGGACCGAATAGAAGAGTTAAGGCGTTTGGTAGAAGGACCCGCTAAAGGAATATAGCCTTGCTGGCTACCCAGCAGCGAAGCGGGCTGGCTGCTGGGTAGGGAACATTCGGTCGATCATGGGCTGGCTAGAAGTGGGTTTTGATCTTCGTGTAGCCTTCCTTGATTTCTCCCAGGACTAGAGAAACCGCGTCGCTGATATCACTGGCCGATGACTTCGCCTCTTTGTTGATTTCTTTGAGCTGGCCTTCAACGCTTTGCCATTTCTTTTCGATCACTTCCCATTGGTCTCGTGTCTCCATTTTGGCCAGGTCGGCTTTCACCCGAAGTTCGTCTCGGACTTGTTTCAGAGACTCAATTTCTTTTTGGATCCCTTCCAGTAGGTCTGCCATCTTGAGTTGCCTCCGTTGTGGCCCCTAACCCACGCTCTTGGAACTCATTTCTGTTAGAGGCGGCTTGCCGCAAAAGACAAGCTTAGCACTCATCTCAATGGACGTGTTTTATTGTCGCAAGGGGTTCGAAGGCTCAGCTTATTTTGCGAGGATTAGGCCGTCAGAGAGTAGAAAGGGGAGAGTTGGTTTTCATGTTGATTTCGGGGATCGTGGTTCAGTGTAGTCCTCAAAAGCTTAACGTCGTTCGGAAGCGTATCTCCGCATTCCAATGGGCGGACGTGCATCATGAAGACCCCAAGGGTCGCTTGGTGGTGACCATTGAGGCCCTGGATGCAGATGCCAGTATTGAGTGTGTTCGTGAAATACAAGAGATAGAGGATGTCGTCATGGCAGAAATGGCGGAGTTTTGTCTAGAGGAGTTGGCTTAGATTTGGCCGGGGTTTCGCCTTACACGAGCGTGAGTCTGTTCAAAAATCCCTGGCAGGGAAAAATAATATCAATGTACAATATTGACGATTGAAGTTAGTTTTATGAATACGTTTTGTAACTGTTCGTACCCATCTATTTCGGACCCATCGGTTCGAAGGACGATCCTGGAGAAGCTATGACCCAGACGCGACGCGATTTTATGAAGGCAGCGGTTGCCGCCTCGGTAGCCGGAAGTGTTGGAATCTCGGTTCCCAAACAGGCACAAGCCAAATCAAAGAAGGCAGAAAAGGACTGGAAGTGGGATAAGTCGGTCTGTCGTTTCTGTGGTGTCGGTTGCGGAATCATGGTTGCAACCAAAGACGATCAGATCGTGGCCGTAAAAGGGGACCCCGAATCGCCGGTGAACCGTGGGTTGAACTGCATTAAGGGTTATTACAACGCCAAGATCATGTACGGAGCGGATCGCTTGACCCAACCGCTTTTGCGCATGAAGGATGGTGAGTTCAACAAACAAGGTGACTTCGCACCGGTTTCTTGGGACAAAGCCTTCGAGGTCATGTCCCAGAAGTTCAAGGAATATTATCAGGCAGCAGGTCCGAGTGCGGTCGCGGTCTTTGGCTCCGGGCAATACACCATCGACGAAGGCTATGCTGCGGCCAAATTGATGAAGGGTGGCTTTCGCTCCAACAACATCGACCCCAATGCGCGCCATTGCATGGCCTCTGCCGTCGCGGGCTTTATCCAAACCTTCGGCATTGATGAGCCCATGGGTTGCTATGACGATATCGAAGAGACAGATGTTGTCGTGACCTGGGGTGCAAACATGGCTGAGTGCCATCCCATTCTTTGGTCCCGTGTGACCAATCGAAAGATGTTAAAGCCCGACACCAAGCTGATTAATCTATCCACTTACTCGAATCGTACGAGCAATATTGCAGATCTCGAACTGATCTTTAACCCGCAGACCGATCTGGCAATCCAGAACTTTATCGCGCGCAGCATCATTGAAAAGGATGCGGTGAATTGGGACTTCGTTAAGAAGCACACCATTTTTGCAGCAGGGATGACGGATATTGGTTGGGGGTTGCCAACCGATTCTGATCGCGAGAAGCAGGCGAAAAATGGAAAGGCTGCGAAAAAGCACTGGCAGACGACCTTTGAAGAATTCAAGGCATCGGTTGAGCCCTATACTGCTGAGTATGTGAGTAAACTCTCGGGTGTGCCTGTTGCCAAGTTGGTCGAGTTGGCGGATGCCTATGCCGATCCGAAATTGAAAGTGATCTCGTTCTGGACCATGGGATTCAACCAACACACGCGTGGTACCTGGGTGAACGAGCAGTGCTACATGAACCATCTGCTTACTGGGAAAATCTCGATTCCCGGATCTGGACCCTTTTCTTTGACGGGACAACCTTCCGCCTGTGGGACCGCACGTGAGGTGGGAACCTTTGCTCACCGCTTACCCGCAGATATGGTGGTGGCCAACAAGGGGCATCGTGAGAAGACGGAAAAGCTATGGCATTTACCCGGCCGAACCTTGAATCCGAAGGTGGGTACGCATGCGGTGAAGATGATGCGCAAGTTGCGATCCGGCGACGTGAAATTTTTCTGGTCCCAAGTTGCTAATCCTTTCCAAAACTTTGCCAACGCCAATGAGTGGTATAAGGCGGCTCGAGAAAAAGATAACTTCATCGTTGTTTCCGACGCCTATCCCACTGTGTCGGCCAAGGTGGCGGACTTGGTATTGCCAGTGGCCATGATTTACGAAAAGTGGGGCGCTTACGGAAATGCCGAGCGACGTACTCAGCATTGGCGGCAGCAGGTGACTGCACCGGGTGAGGCCAAGGGCGATCTCTGGCAGACCATGGAGTTTTCCAAGCACTTCAAGCTAAAGGAAGTGTGGAAGGAGCAACCGCTCCCCGGTCTAAAGGCTGACGGGACATTCGAAGAGAATAAGCTTCCGGATGTGCTCAGCGAAGCAAAGGAGATGGGCTACAGCCCTGACGACACACTCTACGATGTGCTTTTTGCACGTCCTGAGTACAAGGCCATTTCCTACGAAGGCGATCCCATTGCAAACGGGCATCGAAACGAGATTGCTGAATCCTGCGGCTTCTTCGTGCACAAAGCTTTGTGGAATGAATATCAACAATTCGGCCAGGGGAATGGACACGATCTGGCTGATTTCGACACCTACCACAAGCTGCGTGGTCTGCGTTGGCCAGTTGTGAATGGCCGTGAGACGCGCTGGCGCTTCAAGGAAGGTGAGGACCCCTATGTTGAAAAGGGGGCAGGGTACAGCTTCTACGGAAAGGCGCTAAAGGCGATTCCCGAAGCCAAGGGGAGCGACAAAAAGGTAAATCTTGCCGGTAAGGCGAAGATCTTTTTCCGACCCTACGAAGAGGCTGCCGAAATCCCGGACAAGGAATACAACCTCTGGTTGTGTACGGGGCGCGTGCTTGAGCATTGGCACTCTGGGAGTATGACAAAGCGTGTTGCGGAGTTGAACGCTGCAGTGCCTTACGCCAAGTGTTACATGAATGAGGCCGACGCAAAAGCGAGAGGGGTTAAGCAAGGTGATGAAATTCTGATCGAGTCGCGGCGTGGCGAGGTAAAGGCACGGCTTGAAACGGGAGGTCGCAATAAAACCCCCGACGGATTGATTTTTGTTCCTTGGTTTGATGAGAATGTATTGATCAACAAGCTAACCCTGGATGCGACTTGTCCCATCTCCAAGGAGACGGACTACAAGAAGTGTGCAGTCAAGGTTCGAAAGGCTTGAGCCACAATGTCTGAATCGGCTGTCAGTAGGCGCGAATTCCTCACGGGTAGATTCCTGGGCCGCAATCTAGCCCTGGCAGCTACCACTGAGGGCGCTTGGCCTCAGCTTGTTGATGACAAGGGTTCTTTGCCAATCCATACCGATCCGCAGCAGCCTGATTGGGATGCGAATATGGAGCTTGCTCTGCAGTACTTGAATGACTTGTCAGGGATCGAAGAAACATGACGGCGACTGACGGGAAATGCAGTCGTTGCAATGGGATCAGCCATGCGCTTGGCTTTACAACTCGGGTCGTGAAGTTTTTTACACTAGACCGATAAACGGGGAGATGAAAATGCGAAAGTTTACCGTGCTTACCCTCAGTGTGTTTGCGCTTCTCATGCCAGCACCCTTTGCGGCTGCTCAGACGGCAGAAGAGAAGGACGGCTTGGATGTGTATTTCCGTGACGCAGCTATTTTGTCTCTCAGCGATCAGAAACTGGCCGAATATCCACAGCCGGACGCTGGAGAATCAGAGCTGTTGGAGCGTGCATGGGATACTGCACCACCGAGCATTTCGCATTCCATCGAAGACATGTTTCCGATTCTGATTGGAACCAATGAGTGTCTTGATTGCCACTCGCTGGAAAACGCGGTGGAAGGTGACATCCCCCTTTCTGATGCCCACTTAGAGACTCCCCAAATGGGGAAGGGCAAGGCTGAAATGGTGTGGATCGTGAAGGGATACAAGAAAGGCAAAGTGGTAAACAATGCGCGCTATGACTGCAGCATGTGCCATGCCCCACAGGCCATCGACATTGATACTCCAAAAACAACATTCGTGACCATGAAACAGGATAAGAGCAAAAAGAAGAAATAGGCGAACCGAAGCCGCTGTAAATCTGACCGAAGCCCTGGATTGGAGATGACGCGCACGTGATTGTTACCCACAGCATGCAACAGGCCGCTCGTGTATCTCAGCGCACGGCCTTTTTCACCTGGGGGAGATTGTCGAGTATGGGCTCACAGCTCTTTTTTGGCTGATGGCTCCTTGTTCGGCTGATGGCTCTTGGTGAAAAGAATAACCAGTGCCGGTGAGACCAGGAAATCTCCGATGAGTGCAAGGGCAACGGTCAATGCCAGGAAGAAGCCAAAACGGTCTACATTGGCCAGGGTGCCCAGCATGTTGGATGAAAAACAACCGCAGAGGATGATGGATGTGATCAACATCGCGCGTCCCGAAGTGTAGAAGGTTTCTTTCACTGCTCGTTTGGAGTCCCCAAGCTCGAAGTAAAATCTCCGATAGGTGTGCATGAAGTGCAAGGTGTCGTCGACCACCACGCCAATGGCGATACTTCCAATCATGACCGTCGTCATGTCCAATGGTGTTGAAGTAGCCCCCATGAATCCGAGAACCATGGCGATGGGAAGCACATTGGGAAACATGCTCAGCAGACCAATTTTTACATTACCAATCAAGAGAACCATGAGCAGGGTTACAATGATGAACGCGATCACATAGCTTGTGCCCATACTGTGAAGCGTGCGAGGAATGGAAGTGCCCACAAGAGCCATCCCGCCGGTCAGGCTGATGTCGATCTTCTCGGCGCCTGTTGCCTTTAATGCTTTCGTGAACGTAGACTTGAAAATCGCTTCGATCTCACGAAGTAGTGGATAGTAAATGACCCCGTCTGCGTAGGGGATCTTCATGCTGATACGCGCCATGCTGAATTTGGAATCGACAACTCGTTCCAAATCGTCGGAACCACTGTTTTCAAATAGAAGGAGCTCTTGTGCGATGGCTTCTCGTTGGGCTGGCAAACGGTAGTACGCCTGGTCATTGTCGTGTAATGCACGATGGGTTTCTCGCAGGATGTCGGTGATGGAAATTCCCGATTCGATCACAGTGTTGGGGTAGTTGGATTTCGTGTATTGAACGACCTGTTGGATGCTGTCGTCGATGGTCTGAAGAATCAGCGGGTCATATAACCCGTTTTCTTCGTGAGTGTCGACAATGACCTCCACAACCCCTGCTCCGCCCAATTCCCTGTCGACGAGCATGGTATCCTTGCGAATTTTCGCATCCTCTTCAAAGAGCGAAAGTGTGTCGTTGGAAAAATAAAGACTGGATATCGGGATGAAGGCAAGCAGGAAGACGGCGATCGCACTCAATAGAATCTGCTTGGGATAGGCACAGGCGAAATCAGAGACGACTTCGAGCATGTGATTCGTGGCCTTGGAAGTTTTCTTGTTCCCAACATGAAGTTGGATGGGAAACAATGCCAAAACCGATGGCAGCAAAACGACGGTGAAAAACAGGGCCAACATCACACCTGTCGCTACGCAGATTCCCATCTGGGCGATATCAAAGCGTTCGGCAAAGACAAAGGAGATCAACCCACCTGCGGTTGTAAGGCTCGTTAGAAAGACGGGGGGCCCCGAGTGTTTCAAGGCATAGATAACGGCGTCTTGTTTGTTCTCTGTCATCTCATATTGACGATAGAAAATCGCCAGGATGTGGATGGCGTCTCCAATCCCCACGGCATACAAAAAAGGTACCAGCGTATTTGTACTCATGGTAAAGGGCATGCCGAAACAGGCCATGAGACCTAAAGTGGTGAGGACTGATAACTGTACAATGCAAATTGGCAGTAAAACGCCGGAGAGTCTGCGAAAGAAAAGGATCAGCGAAACAACAAGAATGACGGTCGCTCCACCGCAAGTAATGAGCATGTTCTTCATCGTTTCTTGATTGAAGATCTCAAGAATGACGGGGTTCCCGGTGTACGCGATTCTAAAGTCAGGGGCTTGGTAAACGTTTATGATTTCTGAAACGATCTTGACGATTTCCGAATTCTGCTTCGGAGAAAGGTAGCGACTGACAGGTTCGACATTCGGAGTGTCAAATTCAGCATTTTCAAGGGATTTGACGGGCTCCAGAAGCGCGTCTGTTTCAAGGACAAGAGAGAGCCATCGCCCGTTCTCGGAGATGTACTGATTCCGATAAAGTGGGTCATTGGAGGCGCTGCGAATTCTCTCGGCAATTTCTCCATTGTTCGATCGGGCATCGTTGAGATATTCCTCGACGATCAGTGTGTTGTTCTCGCCACGGGTACTTCTCGCATTGAACAGGCTCGTGACGTCTTTTAGATAAGGGACTTTCTGCTCAATCTCGTTTTGGAAGACGCTAAATTTTGCGAGGAACTCTTTGTTTAACTCTTCGGGGACCTCGACGGCGATAAGGATGATTTCATCGGTTCCAAACTGATCCCGAAATTCGTTGTACTCAAGACGCACGGGGTCATTGGGATGGAGCATTCCTTCTGGCGAGGTATCGATAGTGAGATGGGGCAGTTGGCTTAGAACCGCAGCCAGCAAGAGGAGGATGCAGAGGAGAACGCGTTTGGGATGATTAAAGGTGAAATTGCCCAGCCACTCAAAATTGAGTTCTATTTGTCGGTTGATCCAGGACATTCGGCGCTGCGACTCCAAGCGGGCAAGGTGAGTTTGCGCGACACTGTTTAAGAGCCCTAGAATACCGTGAGAAGCAGGGTCTCTCACCTAATTGTTTTACTGTATCTGGCTGGAATCCCATGTGGGATGGATGGGACATGGCCAAGCGAGTGAGGAGTGTGAGTTGCAGGAACGCACAGTAGCACCAAGTCGTAGCTTTGATATAGAAGGTAATACGCTCAGCTATCCGACAGAATTCAGGAAAGGCTCTTCCTCGGGAGGGATTTTTCTGGTGCCCGCGGCTCTCGCTAATCAACAGCTTGTTGGAAGTGGCTTTGAAGTCGTGCGAGCTGCACCGGGTCGCGCACTGTTATCTCTTTCCTGTGTCCACTATACCGATACGGATTGCGGCGCTTATGATGAAATCGCCATCGCTTTCTTCGTCAACCCCATAGGCAAAGAGTTGGGCTTTCCCTACTTCCGTGTTTGGCGCGACCTTGCTGCAGGCCAATTGCCGGCCTACACCTGGAAGCTCCCCGTAAGCACCAGCTTGGCTCGAGACGCGGGGCGCTTGATGTGGGGATACCCGAAAACCGTCGAAGAAATCGAGTATGCCATTACCGGCGGTCGCGCCAGTTTTACACTGCGCATGCAGGGCCAAGAGGTTTTGACGTATACCGTTGCGTCGCAGGGGACCACGGCCCCCGACCCGGTAACCTCGCCCGTATATTCAAATTTTGAGGGGCGACCCCACGTGGGTTATCTGACTCAGCGTTACGAAGAGGCCGCTTTCAAGTTTCGCGGGGGTGAACTCAGCCTTGGGAACCATCCTCTTGCAGATGTGCTTCGGACACTAAAGGTTGGGGAAACACCTTTGCTTTCGAGTTGGATGGGGCAACTCTATTTCGAAATGAGTGCGCCCACACTCTTGGAAGGTCCAAGCGCTAGCCAGGCCGGGAACTCTACGGACGGGAGCAGGGGATGACTCCACAAGTTGCACTCGTTACAGGTGGCGCCAGTGGGTTGGGGCGAATCTGTGCACTTCGATTGGCCAAGCAAGGGGCAAAGGTCGCGGTCGTGGATTTGGATTCCGCAGGGCTTGAGTCCCTCCCGCAGGAATCCTCGAATATCTTCCCCTTCCTGTGCGATGTCTCCGACCTGGCAGGATTCGAGGGCGTGTTGGCCGAGGTGCGTGCTCAGTTCGGATTTATCCATCGAGTTGTACACTGCGCGGCGATTATGCCCACGGCGTGCCTGGCCGAGCAAGAGACGGAAACAATTCACAAGCTCATGAGAATCAATTATGGCGGAACGGTCAATGTCACTAAGTCGGTCTTGCCAGCCATGTTCGAAAAGGGTGCCGGTGAACTTGTGGTATTCGGTTCAACGGGAGGTTCTGTGCTGGTTCCCGAGTGTGGTGCTTATTGCGCGAGCAAGGCCGCGGTTAATGCTTACACCGAAATATTGATTGAGGAAAATCGAGGCCGCGGGGTTCAGATTATGTTGGTTTGCCCACCCCTGGTAGACACCCCCTTATTGCAACAAGCAGTGGAGACCTCCAACCCAAAGAGTGTGCGTGACTCCATTGAGAAAAAGCGTTTTGCAGATCCTGAATTCATTGTGGATGAGGTAGAGAAAGGGCTGAAGCGAAAGGTTGAAATCTTACTGCCTGGCGGCGAAGCCAAGTTTGTCATGGCCATGCGCCGATACTTCCCTCGCTTGCTATGGAAGATGATTCACTACTTCAACCGGGAATAGTGCAGCACTCGTCTCAAATTATCTCTTACGCGTCAACCCATTGATGAACCCCGTGATCGTCAAAACCAAAATGACGATGGCGGCCAGGTCTGTGAGTAGGAATCCAAAGCCGCCAAACAAACGGCCTGTGTGAAGGTCGGTAATGAGCCGTGACAAGGAGACCCCTTCTCCTCGGTAATTCTTCAGGACGGTATCCCTGAGGTCTTCGGGAGCCTTTTGTGGGTTGCTCCAGTTGGTTCCGTTCATGGCCAAATCAGCATCGACCGGGCTCCAACGGATAAAATCCCCATTAGCCCTGAAAATTCCACCCTGGGTTTCGATCAATAGTTCCTTATTCTCACGCACACCTACTCTGATAATGGGGCCCGGTAAAGCGTCCCGTTGAAGTCGGTCGACGATTTCTAGTTTCTGGTCGAGAATTCCCAGCACTATTTCTTGCTCGGAACCAAAAGCAACGAACTCTTCAAGTTGAACAGCTCCAAGAAGTGGCGCGTTCAAGGTGATGATCGGTTCCCCGTTTAGAAAAACCGTATGGTCGAGCTCTGTGAGCCAGTGGTCAGCCAAAGTAAAAGCGTGCAGTTCACCCTCGGGCGTCATCCCATACCAGTTGAGAAGAATGGCAGACGAAATTTGAACCTGATCTAAGCCGAGGCGCTGACTGTGATTGAGGATCCAGCCGCTTAGTACGACCCAAACGATGACGAGGGTGGCCCAGGATCCTAGTAGGCGGTGAGATTTTACATAGCGTTGGCGTGTCGAGACATTCATTCTAGCCACCGAATTTTTCCGCTTGTACTTGTTGATCGAGGAGGATGGAAACTTTGGCCAGGGCTTTTACGGCATCTACGGACATGGTGGCTCCCGAAATCCCGTCGACATTATGTGTTAGAGCATTTTCCTCATCCAGGGTGATGCCGAAGAATTGCTTTGTAAAGAAGGGCAGGCGAACTTCCCAACCACGATTCTCCCGGTAAACCAAGATGTCCAATTGGTCGATGATTCCCAAACGGACTGTGATTCCTACGGTAATGAGCTCTTCCTTTCCAAGCTCTTCCAGGACCCACGCTGTTCGCTCGCCATCGTCCCAATAGCGCATGCGAAGACGCCCGAGTTCGTGTCCCAGGGCCTCCGTGATGGCCTCTTTGAGTTCTCCCGTAACCCAAACCACTTGTACTTCAGGAACGCCTTGGGGATAGGACTGGGTAAGAAAATCTTCTTGGCTGAGATAAACCCCGGAATTCGCCGTAGCTAAATCCGAAATGCTGTTGAGCAGAGCCGTTGCCATGAACACAAGAAGTGTCAGGTGAACGACTCTGCCCAAGAGTTCGCCGGGTCTGTGACCCCGCGCTGTTGAGGTGCCTTTTCGTTTCACTTTAGAAGTGGTATCCCATCCCTAAGTTGAATCCATCGAACTCATCCTTGCCCTTCGGTGCATCCTGGTTCTGGTAATCGAACTTGAGTACCACGTTGGGGTGGGGCCAGTAGTTGACGCCCGCGTCCCATTGCTGGTATTTATTATCGGTCGTCGCGTCGCTTCCATCTGCGGTGTTCCATTCGTTAAAGCGAGCGAAGGTTCCCCATTGTTCATTGATCTGGTAGGAAGGCTCTACATAGAAACCGTATTGCTCATCTTTGCCGCCCACTTCAGCAGCGTCGGAGTCGAGATCCCAGCGTGCGTAAAGTGCGCGCAACCCATAGGGTCCGCGGCGAATCACGGTGTGAGCTTCGAGCAGTGTTGCCGAGGTGCTCTGGATTCCGTCTTCTGCAAGGTTCTCTTGGTATTGAGCCGTCAGGCCCAGTTCGACACCGGGAATGCCGCGCCAGAGGGCTCGGCCGGTGAAGGCCCCGTCAGACACATCGGCCTTGGATACCTTTTGCCGACCGCCTCGGATGGAAAAGTTATCGGTTTTCAAACCCGAGGTAGCAGCGAGGTCGAAACTGAATCCGTTGCCGACCCTGGCATTGAAGAGAGCGCCACCTTCCCACCAGGTGCTGGGAATGATGTTCTTCTCAACAGGGTTTCGTTCGGTACCGTAAAAGGTAGTGGGTTCATGGGTCTCGTTGAGGATACCAACGGGCATGAGGAAAAGGCCTGTCTTGGCGGTGTATCGCTCGGAAAGATCGAACTCAAGAAAGGCTTGCTCCAGTTCAACCTCTCCGTTCTGGTCATCCCCGGAGATCGAGTGCTCCAACTCTAATTCGGAGAAGAAGCGAATATTTTCGTTGAACTCGTGCCCGAAGAAGAGCACAAAGCGATGAAAATCAAGCTCGTCTTTGTTGTCTCCACCACTCTTTTGATTCGTGAGATTGTTGTAGTGCAACTCGCCATACCCGCCAATGGTGGTGTTGGCAAAGGGGTGAGCCCCTTCAGCGCTTGCGGCTTGTAGCTCGACACGGTCTACGATTTCCCCCGTGGCCTCCAGCTTTTCGTTGAGTCGCTGGATCTCTTTGGTTTGGGCCTCAATGAGTTCTCGTTGCTCCTGCAAGATCTGCCAGATTTCGGCGTTGCTTGGGGGAGTTTCGGCGGCTTGGGCGAGCGTGGCGACGAGGAACAGGGCAGGGATTAGCAAGAAGGCTGCATTCAGGGTGGTTTTACTTGTGGTCATCTCTAAGCTCCGAAAAGAGTGTTGGTATGGACCGGCATCCTGGCCGATCTTTTATGAGGAGTAGTTTTAGCACCACAAATGAAAATGACAAGCGTTTTCAAAATAGAAAAATGTGAAAAGATAAACTTTTTATATTATTTCCGGTTGGTTACGAGGCAGCTTGCCTGGGACGGGTGCGCTCTCTTGCCACACCAAGGGCGCTGAACCCCCAATCCTGATACGCTCCTTGAGCCGTTTTCGGGCTTTTAGGATTTAGAGATGCTCTAAACATCCAAGCCTTGACCGACCTCAAAGGCGGGTTGGACGATGGCAGCGTTCACCGCCAAAACCGAAGGAGTTTCTGACCGATGACATCCAAGTTCCCTGAATTGGGCTTCTACACCTTGGCCGGGCATACCAGGACGCCTGCGGATCTAATTACGGAAATCGCAGATGCGGAAGCACTGGGGTTGGGATCGGCTTGGATTTCGGAGCGCTTCGATGTGAAAGAGATTGGGGCCCTGTGTGGAGCTGCCGGAGCATGTTCGAAGGATCTTTTTGTTTGTACAGGTGCGACGAATCACAATACGCGACACCCCATCGTGACAGCTGGCCTCGCGACAACTGTTAGTCGCATGACAGGGGGCCGCTTTGCCTTGGGGATTGGTCGAGGATTTGATTTCCGCATGGGCATGTGGGGCTTGCCCAAAATTAATTTTTCTCAGATGGAAGATGTCATTGGAATTTGGCGAACGCTCTGGTCTGGTGGGAGAGTGATGGGTCACGATGGACCTGCCGGAAAATTTCCGTATCTACACATGTCGGATTGGTTGGATGAAAAGATTCCCCTTGTCATGTGTGGTATTGGCCCCAAGACCATGGAGTTTGCGGGTAAGCATTTCGATGCTGTTTTACTCACGACCTTTCTTAGCGACGAAACGGTGACGCGCTGCATTGAGCATGTCAGGCGGGGCGAAGAGGCTGCAGGTCGGGAACCTGGTTCGGTAAAGGTTTGGACCGTGCTGGCGACCTGTTGCAACCTCAGCGAGGAACAGCGCTTGCATTACATCGTTGCGCGTATGGCGACTTATATGCAGGCACCGATTTACGCGGAGATGCTGGTCCAAGTGAATGGTTGGGATCCCAAAGTGCTTGAAGATTTTCGCAAACATCCCATCGTTGCAAATCTACTGGGGGGGGTGGACAGTCTCTGCAGCACAGAGCAGCTGGCGGAGTTGGCCAAAGAGATTCCTGAAGAGTGGTTGCCAGCAGCTGTGGGAACCCCCGAGCAATGTGCCGAGCGTTTTCAGGATCAGTTCAAGGCAGGTGCCGACGGCATCGTACTTCATGCGAGTACACCCAAGGAGATGGCACCGGCCATTGAAGCCTATGGAAAGATTCGTGTAGATAGCGATTTTGAAGGAAGAACCAATAGTCCTGCGGGCTAGGCTCGAAGTGGAAACTCAAGCCCGGGTAGAATGAATTTGAGAAGGCCTTCGAGTGGGCTTGGGTCTGCTCTTTTGAGGAGTGGCCTTTGCCGTTCTCTGCTTGGCGGCTTCTAGAATGCTGTCGAAAGAACTTTGGATAAGATCGGCAAAGCGCTTGAGGTCGGGGATGCGATCGTAATCGGCATTGAGTCCCCAAAAGACGACCCCGTCGTAATTGTAGATACCAATGCTCAGGCCCAGATTGTCGAACAAGGGAATCAGGGGGTAGGCCTCGAGCATGCGTGATTCCAAGAGGTAGAGTGGGGTCCGTGGGCCTGGGATCGCGCCGACCATCATATTCACAGCAGTCTTTGAGGCAGACTGTACGTCGAAGCGAAGCCAGTCCAGGAAGCTATAGAGTGTATCGATGACTTCGTTGTGATCACTGTGCATAACGGTTTTCGTAGCTTCGCGAATCGCTTCGACCTGCTGAAGGGGGTCTGCTTCGGAAAGAGGCATGGGTACAATCCAGGACGAAATGTCGCTACCCGAGGCGGAGTCCTCATTGTGGCGCACATCAACGGGAACCTCGACGCGAAAATCGAGAGCATCGGGGTTCACCTGGTGTTCCAGCATGTAGTTGCGCAGAGCGCCTGTTACGGTTGCCAAAATCACATCGTTTACTGAAGAGGCGAGGGCGTGGTTCACCTCCTTGAATTCGGCGTAGGGGATTTGGATGCCCTCAAAAAGGCGATTGGGGCCGACGGGCCCATTGAGGGGAGAGGCAGAGGCGGGAGAAAACTTCCAGCCCAAGAAATCGCCGAGGCCACGCGCGTGTTCTGCAAAATCCCTGCTGACATCGCTTGCTTTACGAAGAAGCTGGCCCAAGTCTCGGGAGGCCCACAGTGGTTGTAGGGCACGCAGCTTGATTTCATCTTTCCAAAGATCGAGGCCCGGGGGTACCGGACGGGGGTGAAACGCTGGCACAGTGGGAATCTCGGAGTGAGGATTGGAAGAAAATATCTTGCTGACGAGTCCCATCCCCGCAAGCCCGTCGTCATCCATGCAGTGGTGGGTTTTCAGGATGATGGCAAAGCGCGCGCTGCCCAGGCCCTCGACGACCCAGAGTTCCCAGAGTGGTTTGGCCCGATCCAGGGGTTGCGCCATGATTCGCCCCATGAATTCCTTTAATTGGGATTCTGTTCCGGGTCGGGGCAGACTGGTGTGCCGAATATGGTATTTGGGGTTGAAGTGAGGGTCATCAATCCATACCGCGTGTCGATCGACAGGGATCCATGCCAATTTTTGGCGGTGGCGCGGGACACGGTAAAGCATGGCCTCCACCAGTCGCCGAATGGCCTCAAAATCGACGCCGTTATGCTTGTTTTTAAGGGGTTTGGCTTCAAAAATCTGAAGCAAGCCGACGTGCATGGGTAAACCAGGTCGTTCCCAAATCAGAAAGGCGTTGTCTCGATCGGAGAGCCGTTCGTAGTTGTAATGCGCCATGAATGAGAGATCCCCATGGTGAAATGGCCGATCACTTCCAGGCCATCCTACATCAAGAGATTTGGCGACTGAACTAAAACTTTTAGAGTTCTGAAATCAATTCAAATGTGGTGATCAAGCCCACCAAGAAATCCTCACGAACGACGAGTACGCGGTGAATCCGGTAGCTACTCAGAAGCTTCGCGACCTCACGGATGGGGGTTTCTTCATGGACGGTAACCACCGAAGTTTGCATGGCGTCAGAAACGGTAAGCTCGGCCAGGCGATCCTGGAAGTCTTCAGCGACAGGCATCCAGTCGGGGCCTGAAAACTCAAGGGTCTCGCGAAAGTAGGTGGGGTCGTTGGAAGGCGAGTCGTGTTCTTGTTCGATCACGCGCAGCACGTCCATGGCCGAGACCACCCCTAGCAGCCGCCCCTCTTCGTCGGTGACCGGTGCACCGCTTATTTCTTCTTCGACGAACAATCGGCTCAAATCAGTGAGCGGTGTAAGAGGATCAACTTTGATGATGTCTCGAATCATGATGTCGACGGCAAGCTTTTTTTGGGGGGTCATGAGGTGGGCTCTCCCTCTGCAAAACTGAGATCTGTCAATGCCTACTAACGCATACTAACACGTATAAAGCAGAGGAGTGCAGCGTCTTTCAGCTTGGTCGGCGATAAAATATTGAAAGGAGCTCTGAGTTCTTTCAGGCTCTCTGCTTCGGGTTCAGCCTGTTGAGATGAGGGAGCCTTGTCCTGTGGCTTCAAGGACCGTGCGCCATAGTTTTCCGCTAGATTCCACTTTCTTTCGCAACCCCGCGGAGGCGCTGATGGGGACGTGCACGAAGTGGTTGTTCCAGTTGCCGACAAACATATTGGTCTTTCCAGCCATGCCGGCATGAACGGCGTCTCTTCCAAGAAAACTACAGAAAATTCGATCGTTGGGGTTGGCCGGTAAGCTTCGGATAATGTAACTGGGATCGATATATTTCAGGGCAATGTCGATATTTTTCTTGGAAAAATGTTCATTGATTTTTTGTTTTAGAAAGGTACCGATATCGTGCAGAACAGGGTTCCCTGATGGGTCTCTCTCATTTTTTTGTTCGCTAAAAAACTTCTGTCCGGCGCCTTCGGCGACGACGATGACGGCATGCTTGCGATCTGCCAGTCGTTGTTCAAGCTCATCCAGAAAGCCAGAAGGTCCCTCCAGGTCGAAATCAACCTCCGGAATAAGTACGAAGTTGACATCTTGTCTCGCCAGGGCTGCACTCGCTGCGATAAACCCGGATTCTCTACCCATCAACTTAATCAATCCGATGCCGTTCACATAGCCTCGGGCTTCGTTGTGAGCTGCCTCAATAGATCGAGTTGCGATTCCCACGGAGGTGTCGAAACCAAAAGAGCGGGCCAGCAAGTAGATATCGTTGTCAATGGTTTTGGGAATGCCGATGACTGAAATCGGGAGGCCTCGACGGGACACCTCCTCTGCGATTTTCATGGATGCGACAAGGGTGCCGTCGCCGCCGATCATGAAGAGGATATTGATGCCAAGTTCTTCTAAGCGAGTGACGACGTCGTCGATATTTTGAGGTCCACGTGAAGAGCCGAGAATGGTTCCGCCCAGGTCGAGGATCGGTGCCACGCTTTTCGGGCCCAAATGGACAACTTCGTGCCCGTAGGAAGGGATGAACCCCTGCAAGCCATGGCGAAACCCGAAGATGTCTTCGACGTGGTAGCAATGATAAAGCTCAAGCACCACAGCACGAATGATGTCGTTTAAGCCAGGGCACAGGCCACCACAGGTAACCAAACCGGCTTTGACATTGGCGGGGTTGAAGAAGAGTTGCTCTCGCGGGCCAGCGAGTTCAAAACAAAGCGGTTCGATACCTTCTTGAGTACGTTGCTTGTGGCGCTTCGCGTTCACATCGACAATGACGCGGTCGTCCTCGGCGACAAAAGAAGCAAGGGAACCCTTAGCCTCGTTTTCAAGTAGTGGGGAGGGAACACAGGGGGGTCCAAGTGTTTCAATCTCAGTATTGACGTCACCGAATCTCATTGTCAGGAACCCTTTTTCGCCCACGTATCGCGCAGGGTGATGGTTCGATTAAATTGGTAGCTACCTTTAGCGGCTAGAGGGTCGAGATTGAAATATCCGGTGCGTTCAAACTGGAAGTGATCGCCCGGTTTCGCGCTGCTGAGGCTGGGTTCGACAAGGCATTCGTTGAGCGTCTCCATGGAGTCCGGATTTAAGTTATCAAGAAAGTCTACGCCATCAGGATTGGACATGGGATTTTCTTTATTGAATAGTCGATCGTAAAGGTTCACCCGGGCAGGAATCGCGTGCGCAGCAGAGACCCAGTGGATAGTTCCTTTGACCTTGCGACCGTCGGCGGGCATGCCACCCAGAGATTCAGGGTCCCAGGTACAGCGCAGTTCGATGATTTCACCCGCGTCGTCTTTGACAACCTCGTTGCAGGTAATCAGACAGGCGTAGCGAAGGCGTACCTCACGGCCCGGTGCCAGACGTTTGAATTTTCCAGGGGGGTCTTCCAGGAAATCATCTCGCTCAATGTAGATCACGCGTGAGAGCGGAACAATTCGATTGCCAAAGCTTTCATCCTTGGGGTGATAGGGGGCCTCGAATTCATGGACTTCGCCCTCAGGCATGTTCTCGATGACGACGCGCAAGGGACGCAGAACGGCTAAGACGCGCGGTGCCTTCGCGTTCAAATCTTCGCGAATGCTGTGTTCCAAAAGTCCAACGTCGACGACGGTATCGCGTTTGGTGACACCGATGCGCTCGCAGAAATTGGTAATGGACGCAGCTGTATACCCCCGCCGCCGGAGACCACTTACAGTGGGCATGCGCGGGTCATCCCAGCCGCCGACCCGCTTGCTCTCGACCAGTTTCTGCAGGTTTCGCTTGCTCAGGATCGTGTAGGTGAGATTGAGCCTGGCGAATTCGATTTGCTGGGGTTGATTTCCCGGACCTGTGTTCTCAACGAACCAGTTGTAGAGGGGGCGGTGGTCTTGGAATTCCAAGGTGCAAATGGAGTGGGTGATGCCCTCAATGGCATCGCTCAAGCCATGGGCAAAGTCGTAAATGGGGTAGATGGGCCAGGCGTCTCCCGTGCGATGGTGGGTCGTCTTGCGGATACGGTACATCAAGGGGTCTCGAAGGTTTAAGTCTGGTGAGGCCATGTCAATCTTGGCCCGCAGCACATGACTGCCTTCGTCGAACTCGCCGGCCCTCATCCGTTGAAACAAATCCAGGTTTTCCTCCACCGATCGATCACGGTAAGCGCTGTTGACCCCGGGCTTGTAAAAATCCCCTCGGTTTTTCCGAATGTCTTCGATGCTCTGGCTGTCGACATAGGCTTTCCCATCCTGAATCAGGCGCTGGGCGAATTGATAAAGCGTTTCGAAATAGTCGGAGGCGAAGAAAATATTTCCTCCCCAATCAAAGCCCAGCCAGCGTACATCCTCTTTAATGGAGTCAACATACTCCACGTCTTCGGCAGCGGGGTTGGTGTCGTCAAAGCGCAGGTTACATATGGCACCTTCTTTCAAGGTCCTGGCATTGAAATTGACGCAAATGGATTTGGCATGGCCAATGTGAAGGTATCCATTGGGCTCAGGAGGAAAGCGCGTCATCAGACGACCGTCGTTCTTTCCTGACTTGAGATCATCACGGATGATGTCGTAGATGAAATTGCTAGGTGTCTCTTCACTGCTGCTCATGTACCGGTGCGTCCTCTGGCTAATCTGTATCCTGGATTGGGGTCCGAAGGTTAGCGGAGCCCCCCGCCGTCAGTCTATGGCCAGTCTTTCGGATGAAAGGTCACGCGTCGGAAAGCTCGTCTCGCTGGCCCAGATTCCAGGGCTTTTTCGTGCGAGAAGCCAGGATTAATAGGGCCGGTGTGACAGTGACATCGCATAAAAATGCCACTGAGATCGCGAATCCCGTGAGCAGGCCGAAATTGAACAGGTTGGACATGGACGACAGCATGAAGATGAAAAACCCGGTGGCCAAGACAAGAGAGGTGAAGAGCAGAGCCTTTCCAGTGGTTCGCATGGTTTGTTGAATCGCCCACTCGGCGTCTCCCGATTCATGATAATAGCGTTGGAAAGAGTGGATGAAATGAATGGTGTCGTCGACAGCCAGGCCAATGGCAATGGCACCGATGAGCAGAGTGAAGATATCCATGGGGAGGTCGAACCAGCCCATGAGCCCCAGTGTCATCAGGATGGGCGTGATGTTGGGGACCATGCTGATGAGCCCACCGCGCACGCTACCGATCAACAGCATCATCAAGGGCGTAATCAACATCAGGGCAATGCCGTAGCTGCGCGAGAGACTGAAGATCACCGCTTTCATGGCGGCTGACATCAGGACGAGCAGCCCCGTCATTCGGACTTCGGCCTGGTCGCCGATGATGTCTTTGAACTCCTGTTCAATCTCATCAAAGAAATCGATATTGATAAAGGAGTCGACGCGTTTGGCTCGAATGCTCATGCGCGCCAGTGAAAATTGGGAGTCCGTGTATTCTTCGAGGTCGTCGCTTCCACTGTTTTCAAATAGCAACAATTCTTGGGCGATGAGTTCGCGATCAGTGGGAATCTTGTAATGCGCGAGCTGGTTCTCGTTCAAGGCTTGGTTGGTTTCTTTGATGATATCTAGCAGGGAAATGGTTTTGCCCAATCGATTGTCTTGCTCAAGCCCGATTTGCTCAACAAGCGCAGCGATGGATTCCATGCGCCGAAGGACTTCGGGCTCTTGGATTCCATTCTCACGCTGGGTATCGATGACGAGTTCAATTCGTCCGGAACCGAGAAATTCTTCATCGACAAAGTCTGTTGCGATCTTCACCGGGTCAGTGTCCGGAAGCCATTCCTGGGGCATGTGGGAATAGCGCAATTGGGCCGCGCCACATACTGCAATGACCACAATGACGACCAGACCACACACAATCTTCCACGGATGGTTGCATCCGAGTTCGGCGCAAGAAAGAAGGAAGTCATCGAGTCTGGAAGGCTCTTTGTCGGCTTCGCTGCCTTTACACTTGGGGGCCTTGGGGCGAAGCGGGGCAATGGCGAGTAGGGCGGGCAGAAGAGTGAGCGTGTAAAGCAGAGCCATGCCGACGCCGAGGGCTGAAAATGCGCCAAAGTGCGCAATGGGGAGCAGGTCTGAGACGGTAAAGGAAAGAAGACCTGCAATCGTCGTGATGGCTGTCATGACGATGGGTACACCGGAGTGCGCCAAACCTGAAGCCAGACTCTCTTCCTTGTTCGATGACTCATCAAAGTCTTGAAAGAATACCACCAGCAAATGAACGGTGTAGCCGACGCCTACGGCCACAAGAAAGGAGGGAAGAATCTGGGAGGGAACCGTGATGGGGACTTTGGCCAGGGCCATGCACCCCAAAGTCGACAGTAAGCTTAAAACGATGACCAACATGGGTAACAAGACGGCAGAAAGTCGTCGAAACAAGAAATAGAGAAAGCCGGCGATGGTCATGAGCCCGAGCAACATGAAGCGTTTCATGTTATTGCCAATGTAGAACTGGAGTTGTTCTGAAAGCGCAGGGCTGCCGGTGGTTTGAATCGGGAAGTCTGGCCCGTCGTAGCGTTGAACAATCTCCCGTACATCCCTCACAATCTCTAAATTTTCTTTCCCCGTGATATAGGCAGGCTGAGGCTCGCTGGCACTCGGTGAATTCTCAGCGCTATCAAAATCTTCCCAGTCGGTCCTGGTAGCCTCAAGCGAGCTGTAGGTATCCGTTTCCAGTGTCAACAGGGTGATTCGCCCGTCGGGGGAGATGATGTTCCCGCTGTAGAGCGGGTTGGACAGCACTCGCTGCCGCAAGGCCAGCATCTCTTCCTCGGATCCGGGAATGGTTTCCAGTAAGTCGGAGACAATCAACTGATCCTTCTCTCCGCGTGTTTCTCGGATATTGATCAGACTGGTGACCTCGTGAACCTTGTGGACCTCTTCGAGTTCGCCGTGGAGTGCTTGCAGGGTCTTTAAAAAATCGTGTTCAAAGACTTCTATGGGGCCGATGGCCAACAAGATAGGGATGTCTCGTCCAAACTGATCCCGGAAGTCGTTGTACGTCAGCAGTGTCGGATCATTGGGGCGGAGGAAGCCTTCGGTGGAGGTGTCCACTGTGATTCGAGGCAGTTGCGCAATCAAGCCGCTGGCAAGAAGAAGGCTCGTGGCGAGAACCAGCCAGCGATAACGGAAGCAATAGCTTCCCCAGTATTCAAAAAAACGATCACATTGTTTTCGGAATCTGCGCAAAGTAGTTTCTCGAGCCCCTGCTTCAACTGGTGTTGCAGTCTAGCAAAGGGGTTTGTAGATAGCGCTTATTGATCGTCGTTGGAGTTCCCAACAATGGTTGCCAGGTCGAGTAGGCTGGAGTGCAACTGGAGGCCTGCTTTTTTAGCAGAGGCAAGATTGACGATCAGTCGAATACGTTGATCCACAGTCGTTAGTTCAATCATGCCTCCTGCGGCGGCAAAGCCGGGGCTGTCACTGATGGTCAGGACACTCGTCCCCGACAATGAATCAAGAATAGACGAGAGCTGTTTCTTGCTGGTTGGTGTGATGACAACGAGATGACAATTCGTGGCCTGTTTCGGGTCGTCGATGGAACGTATGTCGAGGGTCCTGCCTTTAAGCGGCCGACCCTGAAACAAGTTGAAGTGTTTTTGAAAAGGCGGCTTTCCGAGAAGGCAGGCCTTGATCTCGGTGTCAGATTCCTTGAGCTCGCTGGCAGGCCACTCGGTGAAGTCGGGGAGGTTGTAAAGCATGACCGCCTTCACAGCGCCTTCGGGATAGTTTTCTGCGGCCTGTGCGGAAGTGGCGAAAACCTCTGCGAAAAGGATCAAGGCTAGAAATGTAATAAGCTTAGACAAAACGGGGACATGCCGACGGTTACGCCTCTGACACGCAGACAAAGGCGTACCCTTAGGGTCTACCGACCCAAGGCTGAGGCTAAGGCTAGATATTTCCAACACAGGCTCCCGTAAGGCCAGGTTTCTTTTTCTGAGCGCTAGTATACCTACTCTTTCAAGGATCTGTAGAATAGGATGACATGCGGAGACTCGCAGCAGGCTGACAAAAGTCGAAGCGATGCTTGGGGGTTATGTGGTTTTCCCAGTCAATTCATTTTTCGGGAAATTGTACCGGGGAAGCACGGGTTGAGGCCACAGAGT
This sequence comes from Pseudomonadota bacterium, assembly GCA_003353845.1. Classification (GTDB taxonomy): domain Bacteria; phylum Myxococcota_A; class UBA9160; order UBA9160; family JADFDR01; genus GLO-12. The sequence continues at coordinate 62,264 of PIVT01000003.1, read as the reverse complement.
GACAAGGACACTTTGGATGACAGGACTTAGTCAGTGAGTAGCCTTCGTGATCTCGCGATACGGAGGAAATTGGGCCTTCTCATCGTTATCACCACTGCGGGTGCGATTTTGATGGCAGCGATCTCTACGGGGGTCTACGGGCGCTATGCCCTGCGCAAGATCTCAGCCAACGAGCTGGGTGTCGTCTCCGATATTCTCGCAAACAACATCACTGCGGCCGTGGCCTTTGGCGACCAACTGGCTGCAGAGAAAATCATCGACGGTGTGGAGGCGAAGCCTTCCATTGTTGCAGCCATGGTGTTTACCAGTGAAGGAGAGCAGTTTGCTTCTTACGTGCGCGATGGCTTTGAAGGCCATGTCAGCATAGGTGAGGAAACGAAGAAGGGGGTTGTAGGGGGCCAGGTAATGTTTGGCTATCTGCTGCATTCTAGTCCAATTGAAGTTGGCGGTCGCAAGCTCGGAACCCTGACCATTCAAGCTGATTTTTCTGAGCTGAATGAATTCTTCTACTATTCTGGCCAGATCCTTATGGGCATCGCGTTGTTCTCCTGCATTGCGGCGGTCTTGTTGTCGTCCAAGCTACAAGGGGGCATGGTTGAACCCATTCTTGCATTGGCTCGCGTGACCAAACGCATTTCCTTGGAACAGGATTTTTCCGTTCGAGCCCCAAAATACAATCACGATGAAATCGGTGACCTCGTTGATTCTTTCAACCACATGGTCGGAGAGATTGAACAGGCTTCCAGTGCCTTGCGCGAGAGCGAAGAGCGCTATCAAACCCTGGCAGAGGCTTCGCCTGTAGGGCTATTGCGCTTCGATACCCATGGCGAAATCGCCTATATGAATGAGCGATCAGCTCAAATTTCCGGGCTTTCACTCGAAGAGTTTCAACTCAAAGGTCCGCTCACAGGTCTTCATCCGGAAGATCGAGCAAGGGTGTTTCACCTGTGGCAGGAGGCGTCACAAAATGAACTCCCCCTCAGAGAGGAATACCGGTATTTGCATGAGGATGGGGAGGTGGCTTGGGTGCTGGCTCAGGCCAAGCCGGAATTTGATGATCGGGGGAGTTTTCTCGGGTACATCGGAACCCTGACGGACCTGACGGATCGGAAACGAGCAGAGGAGGAAAGGGAAACCCTGATTGGTGAATTGGAGGTGAGGAACGCTGAAATGGAACAATTCACCTACACGGTATCCCACGATCTCAAGAGCCCCTTGATTACCATCCGTGGCTTTCTGGGCTTGTTGCAGAAGGACATCGAAGTTAGCAACGAGGGGCGCATCGAAGCTGATATTCAGCACATCGAAAATGCAGTCGAGAAGATGGGCTTCTTGCTTGAGGACCTATTGGCGCTCTCCAGGGTAGGACGGATCGTCAACCCGTCTGAAAAAGTCAGCTTATTCAAATTGGTGAACGATGTGGTTCGTTTGCTCAGTGGCATCATTGATAAAAGAGGGGTTCAAATCAAGGTGGATCCGAACTTGCCTGTGGCTTTTGTGGATCATGCGCGATTTGAGCAGGTGATTCAGAACCTGATTGAGAATGCTATTAAATTTATGGGAGATCAAAAGTCACCTTGCGTCGAGATTTCAGTCAGGGATGATCAGGGTAAGCAGGTATGCTTTGTTCGGGATAATGGCATTGGCATTGACCCACGTTACCATGATACTGTATTCGGGCTGTTTGACCGGCTCAATCAGACAATTGACGGCACGGGAATTGGCTTGGCTCTTGTGAAGCGAATTATTGAGGTTCATGATGGGGAGATCTGGGTGGAGTCCGAAGGCGAGGGCTATGGTTCAAGCTTGTGCTTCACCATTCCGGTAGTAGATGAAGTAGATGAAGAGGAGCGAGCAAAAAATGGGTAGCGAAACTGCGCACGGTGAACCGCTTACCGTCCTGCTAGTTGAGGACAATCTGGCTCATGCAGAAATGGTTAAACGCAGCTTCGAGGATCACCGAGTTGCGAATCGGATTATTCATGTGACCGATGGTGAGATGGCTTTGGATTATCTACTGCGCCGGGGGGATTATTCCGACCCTGAGAGCAGCCCACGGCCGCATGTTGTTCTCTTGGACTTGCGGCTGCCCAAAATCGATGGCCTGCAGGTATTGAAAGAGGTTCGCAGCGCAGAGGAGATCTCCAGAACCCTGGTGGTCATTCTCTCCACTTCTGCGGCAGAAACCGACGTGGCGCGTGCCTACGAATATCACGCGAACAGTTATCTGGTAAAGCCCGTAGATTTTATGAAGTTCACCGAAATGATGGATGATCTTGGATTCTATTGGTTGGGTTGGAATTATTTCCCTTGGGGCGACGGTAGGTGATCTCAAGTTTTCACAAAGTAGTACATGCGCAGGTCTGAGGATATGAAGTGAGACGCATTATTCTCGTTGAGGATGAGGAAGCGCATGCCCGATTGATTGAGCATGCCTTCGAGATGCATAAGCCGGAGACATCATTTTGTCTAGCGGGTACGCTGGCTAAAGCACGTGCGCTTATCGAGGAAGAACCCCCATCTCTATTGATTTTGGATTTCCTACTTCCCGATGGAAGAGGGATCGATTTGCTGACGGCCAACCAGGGTTCCATCGGATTTCCAGTCATCATCTTAACCAGCCACGGTACGGAAAAAATAGCTGTGGAGGCTATCAAAGCTGGAGCGCTGGACTACGTGGTCAAAAGTGCCGACGCCTTTGCCAAGATGCCTCAAATCGCAGAACGGGTGATTCGCGAGTGGGGTCACATCGAAAATCATCGTTTGGCAGAAAGTCGCCTGGCCACGAGTGAGCACAGATTTCGCTCTTTGGTGGAGCATTCCAGCGACATGATCATCGAGGCGACTCTGGATGGCATGATTCAATATGCCAGTCCGCGAACCCAGGAGATTCTCGGGTTTACTTCTGGTGAAGAGTTGTCCGGGCGTTGTCTGCTGGACTTACTGCACCCCGACGACAAGTATCACTTTGAGCAGCTTTTTGGGAATTTAGTGAACCCTTCGATTCTGCGATCCATCGAACACCGGTTACAGCATGCCAATGGGAGTTGGCTCTGGATCGAGAGCCAGGGCAGTTCCTTTTCTCATTTGTCCGATGACACGCGCGTAGTAGTGATTTGTCGCGACGTAACCGAACGGAAACGGATGGAAGAAGAGAGGCAGCTATCTGAAACGCGGCTCGAGAACAGCTTTCAGCGAACCGTGGAAGTGTTAGCTGATGCCATGAGCGCGGTGGATCCCTATACCCAAGGGCATGAGAAGGGCGTGGCCAGGATGGCAGTGGCCATTGGAGAACGCTTGGGGCTCGATAAAGAAGCCTTGCGGGGTTTGCGCATGGCAGGGCTGTTACACGACATTGGCAAGATCGCCATCCCTCAATCCGTGCTCGTCAAGACGGGAAAATTGAGGGAGGAGGAGATGGCTCTTGTGCGAACACACGTGGATCGAGCACGAGAAATCCTGGCTGGCGTGGACTTCCCCTGGCCGGAGATCAGCGGAATTTTCGAACACCATGAACGCCTGAATGGCAGCGGCTACCCGAGAGGAATGAAAGGAGACGAGATCTCCTTGTCGGGTCGAGTGATCGCGGTTGCCGACACGCTTAGCGCCATGATCTGCCACCGGCCGTATCGAGTGGCTCGGCCCATTGAGGTCTGTTGTGAGGCCTTACGCGATGGGGCAGGGACTTGGTATGACCCACAGGTGGTCGATATCGCGTTGGAACTTGTGCAGTCCGGTGAAGTGGAGCTTGGTTGATGAAGGTCGGGATGCAGCTAGGGTCTAGAAACAAGCGAGGTATCGTTGATGGCTGTCGATAGAAAAGTCGTACTGCTTGTCGACGACGAAGTCGCACATGTCGAGTTGATTTTACGATCCTTTGAAGATCAGGCCCCTCACGTGACCTTACTGACGGCGAACAGCCTGGCCGAGGCGCGCTTACAAATAAGCCAAAATGATCTCGATCTAGTCATCTTGGATTTCATGCTTCCCGACGGAAAAGGTGTTGAGCTTCTGCCGGATGAAGACGAGTCCTTGCAATTCCCCATTGTGATGATGACCAGTCATGGTAACGAGCAATTAGCAGTGGATGCCATGAAAGCCGGTGCCCTGGATTACGTGGTTAAATCCGGTGAAACCCTTGCAAATATGCCTTATATCGCGGAGCGCAGTTTGCGCGAGTGGGGGCATGTGGAAAGTCGCAAGCATGCGGAAAACGTATTGCGCGAGAGCGAAACTCGACTCCGCTCGATTCTCGACGCCTCCATGGATCCAATTATTTGTGCCGATGAAAAGGGCATTGTCACCCTGGTGAGCGACTCGGTGGATCGGGTCTTCGGTTGGAAACCCGAAGAGGTAATCGGACAAAGCCTGCGCTTGTTCATGTCAGAGTCGGGAAAGGCTCAATTTTCGGAAGTTCTAAAAGCTTATCAGCAGTCGGGGCGTTTACCGACCGTTGGGGATACAAATGAGTACGAAGCCGTACGTAAGGACGGTTCTGTCTTCCCCTGCGAAGTGTCCGTTTCTAGTGTGGGGCTCCCAGATTGTGGGGATACCCTTTTTGCCAGCACGGTACGCGACATTACCGAGCGAAAGAAAGCTGAAAAGGAACGCAGAATCCTGGAATCCCAGATGAGGCAACAGCAGCGTTTGGAATCCATTGGCACCTTGGCCAGTGGTGTCGCGCACGAGATCAGCAATCCGATCCAAGGCATTATGAATTACGCAGAGTTGCTGAAGGACTGCAAAGAGGAAACTTCAGTAAACGAGTATTCGAGTGAAATTATTCATGAGTCTGACCGGATCGCAACCATCGTTCGGAACCTGCTTAGCTTTGCGCGAGTAGGTGGTGAAGAACGACAGCGAGTACACGTCAGTGATATTCTCGACGCTACCCTTGCGTTGATTCATTCTCTTTTGACGAAGGACCAGATTTCCCTTCGCATCGAAGTCCCAGAGGATCTTCCGCTCGTTGAATGTAATAGCCAGCAGATTCAGCAGGTGTTCATGAATCTAGTGACGAACGCACGCGATGCGCTGAATGCACGCTACAAAAATTACGACAAGAACAAAATTATCAACGTAACCGCCGAGCGGTTTATAAACTACGAGGAACCGTGGGTGCGTATTACGGTTGAAGACCACGGGGCGGGAATTGATTCAAGCGAAATTGAGTATATCTTCGATCCTTTTTTTACAACCAAAGGATCCAACGAGGGAACCGGTTTGGGACTGGCTCTAAGCTATGGAATCGTGTCCGAACATGGGGGCGAGATCTCGGTGGACAGTGAACCCGGCCAATGGACTCGCTTCCACATCGAATTGCCAGTCGAGCAAGGGCCAGAGGCTGAATCTTAAGGTCTCGAATCTTCTATTTGAATAACCCAGTACTCTCTGTATTCCTTGAGCGTTTGCGTCAGTAAGGCTCTCTCTTTGGCGCTCTGTATATCCCTGAGCAGGCTCGAACGAATTTCATCCAAGGTAGGCGTGTAAGGCGCCGATCGATCGTGGATCCAAATCAAGTGAAGCCCATAGCTAGACGGTATGGGACCCGCCCATGTGCTGTCTGTTTCTTCAAAGGCGAGCTTGGCAAAGCTGTCACCAAACCTGGCGGCATATTTTTGCTTACTGGAAAGAGGGAAGTGTCTGGGGTGGAGGAACGGGTCGCCTCGTTCCGAGACAGAAGTGGGGAGTGTTTGCGCTCGGAGCAGGTCTTGCAGCAGAGCGTTGGCATCGCGCTGAAGGGAGTCGCCGCGCAGGTCCTGGCTGAGGTAGAGTTGGGTGAGCTCGATTTTCTCGGGCACCTGGTAAGCCTGCGCGTGCTCTTGGTAATACGAATTTAGCTCTTGTTCGCTGGGCTCCATGGCGCGAGCCCGCGTTGAAATCAGCATTTTCATACGCTCAATGAGTCGTCGCCTCACTACCAGATCGCTGCGATCCATTCCCATGTCTCGGGCTTGGCGCAATAAAGCCGCGTCTGTCTCCTGACTTTCGGGTTGAATGAAACGAACATTGCGAATCAGGCGATCTTGAATGACAGGGTCGGTCAAGTGCCAACCAAGCCGGATGGCTTCTTCGATCAGGATTTCGTCGTCGATTCGCTGCTCGATCAGTCGCGCACGCTCCTCGGTACTGGGTGGGGCGCCAGTGAGCAAACGCCAGTCTTTTTCGATGCTTTCAATGTCCGCTGCGCTGATGAGGAGTGACGCTTCAGGAGCTGTCCTGGCATCTAGCAGGGCGTTTTGAGCGAAGAAGAGGAGCCCACCCAAGAGCAGAAAGTGAAAGAGGGGCTTCGTGAAGTAGGAGCGTTTACTCATCCGCCAATCGTTTTGTCCGATGTTCTGGCCCTGCTGGTTTTATTGTTTGGGCGAAACCAAATGGGAGAACTCCAAGCGCGTTCTTGAATCGTCTTGGCCTGCGTGGAAGAGCAGCAAAATTCGAACCCTTTTTTGATATTCGAGGGGTCGTCACAACGCACACGATTTGCGACACAGACTTGCTGGCTCCAGCGGCAAGTTGGATTTTCAACGACGCGGGCGTAGTAAAAGGCACTCTGGCTGGGATCGAAATTTGGATCCGACCAGGTGCTACAGAGGCTGTCATAGCCTTCGCCCTGTGGTTCGCAGGTGTCCAGGTCAACATGGGCTCCGTTGGACGGGTTCCCGCCTACCTCAAAAACCTCCTCCTTGAGCGTGTCCCCATCTTGCCAGCCTTTGATGATCTGAATGCGCTGCAAGGGCATCCCATTTACTCCGGTCCCACCTGGATCTCGCAAGGCAGAGAGGAGAAAGGTTGGCGCTTGGGCCTGGGAGGATGCGGACGTTAAGTCGCCACCCATGGGAACCCCTTGGCGGTACCCGAGCGAGGCAAGATCGGGCTGGCTGCAGGCATCTGCTGGATAGTCCCAGCCTCCAAAGAAACGAAGAGTGATGCGCGGTCCACTCGTACCGTAGGTTTCGCGTCGCTTTAACGCGGCAAAGAGTGAATCTCGCGTGTTCTCTTCAGCCCAGACAACGGCGAGCCCACCCGGGTTGAATTCAAGGGTGTCGGGCAGGCCCTTGGGTAGTTCTGTGGCCGAAGGATTTCCCGCTCCACCGTGGCCGGGGAAAGCTCTGTCTTCTGCCACTAAACCGGGGGTGCCGATATGAGTGTCTGTACTTGCCAGAACCCCAAACTTGAAAGGGTTCACTCCCATTTCGGCTTCGATCCGAAGCCCCTCTTTCAGGATGTTGCGTATGAACTGACGAGAGGAGGGTGGCTCCGCCTTATAAGGGACGTATTTCCCAGTGAAGTTGCTATAGGGCAACTTTTCAAAATTGCACAGCTCGTCTTGTGTTCCAAGTCCGACAGCGCATTCCGAATCACCCTTGTGTTGGAGAATCTCGACCAGGGGTTCCATCTCCGCGCGCGCAGTGACTTCGCTTCGGTCGATGGGGCTTCCGTCTTCTTGAGTTGTGCGAAACATGGTGCCATCGGAGAGATTGGAATTGTGTGGGATGACAAGCACGTCACAACCGGTGCCAGCATTTCTGCATTTGCTCAAGAGGGTTTCCCAGAGACGCTGAACGCGGGGTTCGTCGAGGAAGCTGAGGGGCAGTTCGGGTGTGATGGAGTTCTTGTAAATCACATTGCGGTGAAAATTATTACCCGCCCCTGTAGCACCCGTCCATTCATAGGCTTGAAAAGCGGTGAACGAGCAATCTGGAGAAGTGTCACTGGCAGCATCCGCCGCCTCTCTGATTTCATTCCAAGGGAGCTTTGCGGCTTCTAAGCAATTCTTGCCTTGGGGGCCGCAGAAGTCGTGGCGGTTTCCCTGTGCTGCTTGACTGTTCATGTAGAAAAACGCAGCGCGGGGCCACCTGCGATAAATCTTGCAAATGAAGGAATCGTGTCCGTCGAGACCGGGCGTGTTGCAGATGTTCCATTCTCCCAGAAGCTCCGCATGGTCTGTCACTGCCGCAAAGTCCAGGGGACGGGCCAACTGAGCTGAACGAAGAGGGTTGTCGGCAGCGTCATAGGGCTGAAGGCCCAAGCGTTCTCCGCGGGCAAAACGGTAGGCGTCAGCGGGCCGATTGCGGGTGCCTTGTGTGCTCGCATCCAAGGAGAAGACGGTGTGGACGTGGAGGTCACCAAAAAAGGGATTGCGGAGTTTGTTGTAACCAGAACAAGCGTGGCTCGCGTTGGAGGTGGGCGCGCTGATTGTTGCAGGCGCTTGTTGAAGCTCCGCAGAAGCTAAACCCGGTAGGGCTGAAAGGCAGGAGCCGATCACAGTGACCAAACCAACCCGATGCCGAAACCCAAGGGTTTTGGTGGAATGGACAGTGTTGAAGACAAACCCAGGCATAGATTAAAAAAGCTCCAGCTTACTCAGGTGCGCTCGCGTGAACTGAGGGGACTCACTCATCGAGATGTTTTCAAAAATTGAGTCCAGCGAGTGGTTCCTTGAGAATGACCTATCTACTCTTCCGATTTGGCTCAGTACATTCTATAGTTGTTAGTCATCGGAGAGGAGTGTTTTTAGCTCGCGAGTAACGGTTTGGTCGGTTCAATTCGTTCACGTATGACGTTACAGCATTTATGTGCATCGATTCGTTCGATTGCTTTCAGAGGGTAACGGTTTGGCCTTAGAAGTGAAAGATGCCAACAGTGCAACAGTGTGGCCACTCTCCCAGGTGCCAGCCTGGGATATAGAATCAGATGTTGTCGTCGTGGGTCTGGGGGTGGCGGGTGGTGCCGCTGCCATTGAGGCTGCTCGCGCTGGCTCTGAGGTCCTGATCTTGGAACGGGCATCTGGAGCAGGAGGCGCGACGGCCTTGTCCGGTGGTTTGTTCTACTTCGGTGGCGGCACCCCGGTTCAAAAAGCCTGTGGCTTCGAAGACGACAAAGAAGAGATGTTTAAATACTTGATGCTCGCCAGTGGGAAAAATGCAGACGAGGCCAAGGTGCGTCTTTACTGTAACGAGAGCCTGGAGCATTTTGATTGGGTGGTGGGCTTGGGCATTGAGTTCAAGGAATGTTTCCATAAAGAGAAAACAACCCTCCCGGAAAACGACGATGGCCTTTGTTATTCCGGCAACGAACTGGCCTATCCCTTCCTTACTCAGGCAAAGCCAGCGCCCCGTGGACACAAGCCCAAAATTGAAGGTGATGCGGGCGGGCTCGTCATGCAAAAGGTGGTGAAGGCTGCACAGGAAGCGGGTGCAGAGATTGTCTACGAAGCCTTGGTCGAGACCCTTGTTACTGATGAACAAGGACGAGTTGCCGGCTTGTTGGTCTTTGTTGATCGTCAGCCCAAGTTTGTTCGGGCGCGCCAGGGCGTGGTTTTGGCGACCGGGGGCTTCATCATGAACAAAGAGATGGTGCGTAAGCACGCACCGGAGTTACTTGCTTGTAACTATCCCATTGGTACAGATGGAGATGACGGGCGCGGAATTTGTATGGGAGAGGCTGCGGGCGGCAGTATTATGAACATGTCGCAAGGCCTTTTGTCGACGCCCTTTTACCCACCCGCTGCGCATCTGAAGGGCATCTTGGTGAATGAACAGGGACAACGGTTTATCAACGAAGATGTCTATCATGGTCGAAGCAGTGATGCGATTCTTCGGAATCAAAATGGCAGGGCCTATCTGATTGTCGATGATGATCTATACGGTCAGACACAGGCCTTGCACAGGATTGCCGCCGTGGAAGAGACCTTTGAGGATCTTGAGAAGGCGTTGGAAATGCCAGAAGGCTCTCTGTCGCACACCCTCGAGTTTTTTAACAAGCATGCGGAGAAGGGCGAGGACCCCTTGTTTCACAAGCACAAGGATTATTTGAGACCCCTCGCCAGTCCACCCTATGCTGCACTGAATTGTTCAACCGATAAAGCGATCTTTGCTGTGTTTACTTTAGGAGGCTTGGACACTCTTCCCACGGGCGAAGTTCTTCGGGGTGATGGAAGCGTGGTTCCGGGACTGTTTGCAGCAGGGCGTACGACCGCCGGGCTGCCCCGTGAAGGTCGCACCTACTCTAGTGGGATGTCCGTTGCAGGGGCGAGTTTCTTCGGCCGTTACGCGGGAAGAACAGCTGCAAGCCAAGCTCGTTCGTAGAGTTGATAAAATTAGTTGTGAGGGCGGGATTAGATCTTGAAGCGCTTGATGCCTTCGCGCAGATTTGCCGCTTCGTCGAGTAAGACATCAGCGGCCTGGGTCATGCTCGCAGTCGATTCCTCATTGGTGACTGCGCTGTCGTTCACGGCTTCTAGCAACTGACCTACGAGAGCCACCTTCCGTGCTTCTTCCACCAAGGAACTAGAAATTCCGGTGGTTACCGTGCGCACCTGATTGATGTGGCCTTTGATCGCGTTCGTGGAGCGCACCTGCTCTTGATTGGATTCTTGGATCTGTTCCGCTGCAACGCTCATGGCTTCGTTGCTTGCAATGACGGCTTCCGTACTCTCGCTTTGATCTTTCGAGACGACTTCAATCTGCTTAATGGCTTCGATCACTTCGGTCATCATACGGGCGAGATGATCGGCCGCCCGTGACTGTTCGCCCACAGCGGCCACTACTTCATGCATGCGGGTTCCGCTCTCCCGGGCCGAACTGGTGATTTCTTCAAGCGCGCTACCTGCTTCTTGGGACAGGTTGAGACCGCTCTCAACACTCGCGGTGCCGCGCGCGATAGCGACAACCGCATCGCTGGCGCTTTGTTGGACTGATTTAATCAGGTTGCTGATTTCCTTGGTACTAACGAGGACACGGTCGGCCAGTTCGTTGATTTCATCGGCCACAACGGAGAAGGCTCGGCCTTGCTCTCCCGATTGGGCAGCGATCACAGCCGCATTCAAAGCGAGTAGATTGGTTTCGTCCGCCACATCGTCAATCACGCTAATAATACTGCCAATCTGCTTGGCCTTTGTACTGAAGTCATGAATCATCGTCTCCACTTCCTGGGTGTTTTCGCGAATGGACCCGATGCCGGAAATGGTTTCTTTAACTTTGGTTTGACCTCGATCAGCGCTGTCAATAACCGCCTCGGAGAGACGTGAGGTCTCCGATGCATTGCGATTGACTTCCTGTAGGGCGGAGGACATTTGATGCATCCCGCTGGACGTTTCCGTCGCCGCGTGACTGAATCGGAAGGTGCAGGCACTGACACTCTCGATGGTTTCAAACATGCGCTCGTAGGCCGTGGCAATTTGCTGGACATGTCCCCCCAAGGCTTGTCCGGCTTGGGTCAAGCCTCCGCTGGTATGGCAAAGACTGTCGATGGAATCCGATGAAGCATCCACAGAACCGTTGAGGTCCACCGCGTAATCGGCAATGCTTTTTACTAAATCATCGATGTTTCTCATGGATTTACTGACTTCGCGAATGTCGCCTGTTTGCGAAATGCTGGCCAGGGACACACGGCCCGACGATCTTACAATGTCGTTTGAGCCTTGTTCCACGCGGTCCGCCGTATCGGCGACCTTGGTGATGATTTCCCGTAGCCCGGTGGTCATGGTTTCAAAGTTGCGTCCCAAGTGGCCGAGATCATCTTCAGATTCGAAGGCTGCTACTCGAAGATTGCCGTTGGCGACTTCTTCCATGTGCAGGCGCAATTTTTTCACAGACCAATCAATGTCCGAGCAGAGGTACTGTGAGGCGGCGACGCCGAGCAACATCGCGATGAGAACGACAAAAGTTTGAAACCATCCGCTGATTCGCATGGGGAAGCCGAAGGCATCTTGTGGGGTCGACACAACGAGCAAGTAGCGCGGGTTCGACAGGGCAGACCAACTGAAATGGTGCGGTGTATTGTAATTGGCGCTGCTGCCCTCATTGGTATCGGCGTCGAGGATGGCACGAATTTCACCGTCCAGGAGCAAGTCTTCAGGGCCCTGAATCACCGACCTTTCTTCCCGATCGAGGATGAGGAAGCTTCCCATGCCCAACTCGACCTTGATGGGGGCGGCATCGAGTCGTCGCATGGCTTCCGTTGCAGCGGCTTCACCGTACAGGGCAGGGTTGAGGATCTTTTCAGAGTCCCGCATCCGGGTCTCGAGTAATTCCATTTGTCCCGAGGATGCGAACTCACCCAGTGGGCGAAGAATGCGTGTTTGCCCCACGCTCACACTGAAGAAGGTACAAGTGAGCGCCAGACTGCCGACGACAAACCCGATCTTCGTGCGAATGGTAAGGGGTTTGACCAGGCTCTTGCGTCTGTCGGGGTCGGGAATCCCGGACGCCGCGAGTTGGCGATAGGGCCGTAGCAACATTTTCATGTGAGTATAGATGAAGATCAGACAGTAAATGCCGGCCGTAAACGCAGCCATGACGACGAGGAACATGGAATAATAAGAGAGCGCGTTGGTGTGCAATGAAACCAAAAGCATGACGGTCGCGGGTGCGAGACTCCAAAACCGAACGCCACGAATGAACTCATCCAGTGGAAGATTCGAAATGACACGAAACCCATCTTCATAATCGCTGGCATTGGCCGTGCCTTCTTGGATGTTCTGCATCATCGCAATGAAGGGCCGAATGCGGCGTTGTCGGCTGAAGGAGTCCCAGCTGGTGGCGAGGGCTCCCACCGGAATCAAGTACATGAGCGTGATCTTGAGTTCATAGGGGGGCAGGCGCAGAACGGCTTGCAAGAGGATGAAGGCCAACATGGCACCGACGACGCCCCAGACCGCGTGAATAGTCGCAAAGCCAAGCCACATTCTTTTGAGGGAATACAGCTCTTTAGTGTCTTTTGGAGTCACTATTATCCACCGTTGTTCATCAGAGCGATCACGCTGTCACACTTCCAGCGAGCCTGCTGAGAGCTTCTCTCTCATCGGCAATAAGTAAGGAAAACTTTTCTTAAAAGAGGCGCAGCTAGGTCTGGTTTTTGCGCGATTTTTCAGGGAGAAACGCTGTCCATTGAGACTTGATCTTTTAGCGTTTTTCTCTTTTAAGTGTTTACCATTGCTCATGGCCATGGGTATTCTGCCGTGACTGGAATAAATAGGAGAACTTGTTCTATTTCACGAAATCTGCCAGCCTCTTGTCGTTGCTATGGAAAACCAGCCTGCAACTTTTAGAAATGTTGATGCTTTTGCCGTCTGTCAAAAGTTTTGCTGTAGAAATAGTGGAAAGAGATTGAAACCGGTCATACCGAATCTAGGGAGATGAGTATCGTGGCGATCCAGCTCAGCGAGAAGAAAATTCTGATTACAGGCCCTACCAGTCAGGTGGGCTTCCCGCTGGCCCGCGAATTGGCCAAAGCCAACGAGGTGTACGGACTGGCTCGCTTCCAGAAACCTGAAGATGTGGAGCGCGTCGAAGCCTTGGGCGTGAAGACTCTCAAGGCCGACCTTGCCGACGATTGCTTAGATCACGTGCCCGACGATTTTGATTACGTTCTTCACTTTGCGGTCGTGAAGACGGGAGAGTTTGAATATGACTTGCGCGCCAATGCAGAGGGGGTGGGGCGCCTGATGTCGCGCTGCCGTCGCGCGAAAGCCTTCCTTCATGTTTCGTCTGGAGGTGTGTATCAGTACGCTGGTGATCACTTGTTAAAAGAAAGCGATCCCCTGGGCGAAAATCATCGAGTCATGATGCCGACCTACAGTATGTGTAAGATCGCGGCGGAGTCGGTGGCGCGTTTTGCCTCTCGCGAATGGAAGATCCCAACCACCATCGCGCGTTTCAGTGTCCCTTATGGAAGTAACGGCGGATGGCCTTGGTATCACTTGATGATGATAAAAGCCGGTGCTCCCATTCCCATTTATCCGGATCAACCGAATCTATTTAATCCCATACACGAAGACGATTACATTGCGCAGATTCCCCGCTTGCTCGACGTTGCCGAGTGCCCGGCCACGGTCGTGAATTGGGGCGGGGCGCAAGTGAGCCTGGAAGACTGGACGGCTTATTTGGGGGAACTTACGGGCATGGAACCCAAGTACAACGTTACTGAGGCCACCTTGGGCAGCGTGACTTTTGATTTAAGTTTGATGCACGAGCTGGTCGGTGAGGCCAAGACGAATTGGCGGGACGGCATTCGTCGCATGGTGGAAACCTTGAATCCGGAACTGTTGGTGAAATAGATTTGCCGAGGTAGGTTCGAATTCGCGTTAAGCGTTTTCGGGTCTCCCCGGTGACCATTCGCTAAAGCTGCTGGGTTTTTCGATGGCTCCGCGCTGATCCCATTTCTTGTAGCCCGTCTCGCAACGGGCCACTGCATCCGCGGCTCCGGCCGGGGTGGTATAGATTCCCAAGCAGGTTCCATTGATGCGCAGGTCATACATGTCAATGGAATTGGACTGAATGAGGAAGGGCCCGAGTTCCGTTTGGTAATGCCAGGATTCAAATCGGGTTTGTTCGGTTTCGCTCAGGGATTCATCGAGGTCGTCGTAATAGGCAACCCAATCTTCTTCGGAATCGATTTCTGCGCCCGGTATTTGTAAAAGGGGATCGAGCTGATCTTCTAGTTGCAGGTAGTAGCGAACGGCTTCTGTGGCTTCTTCGATATTTTTATAGACACCGAGCTGCTCATCCTCCAGCCAGAGCTCACAAAGGCCGGGTATGTCCATGCTGACCCAAAAAGTGCCAAACCGAGTTTCGTACTCCCACATAGCCTTCTCCATTGAGCGTCTTGGGAAGCTGGCTCTAGTCCAGAAGTGACCTTACGCCAATTCTGGAGGCTTGTGGGTGACAAACTTATAGGTTGGGTATACCGATAGCGAAGATTGGATACTTCACTCCAGAGGGTTGCCGGTAGACTTTCTAGAGAGGGCTTGGAAGAGAACTACTCGCCCGCGTTTCTGGCCTTGACGGCTTTGTTTACGATCTCGCAAAGTTCGCTACGGGAAATGGGTTTGACCAGGTAATCGTAAGCGCCATGGCTTTGCGCGTCCGTTTGGAACTCGTGCGAGGGCTGGCCGGTGATCAGGATGACCTTCGTCGTGGGCCAGTGTCGCGAGATCAACTCAAGCAGGGAGATTCCATTCATTTCGGGCATCACGACATCTGAGACCACGACATCGATTTCTTGCTTGCTCAGGATCGCCTGGGCCTTTGCGGCACGGGAAGCGCGCCATGTTTCGTGTCCGTCGGCCGTTAAAATAGTGGCAAAGGTGCGGAGGATTAAGGGTTCGTCATCGACGATGAGGACACGAGCCATGCTGCTTGGTTTTCCTTGGTAAAACTCTTTGACCAGAAATTGGGCAGGCGATGCTACGGGAAGGTTGATGATTCGACCAGTAGGGCTGCCAAAACAGGAGTAAATTTATTGAAGAAGGACTATACCCTCTTCCTCGCCCCAGGGGTGATGCAATCAGCCTGGTTGAGGCAGAAACTAGAGAAATAGAGCGTTGCATGGAGCTTTACGCTTAGTTCCTCAGTGGTTAGAGTACCTGCACCTTCAGATGGGTTCATGGGACGCTTGGCGGGGACCTGGTTCAGTGAAGAAGGCGGCTGAACCGGTTCAGCCCGGCCCTGATGAAGGCAAGAAATGAGGGCAAGAATAGTTGAAATTTTGCGCCCTTGTGTGCAACGAGATCACTTCTAATAGTGAATCCAAATCTTCACGGAGAGAGAGAATTATGGAATTTAACGTAGCTGACCTTGTAGAAGCGGCGTGCGATCGTGTGCCAGAGCGAGAAATTTTAATTTGTGGAGACAGCCGGGTTCTCTTCAAGGATTTGGATTTGCGGGCTAACCGATTAGCCAATTACTTGCGCTCCATTGGAGTCGAGCCGGGTCAGCACATTGGTGTTTACGCGCAAAATTGCGTGGAGTGGGTCGAAGGGATGTTGGCTGCGTACAAAATTCGCGCGGTCCCGATAAACGTCAACTATCGCTACGTCGAAGATGAGCTTCACTACATTTTTGACAACGCCGACATCGTGGCCTTGGTTTTTCACCGCGAGTATGCCGATCGAGCCGCCAACATTAAAGATCGGCTCCCAAATCTCAAGACCTACATCGCCTTTGGAGAAGGGAATGAGGACGCCTGTGCGAAGCTCGGAGCCGTCGATTACGAAGAGTCCCTGGCGCAGTCCTCTCCAGACCGAAATTTTGGAGCGAGATCCAGCGATGATACCTATGTGCTTTACACGGGTGGAACCACAGGCATGCCCAAGGGCGTCATCTGGACGCACAAGGATGTTATTTTTGCCCTGGGCGGAGGGATCGATCCCTACACCGGTGTACCCGCAGAGAAACCCGAAGACTTCCAAGACAAGATTAAAGCCGATGGCGAGGGCATGCTGAAGCAGCTTCCCATGGCGCCTTTGATGCACGGGGCCGCGCAGTGGAATGTGCTTTCTCAGCTCTTTGTCGGAAATCCCGTCTTCCTGGTTCCGGGCGGTTTTGAAGCCCATAAGTGCTGGGAGATTGTCCAGCACGAAGGTATCAATGCCATCATGATCACGGGGGATGCTACGGCACGTCCGCTCATGGATGCATTGAAAGAAAAGAAATATGAGATTCCCTCCCTGGCGGTTCTCGTCAGCAGCGCAGCGATTTTTTCTCCCTCGGTGAAGTTGGAGTTCCTTGAGTACAAAGAGGGGCTGATCTTGATGGACGCTACGGGTTCATCGGAACAGGGTATGACAGGCAAGCTGATGGTCACGAAAGAAGGTTTGTTGCAGGAGATCGAAGAGAAGAAACAGGGCAAGGTCGAGAAGAGCCGCGGCGTAAAAATTGCCCCCGGGCCCGATGTCGCCGTTCTCGATGAAAACTGGATGCCCCTTCCTCCCGGTTCCGAAGTCATTGGCAAGCTGGCGCGTTCCGGCAATATCCCCTCCGGCTACTACAAGGACCCCGTCAAGTCCGCCGAAACCTTTGTCTCCGATGCCAACGGGAAGCGCTGGTCCGTGGCGGGCGATCTCGCCTGTATGGATGCGGATGGAACCATTGTGATGTTGGGGCGTGGTTCCACCAGCATCAACTCCGGCGGTGAAAAGATTTATCCCGAGGAAGTGGAGGGGGCACTCAAATCCCATCCAGCCATTTTCGACGCCTTGGTTGTGGGCGTTCCTGATGAGCGTTGGGGACAGCGTGTTACCGCTGTCGTGCAATGTCGTGAAGGAAAGTCCGTTTGCCTGGCGGACATCGACAACCACTGTCGAACCCATGTCGCAGGTTACAAGGTTCCGCGTGAGTTACACCTCGTGGATGAAGTCAAGCGGGCGCCGAGTGGTAAGCCGGATTATCGCTGGGCCAAGGAAGTCGCTCTGGACGGTAGCTCCAAGGTCAGCTGACGGGACCCAAGTGCTCCCTGACATGATGATCCATGCCGCGCAGCGTCTTGCTGACGGCAAAACATCCCAGTGTGAATACGAGTAACGAGACAGCCGATGCCGCCACCGCAAAGGGCGCCCCAAATTTTTGCGCCAGGCTCGCCAGGGGAACGGTGCCCAGTGAAGTGAGGGAGATGGACATGAGCAGGACGCTGGACACGCGTCCTCTAACGCGGTCGTCGACTAACAGTTGCACCACGATATTGTTCAAGGTCAGAAAGAGATTTCCGCACAGACTGGCGAAAAAGAGCAGGACCAGCGCCAGTTGGAAGCCGGGGCTATAGGCAAAACCCGCCAGGAAAAATCCCATCGCACTCAAGCTTAGAAACATTATGCGTTGCCTTACGTTGGAATTGCCACGTTGTGCCACGATCACTGTTGCCATGACTCCGCCCAAGCCAAAGGTCGCCTGCAGAAAACCAAAGCCCTGGGTTCCTGTGAACCAAACTTCTTCGGCAAAGACGACGAGCAGGGATTGAAAGGGAAAGGCGATGCAGGTTGGAAGAAGTCCTATCAAGAGAGTGACGCGCAGGGGAACGTGGTTCTTGATGTAGCGAATGCCTTCAAGGATTTCGTGTATCGGTGAGCCGGGCTTGTCCTCGATGGGATGCGGGTGACGCTTGACGCCAAACATGGAGAGCAGCCCTATGCTGTACAGGACAATTCCCAAGAAGTAGGTGGGAAGCAGTCCGATCCCGGGAACCAGTGCCCCGGCCATGGCAGGTCCGAGGACCCTGGACAGGTTAAGGCTGCCCATGGATAAGGCCAGGGCATTGCCTAGCCGCTGTTTGCCCATGATGTTGGCGATAATGGCCTGGCGTGCGGAACTGATGGCAGGGAAAGCGCAGCCCATGGCAGCGGTGCCGACCAATAGGTGCCAGAACTCGAGTTTGCCCATGGCCAGTAGCGTGAAGAGAGCGACCTCAGCGCTTAAAATAATGAGCTGCCCAGCGATAATCAAATTGCGCCGTTCTACACGATCGGCGACGACGCCGCCGAAGGGGGCCAGTAGAAGCATGGGAATTCCAATGGCCAGGCTGATGTAGCTCAGTGCCAAGGGGCTTTCCGTGAGCTGCCAGGCTAATACCGCCCGCAAGGCAAACTGCCCCATCATGCTGAGGAAGTAGGCCATGTTACTGGCAAAGAGCCAGCGGAATTCGGGGTTGTCCAGGGCCATCAGGGCCACTGGGAACTTGCGGGGAGGGGGGTCGGGGGAAGCATTGGCGGGTTGTTGCATTATGGTAAGATAGCGAGATTGGTCTTTAATGAGTTGGGAGATTGTATGCCATTGCGTTTCTGTCGTTTATTGCAAATCCAGTGTTTGGGATTGTTTGCTGTCGTTCTGGGAATGTCAGCCCAAGCAGTAGCTTCGGATGCTTCGGGGGTACTCCTGAAAGAAGGAGATCTGATCACCTTCGACAAGGCCGATTCACTCAGACCTTTCCTTCCCGAAGAGCTTTGGAGCAATAGGCAATTCTTTTTCTATGATGGGATGAAGTTGGAAGTAGGGCCGTCGTTTCGAGATTACAGCCCGGCTGCACCCTACCTGGCGAAGTCCAAAGAATTTCAAGGCACGGCAAAAATCGGACCGGGTGCCAGTATGGAGAATTACCAAGCCGGCCAGGCCTTCTCCATGGACCAGATTGATTGTAAGAGCGATCCCGACGCCGGGGCCAAGGTGATGTGGAACTACGCGACGCATTGGGCAGGGGACGGGGGAAACCTGAGTTTTCACTATTCCTATTGGGATCGCGGAGAGCGCTTGCCTCTGTTTTATCAAGGCCAGGCCAAGGTCGTTTTATTGGCGCATCGTGTGGAATCCCAGTTCTGGGAGGGTGACAAAAACGGGAATTTGTTTCGAAAAAATGAGAAGCGATCCTCGGCCATGGGCGCTGAAGTTGAAATGCCGCCCGAGTATCGCGGCGTCATGTTGTTGAGCTTTCGATACAAGGATGCAGCCGGTCCCGCCTTTGAATCCACTGGCATTGATACCTGGGTGTATGTGCCCACTCTGCGACGGGTGCGACGTATTTCAGGTGCGCAACGCACCGATGCTATTGCGGGTACCGATTTCAGCATGGAGGATGCCAATAGCTTTGACGGTGTGATCCCCGAGTTTGATTGGGAATGCTTGGGCGAGATGGATTTGCTCGCGCCTGTAAACAGTACTGTGAAGGCCTACCCCTTCACCAAGGAGCACAACTTCGGGCCGTTCGGGCTTAGCTTTGCCGATGATCGCTGGGAACTCCGGCACGCCATTAAAGTTCGCTTTATACCCAAGGATGAGACCCACCCGTACTCGACCAAGATCATTTATCTAGACAAGCAGACACTCAAGACGCTGTATTCCTTTGCCTATGATCGAAAGGGCGACTTGTGGAAAATCATTATGCACAACGGACGCTGGAGTGAAGATGATTCCGAGTACTTCCCCAAATGGCCTGGTATTGATGAACCCAGGGCCCTGACCTCGGTGGGTGATGTGATCGTCAATGTCCAGACGGGATCCGGCAATCGTATCGAATTTTGGGACAACAACGGAACGCCCTACTTGAACAGAAAGGGCGAAATCAACCGTGGCAAGGTTCGCAGTTACATCGATGTGGGCCGACTGACCAAGGGGCATTGATCCGATTCCTTCTGGCGTCCCGGTTTTGGTCTGTAATCCAGCGCCTTAGCCAGGGAACTTCCTAAATTTTGCCGGTGGCAGGTGGAATGAGTCCGCTATGCGAGGGCTCCGTTTCCTCGAATTTCCCAAGCATTGTTCTGGGATATGTCCTTTTTAGCGCTCATTATTTCCTCAAGTGATGTCGATAAAACTAAGCAAAGTACCTGTAATTACGACGATATTTAACCTAGCTCATCAGCGCTGCGTGATGTCAGAGTGGGATGTTTATGACGCGGATAAACCAGGGTGTCAGGAAGGCCGGTGGCCCGATTACGATCCTGCTCGCCGGTGCCGATGAGGTGGTGGTCCAAGCGGTTCGCAACTCCCTATCCGATCCAAAATTTGAATTGCACAATGTTTGTGACGTAGACGAAGCCCTGGCCTTTTTCGATGCAGGACTGCCGGACGCATTGCTCGTGGTTGAAAATGCCGCGGGGTTGGACGGTGAGCCCTTAGCAGAATTGATCCGATCTCGTGTCGGTGGCTGGCTGGTCCCGGTGTTGTCACTCGTATCCAGTGGGAATCGTGAGGTCATGGAACAGGCTCTCGCTTTGGGCGCAACCGACATCATCCCCCTTCCACTCAACGAAATCACATTGCCACTGCGTATCTGTCACCACTTGGAGATGGAACAGGCGCGACTCAATCTCGCCCAGAGTCGGATACGGATCGAGAACCTGCAGTCCTTTACCGGTGTGGGCACTTGGGAGTGGCGCAGGGACAGTGGCGTGGCTCAATGGTCCAATGAAATAAACGAAATCCTTGGTGTGGAGCAGGAGCCTGAAGAGCGGAGTTGGGAATGGTTCTTGGGGCACGTCGTTCTGGAAGATCGAGATTTTGTCATGCGTGGAATGAGCGGCGCAGTCGCTGAAGGCATCGGCTTTGATTTTGAACACCGCATTCGCCGGGGAGATCGCAGCGAGCGTTATGTACGCCACCGCGGACGAGTGGTTCACGACGCTTCAGGAGCCGCGGCGATTGTGTCAGGCGCGATCCAAGATATTACCTCCCGCAAACTGGCGGACGAGACCATTCGCTCCCTGGCCTACTTTGATCACTTGACGGGGCTCCCCAATCGACTGCTTTCCAAAGACCGATTGGAAATCGCCATTAGCCAGGCGGCTCGTCATGAACGTATGGTGGGCTTTCTCGTATTCGATGTAGATGGGTTTAAGCGGATCAACGGAAGTATGAGTCACGCCATGGGTGATCAATTGTTGGAGCAGGTTGCGGAACGACTGCAGGCCAGTGTACGGGATTGCGATGTGGTGGCCTCGCACGAGGACCTGACGAAAGATTCCAGTATCTCGCGTCTGGGTGGGAACGAGTTTGCCATTCTCTTGACGGAAATCGTCGGCCCTGAAGGTGCGACCCGCGTTGCACGACGCATTGTCGACTCTTTAGGTGAACCCTTTGCGCTGGATGGCAATGATATTTTTATTACCGCCAGTATCGGGATCTCCCTGTACCCACACGATGGAGACAATGCGAATGCGTTGGTGGAGCATGCGGTCACGGCCTTGGGGTCAGCCAAAGCGAGAGAAGGGAATTCCATTGCCTTCTTTGACGCGACCTTAGACGAGAGCGCACGCCGTTCCTTCATGCTGGAAAGCGGTTTGCACCGAGCCATTCAGAATGATGAGTTGCACCTGTGCTTCCAGCCCAAGGTTTGGTCAGCCACACGAGAAATTTGTGGAATGGAAGCCTTGTTGCGCTGGAACCATCCAGAACTAGGCGCCATTGCGCCCACGGAGTTTATTCCCATTGCCGAAAATACGGGGTTGATTTCTTCCATCGGCGAATGGGTGTTGCGAACGGCCTGTCGATTGAACAAGCAATGGCAGGACGAGGGGCTGGCACGCGTGCCCATTGCCGTCAACTTGTCGGGTCATCAATTCAGGGACACTCAGCTTGATGTTTTGGTTGAGTCCATTCTAGAGGAGACCGGGCTCGCACCGGAATATCTGGAGCTGGAGATCACGGAAAGCATCATGATGACGGAACGCCTTGAGGCAGCCAAAACGCTCGATCTCCTGAGGAAGAAAGGCATTCGTGTCGCTCTGGATGATTTTGGCACAGGCTTCTCGTCACTGGGCTACGTGAAAGACTTTCCGCTCGACGCCATCAAAATCGACCGTTTCTTTATTCGCGACATTGAACTCGGGGGCGATGCCGCCGCCATCGTCCAGGCCATTGTGGGCATGGCTCACAGTTTAGGCATTCGCGTTGTGGCCGAAGGTGTGGAGGAACGGGCGCAGGTGGAGTCGGCGTCCACCTTTGGCTGTGATGAACTCCAGGGGTACTTCTTCAGTCGGCCCATCTCTGAATTCGATTTCCCAGCCTTGCTCGCTCCGAGCGGATGCGAACCGAGTCTCTCCTGAAAATATTCTAAGCGCTGTCGGTTTTCCGGGTTGGAACCTTGCTACCAGCTAGGGCTCACGTCACAGATCGCAAAGGCTGGCGCTTTCTCGCGACGAGTCGGACTCACGCGGATTTGCTTTCCTTCCAGTTTCTTTCCGTTGAGTGCTTTGATAGCCACTCGCGCCGCTCTTGGATTCATGCCGACGAAGGCCAGACCGCGTCCGCGCATGGTGATCCCGCGAACGATGGTGGCTGAGCAAACTTCGCCATAGGGGCTGAACAGTTCTTGGAGTTCAGTTTCGGTCGTTGCTTCAGGTAGGTTGTCGATGATGATATTGTTCATAACGCTGTCCTTTATTCTTTCTACTGTCTAGCCGCTTCTCGGCCTGGTCGATTTCGTTGTTGATTGCGATAGATTCTTCGACAGCTCCTGGAAATTCTTAAGGAAAAAAGGGTGTTGCGGCTGGTTTTGCCTGTTTGCGGGCTCTGCGGCGAGGAAGCGAGCTCTCCGGGATGCTTTTAAGCCGATTTCATTGAAGCTTTCGCTGCTTGAAGCGCGACAGCCTCGATGAGAGCCACTAAATTGCCCGCAATGGATTCCATGCCCACCGCTGACAATTCTGCTTCTGTAACACTGCAAAATGTTTCCTTGAGCTTTGGCGAAAGGCTGGTCTTTCAAGACCTGGACTGCATTTTTCATGCGGGGGAGATTTCTGTTCTCGCCGGCCCCAGCGGTTGTGGAAAGAGCAGCCTTTTGCGCTTGTTGGGCGGTTTGCTCCAACCCCAGTCGGGCGGCATTCAAGTCTCCGGCCAAGAGGTGGTGGGCGTCAAGAAACAGAGCCTGCGCCAGATTCGCAAGCAGGTGGGCATGATGTTTCAAAACGGTGCCTTGCTCAGCTCCATGTCGATCTTCGAAAATCTGGCCTTGCCCCTTCGCGAACAGCGCGAGATGGATGAGGAAGGGATTCGCAAGAAGGTGAGCAATCAACTGGTTTCTGTCGGGCTGGGCGACGCTGAAGAGTTGCTGCCGGGGCAATTGTCGGGTGGTATGGTCAAGCGCGCCGCCTTGGCTCGCGCATTGATTTCAGATCCGGAGATCTTATTGTGCGACGAACCTTTTTCAGGACTGGACCCTGTCTCCGTGCGCCGCATTGAAGAGTTGCTCGTGGGGCTCAACCAAGATCGTGGCATGACCATTTTACTGACTTCTCATCATGTCCCCTCGACGCGGCGCATGGCGGATCACGTTGTCTTTTTGATCGACGGTGGGGCCGTGATCGGCACGCCCGAAGAATTGATGGAACACCCCGATGAGCGAGTCTCGAGTTTTTGGGAGGAGTTGCGTTCCTATGTCCCCAGCGCGACGGCGAGGGGGGGAGCGAGTCCCTCAAGCGCGGCGCAATCTGGCGTGGTTGCACAGGGGGGCGCGGAATGATCGAACTCATCCCCGCCATCGGCCGATACGTACGCCAGTGGGTGGATAGCTTAGGCAGCCACGCTCAGTTTGCGGCCAGAATTGGAGCGGCTGCGCTGCGTCCGCCCTTTCGTCCGCGACGCAGTGTAGAGGCGATGTACGATAGCGGCGTGTTGTCCGTGGTCATCATCTGTGTTTCCGGATTTGCGGTGGGCATGGTGCTGGGCTTGTTGTTCTACCTCTCGCTGTCCCGCTTTGGTTCCCAGGAAGTGTTGGGTGCCATTGTGGGCATCGCCTTGGTGCGCGAGTTGGCGCCGGTATTTACGGCTTTGTTGGTTACGGGCCGTGCGGGGTCCGCAGTGACTGCTGAGATTGGAACCATGGTGGTCACGGAAGAACTCGACGGTTTGCGCATGCTTTCCATCGACCCTGTGCATTTTGTAGTGCTTCCGAAATCAATGGCTTTGCTCTTCGTCATGCCCATCCTTACGGCCTTCTTCGCCTTGTTCGGGATCGCCGGTGCCTATGTCGCCGGTTGTATTGTGCTGGGTGTGGACGGAGGCACCTTCGTGACGAGCTTGATCGATGCCGTAGATTTTGAAAACGATATTATGGGCTGCTTTTTGAAGTCGGTCATCTTTGGCTCCTTGCTGGGCTTGGTGGCAACCTATCGCGGCTATCATTGTGAACCGACATCGCGCGGTGTGTCGTCAGCGACAACACAGACCGTTGTCGTCGCTTCGGTATCCGTATTGATTTTTGATTATTTCATTACTGCCTTGTGGGGATTCTGAGCAATGAATAGCTCGAAGAAACTTGATTGGTTTGTTGGCATTTTTGTACTCTTGGGGCTCGGGGCCATGGCGACGCTCTCCATCTCCATCGGAGGCGCGACCTACTCCGGTAAAGGAGGGCTTACGCTTTACGCCACCTTTGATGAAATTGGCGGATTGAAGGATCGCGCACCGGTTCTCATCGCTGGCGTCAAAGTGGGCTTGGTTGAAAGCATCCATCTCAGCGAGGACTACCGCGCAAAGGTTCGGATGGATGTAGACGATACCCTCGTATTGCCCTTTGATAGTTCAGCATCCATTCGCACGGCGGGTCTGTTGGGGGATCAGTTCATACATATCGAATTGGGCGCTGAAGAAGAGGCTTTGAAGGCTGGGGAAGAATTTGCCTACACCGAAGACGCCCTCGTGATTGAAAGCTTGATCGGGAAATTGGTGCACAACCTCGGAATTGAGAAGGACGAGTAGAGACGATGCATTTTCCCCGGTTCGCCGTGCGAGCACGTCGCGCTTTGCCCCTGCTTTTTTTGCTTTGTTCCCTCATGGGCCCCATGGGCTGCGCCAGCACGCACGGTGGCATGCCACTGCAGGATCCCTACGAGGGCATGAATCGCAAGTTCTTTGGCTTTAATGAAGGTGTCGATAAATGGGTGTTGGGCCCCGTGGCCAAGGGTTGGGGATGGGTGATGCCCGATCCGGTTCAAGGTTGTGTGAAACGCTTCTTTGTCAATCTGCGTTACCCCGTGCGCTTGGGGAATAATCTTTTGCAGGGCAAGCCGACCGGTGCCGGTATCGCCACGGGCCGATTTCTTGTGAATACCACCGTAGGTGTGCTGGGGTTTTTTGATCCGGCGGATCACTGGGGAATGGAGCATCAGCCAGCCGACTTCGGGCAGACCCTGGCTGTGTGGGGCGTTTCGCAAGGGCCTTACCTGGTTTTGCCGCTTTTCGGGCCTTCTTCCGGGCGGCATGCGCCAGGCTTGGGTGTGGATACGGCCATGAGTTTGACCCCGTTTTTGCTTTCGACGGAAGAGTCTTTGGGTGTCATGACGGTCAAAGTCGTTAATTTGCGGGCCATTCACGATGCTGACATTGACAACGCGCGTGAGACGGCCTTCGATTACTATGTCTTTGTGCGCGATGCTTATGAACAGCGTCGACGCCGACTCATCTGGGGTGAATCGGCAACATTGCTGAATGAAGGTTCAGAGGGCGAAGACGATTTGTATGATGATCTCTACGACGATCTCTATGATGAGCCCGTCGAGCCTGCTGCGGAAGAAGAGTGAAGGGTGCTGTCATGGAAGGTGTAAGGAACGTGGTGGCAAGAGTCTTTGGTTTCATGAGTTTGCTTTTGCCCTTGATTTCGCCCTGTTTGGTACAGGCCGCAGAGGCTTCCGTAACCATCGCAGCGCCGGAGGGCGAGGCCAGTCAGACGGAAGCTTTTTATCAGGTTGAGAAGATTGCCCAGAGCGTCATTCAGGTGTTGGAGTCCGAGGCCAACCAAGAGCAAAAACGCAAAGAGATCACCCTCATTGCCGACGACCACTTTGCCTTTGACACCATTGCCAAACTGAGCCTGGCGCGCAGCTGGCGCGATTTTTCTCCCGCCGAACAGGAAGAGTTCGTCGTGTTATTCCGCGAGTTCCTCGCCAAGCGCTACGGGGGGCAGTTTGATACTTACGATGGGGACACCGTGACCTTGCTGGGTGAGCGGGCTGAACCGAGAGGGGATCAAACCGTACAGACACAGCTTCTCCGCCCCACAGGCGTCAAGGTGGCCATCGATTACCGCATGCGCCAGCGCGAGGGGCAGTGGAAAGTCATCGATGTGACCATTGAGGGCGTGAGCCTGGTGAGCAGCTTTCGTTCTCAGTTCCGCGACATCTTGAAGACGGGCACGCCGCAAGATCTGCTCAGCCAACTGCGTGAGAAAAACGCGACCAGTTGAGCCTGTCCTTTGTGAAGGGCATGCTGAAGAGCTTGGTGAAGAGCTGAGCGAAGAAGTGGCTCGGCGTTAAAACCTGTCGGGTCGCATGACGGCATCACTGCCACCATCCACGAAAAAGACCGATCCACAACAAAAAGCCGCCTCGGGACTGAGCAGGAAGCCGATCACGTTGGCGATTTGCTCGGGCTGCGCCGGTTCTCCCATGGGAATGGGGAAGGCGCGAATGGCCTTGCCCCAGCGCGGGTGATCCAACCCCGCTTGCAAGAGTGGCGTTTGGGTCACGCCGGGGGCCACGGCGTTTAAGCGAATACCCTCGGCGGCCCAGGCGGGTGCGTTGCGCCGCATCCAGCGCACGATGGCCAGCTTGGAACCCGCGTAGGCTTGATGTCCCTCGCCCAGTTCCACAATGAGTTCTCGGCTCTTGGCTTCGTCATGGTTGAGCATGCTTTCCACCAAGTCGGCGTTCAGGCCGGGCAGGGGCGCTGAATTCGAGGCGATCATCACGGCGGCACCGCGCTTCGCGGCCAGCAAGGCCTTCAAGCCATCGGCCAGTTCAACGCTTCCGTAGAAATTCAAGGAGACGGTGGTGTCGAGGGGCTCAAACTGGGGTCCCACCCCGGCGCAGGGGATGAATCCGTCGAGACCTGCACTGGCTCTTTCCTTGATGCCCTCGACGGCCTGGCTGCGTCCTTCAGGGGTCGACAAGTCCGCGCTGAGTTCGGCGTTCTTGATGTCAATGCCAATGACTTCGTGGCCTGACTTTTCCAGTTGGACCCGCAGTGCGGCTCCAATGCCCGTGGCCGAACCCGTGATGGCGTAAACGCCCATTTGGTTTCCTCGCGTTATTTTAAGTTGTACTCGCTGAAGCGATGGGACTCGAGATCGGGAAAATCGATAAAGCGCGCGCAGCTCTCCACCATGGCCGTTGCGTTTTTGGTCAACACAGCTTCATCCCCATCGGCCGCGTAAAAGACCATGGGGTTGCGCAGGGCCTCAGAGGGAAAGCCTTCTTCCACAATGGCAGTCCAGGGTTCTGCATCTTCCGTCAGTGCCCGTACCACGACGTTTTGGGTGTACATAAAGGTGCATTGGGTGTCAAAGGCCACTTGGGTATGAGAGCCTTGCCAGATGGTGATCCACTCGTCGTAGGTCAAGCGGTCGGGCTTCTGCAAAAAGGCCACGGTGTTGACGCCGGGCGTGCGCTCACCCAAGGGCACGACTTGCTCGGTGTTCACAATGGGCATGGATTCCAAGATCAGGAAGGCGCTGTAGCGCTGGGTGTTGGCGCGGATGATGTCCTCGAAGGGGGTGCGGTTCAAGTGGGTATCGAGCCAGAGTGAGACCATGCCGGCAATGGGGTTGTCCATGCTGGTGAAGCGCGAGTCCAAGGCGAACTCGATGTGTTCGTCGGCGAAACTAAGGCTGAGTTTCGCGGGGGAGAGGGCCAGTAATTCCTTGGCTGGCCCGGCCAGGAAATTGTCCTTGTACTCCTTGGCAGAAATTTCGGCATCTTTCCAAATCACGTAGATTATTTTTTCCATTGCATAGACTCCTGCCAGCACGCTGGTGCTGCGCTCATTAATTCAAACAAAAGCATGGCCCCCATTCACGTCCAAGGACTGCCCGGTGATGACCCGGGACAAATCGGAAGCAAAGAAGAGTACAGCCTCGGCGATTTCCGAGGAGTGGGGAATCTTGCCCAGGGCGATGTCCGCGGCGACCTCATCGTAAATGACCTGGGGATCGACAGCGCGCTGCTTGGCCAGGAATTTAAAGTAGCCTTCCAGCGTATCCCCCCAAATGTAACCGGGCATGACGGAGTTCACGCGAATGCCGTATTGGCCGAGCTCGCGCGCCAGTCCTTGTGTGGCGGTGAACAGAGCGCCCTTTGAGGCGGCGTAGTTCACCATGTTGGGCAAGACATCTCGGATAACTTGTGAGTTTGTCATGACGATGGAGCCACTGCCTTGCCCCTTCATCACCTTTACGACGGCCATGGTCAGTCGCAGGGTGCCGAAGAGATTCACTTCCACCGGGTCGCGCCAATCTTGGATCTCCAATTGATCCACGGGTGCCATCTTGCCTTCGCGATAGGCGTTGTTGGAAAGAATGTCCACGCGCCCGAAGCGATCCAGGGCAGTTTGCACCATGCGCTGGCAATCTTCGTCAGAGGTAATGTCGGTGCGGACGGCTTCTACCTCGGCACCGCGTTCGCGCACTTCGTCGGCCACCTTGTCCAGCACTGATTGGGTTCGAGCGCCCAAGACCAAATGAGCGCCTTCCCTGGCAAAAATCAGTGCAATGTCTCGACCCATTCCAGGTCCAACTCCAGAAATCAGGGCGACGCGATCCTTCAGTAACACCGTCTTCCTCCTGCTGCGAGAATGCGTTCTGCGCGAGCGGGGAGCTTACACCGGAACCGCTGGCGGGGTCCAGACTGTTTGAAGAATGCAGGTCCGGGAGGGAAATCCTTGGAAAGGTTGACTAATTCAACTTTTAAGTCTTACTATTCGAGACAATATTGGGGGTCCATTGTGTTGATGTGGTCAATGGGGTTGGCCGTGATGCGACAACACGTTTAATGGAACTGCAAGCCAAGCCGGTTTGTGCAATGCGCCGACTTCGTTAATTGGGGGAAATATGCGAGTAACTTTAAAAGCGATGATTCGAAATGCCAGCGTGGGGATGCTCAGCCTCGCCTTGGCAGTCACGGTGATTTACCTGCCCACAGTTAACGCAGATGAGGTCATGGACGCGGAAGAAGTCGTGGAAGTGCCTGAAACGGTGGAAGTAGAAGAAACACTTCCACCGGTGAGTGCTGAGGACGACGAAGAAATGGACGTCGATATTCTGGGCATCGAAGAAATCGTCGTCACCTCACGTAAGCGCAAAGAAAGCCTGCAATCCGTGCCCATCTCCGTGACCGCCTTTACTGCAGCCGACTTGCAAGAGATGAATATCAATGACGCTAGCGGCATCAGCGATTTCACTCCCAACCTCGTCATCAATAAGACCGCCAGCGGCAGTTCGGCCTTCGTGGCTTGTATGCGCGGCCTGTGCCGAACGGACACCACTATTACTGATGACCCTTATGTCGGCATCTATTTGGATGGCGTCTCCACTGGTAAGGCCATCGGGTCGGTATTCGATGTGGCTGACATCGAGCGCATCGAAATCTTGCGCGGCCCACAAGGTACGCTCTTTGGTAAGAACACCGTGGGCGGCGCGGTCAGTGTCGTCACGAAGAAGCCCAGTGGCGTGGCGGGCGCCAAATTGCAGTTTCTAGGTGGAAGTTACGAACGAAAGAATTACAAGGCCATTCTCGATATGCCGGCCTTCGGTCCCGTCAAAACCAAGGTTGCGTTCTTGCACAAGGAGCACGATGGCTTTACGAAAAACACCAATACCGTTTTTCCCGGTAAAGATTTGGGTTCGGAAGACAAGGATGCGGTGCTTGCCAGCGCCCTGTGGGATGTCACAGATGACTTCAGCCTTGACTTGGCCTACGACTGGTCAGAGGTGGACGAGATGCAACCGGCAAACTTTTCTACGATGAATGAATCGGTGGCGAATGGGGACACACCCCCTACACCGGTGCATACACGGCGAAGCCACTCCACCTCTCTCTATGGTGGCGACCCCGGTGGAGAAAAGGCACATAACAGCGGGAAGACCTATGGCTATAATTTGACGGGTACTTGGGCACCTGGCGATCTTGGCGGAATCCAGAACGCAGAGTTTAAATCCATTACCGGCTATCGAAAAGTCGAGAATGACTACGCCAATAGCTCAAGTGGTTTGGCGGCTCGAAACTTATTTACACGGGATGACTTTTCCACCCGAAGTACAAGCCAGGAAGTCCGGTTCACGGGAACGGCATTCGAAGACCGATTGGATATTTTAGTGGGTGCCTTCTACTCGAGAGAGAAAGGTGACTACGACAACCTTCAGGGATTTGGTGGTCCCGATCCTGCATTCTATTTTGACATCCTGAACAGTACGGACATCGATTATACGACCTGGGCGTTCTTCACGGAAGAGACTTTTTGGTTTACCGACCAACTCGCTCTTTCCTTAGGGATTCGGTACAACGATGAAGATCGTGATGGGGACCATTCTTACGGGCAGTTTTTTGCTGGATTCCCAATTCCTGGTACCGACTGGGACTCACGAAATGGAGTGGATAACACCGGCCCTCCAAACGATAAAGTGGATACGAATTTTAACAGCGACACTTGGTCTCCTCGCGCCACCCTGAAATATGAATTCGACGATGACACCATGGTCTTTGGTGGCTGGTCCAGGGGGTATAAGAGTGGCGGCTTTAATGCCCGTGCAGCGCAAGCCGTGATGTGGAACCCCTACGATGATATGCGCGTGGACAGTTACGAATTGGGTGTGAAATCCAGCTTCTGGGACAATCGTGCCCGCTTAAACGCCACGGCTTATTACGAGGACATTAAGGACAACCAGCTTCAGTTCAATGACATCAACTTCAATATCATCTTGGCCAACGCTGGCGATGCACGTGTTTATGGCCTTGAGCTTGAAGGTGCAGTTCGGCCGGTAGCCGGGTTGGATATTACGGCTGGATTCGGTCTGGCGGATACCCGGTTGGAGGAGGCGATCAACCCTTTTAACGGACAGGATGAAAGGGCCAGTCGGCACTTCGAATACTCACCGAAGTACAATTGGAATGCCTCGGCGCGCTATTCCTTCCCACCCATGCAGGTTGGAAACCCTGTGGTTCGAGTTGATTACCGAGGTTCGAGCCCCATTGGTTTCAATAGTTCCGAGGACGATGATCGAGATGTGGGGCAAGGCTCATATGGTGTCTTTGATGCACGCCTCTCCTTGAATGATGTTCGAACCGACTCCATCGGCGGTTCCTTCGACTTCGCCTTGATCGGGCGAAACCTTACCGATAAAAGCTACAGGATCGGTGGTTATACCTTCGGGGACTGGGCCACCAACATCTACGGAGATCCTCGTACTTACGCCGCAGAGGTCACCTGGCGTTGGGGTTCTCAGGAGTAGATCGTAGTTAAAAGATAAGAAACAAAATGACCCCGAGGAAAACTCCTCGGGGTCGTTTTCGTTTTCCCGTTAGCTATTCAATTCCCGCCAACCAACTCGAAATCGCCTCACCAATTTCCCGAGGCGAGTCTTCTTGCAAGAAATGCGATCCGCTGACTGTCACCTCTTGTTGGTTTGGCCAGCTGCGACAGAACTCTCGCAACTCGCCCACCAAAAACGCGCCGGGGTCGGCGTTGATAAACAACTTGGGAAGCTCACAGGAACTCAGCCATTCCGCATAGCCGCATTCGGCCTCGAAAACGTCGGCCGGGGTGTCGTCAATGGGAACGTCGCGGCACAGGCTCAAGATGGGGCGGCGCGACTCGCCGGGCTCTGAAAAGGGGCGCCGGTATTCCGCGTGTTCTTCCGCTGTGAGGGTGTGCAACATACTCACGGGCAGGGCCTGCTCGATGTACATGTTTTGCTGAAGGATGAGATCGGCACCTGCCTCACTGCGCAGAGTCACGAACAAGCCATCCACGCCAGGGGGTAAGTCCTCCCGACCGACGTTGCGCACCACGGCTTCCATATAGGCAATGGCGCGCACGCACCCTCGGTGACGATTCGCCCAGTCAAAACCGAAGACTGAACCCCAGTCATGCAAGACCAAGGTGATGTCTTCTTCGAGACCCAGGGCCTCAAAGAACGCGTCCAGGTAGCGCCGCTGTTCCGCAAAGCGATAACGCGAGTCGTCGCTGGGCGAGAGCTTGGCTGAGTCGCCGAAACCCATGAGGTCTGGCGCGATGCAGCGCCCCTGATGGGCTACCAGCGGCAGGATGTTTCGCCAGAGGTAGGAAGAAGTGGGGTTGCCGTGAAGGAAGACGATGGGGCGACCCTGGCCCACTTCGCGATAGGCCATCTCGCTGTCGAGCACGGAAACACGCTTCTGCTGAATATCAGACGAAGCCAGGGTCACGAAATCAGGCCAGCCGGGCCTGGCCACCGTCGAGCATCAAGGTATGTCCCGTGATGTAACCCGCGTCGGGACCGACCAAGAACACCACAGCGCGACCAATGTCTTTCTCACAATCGCCAACACGGCCCAGGGGCACGGTCTTCAGGTAGGGCACGGCCTCATCGGGCACGGCCTTGATCCAGCCTTCCATGCCGGGGGACATGGCCAGAGGAGCGATGCTGTTCACGCGAATATTGTCCGGACCCCATTCACTGGCGGCGGCACGTGTGAGGGAGCGAATGGCTTCCTTCACTCCGGCGTAGGCGCCGTAGCCCGCCATGTCCCAGCGCAGGGCTGCGGCGGTGGCCAGGTTGACGACGCTACCACCGCCTTGAAGCAGGTAGGGGTGACAAGCGCGCATGAAGCGAAAGGTCGCCAGCGGTCCCGATTCCCAGCCCGCCGCAAAGTTCTTCTCTTTCACATCGAGGATCTTTCCCAGCGGAACGATCTGCGCGTTGTTGACCAGGATGTCGATGCCACCGTAAGTGTCCACAGCTGCCTGCACACAGGCGTCGATATCGTCGGCCTTGGTGACCTCACAGACGACGGGCAGGGCGCTGCCTCCGCGGTTCTCAATCTCGGCACAAGTGTCGATGAGCTTGGATTCGGTGCGGCCGGCCACCACGATGCAGGCACCTTCTCCCGCCAGGGCAAAGGCAATGCCTTGTCCCACGCCTTGTCCCGCGCCTGTCACAATGGCGACTTTTCCGTCCAAAATTCCCATGTCTTGTCTCTCCTGCTCGAGCTTTCGTGAATTGGTCTTCCTGAATCAACTTACCTGAGTTTGGCTTCTCTGTGCTGGCCCTTACTTGCTTCGGCTGGCGCACAGGGACAGCACCCAGCCCCACAGGCCGTTGGCCACGAGTACAAGCAAGGGTGTCAGGCTGCCCGCCTCAAGGCCCGCCATGCCGCTACCGGACTGCGGATAGAAATAAAACAGCTGTGCTGCCGAGGGTGCCAGCGAAAGGAGCAAGCCGGCTTTCCACGGCGTCTTTTGAAGCGTGTTGACCAAGGGGAAACCCAGGCCCCACAGACTACCCCAGAGCATACGCTTGCCCAACCAGGCCCAGGTGAGCTCCGGATGCACGCTGATGCCCGCCGCACTTAAAAGTTGTGCCTCCGCCAAGAGCCAAACCGCTAGCGAGTTCGCGATGGCGCCCAGGGCTCCCCCGAAATAGGCTGCTGCCAGTCGTTGCAACAAGGTGTTCTCCCCCTACAATCCCATCTGTACAGTAACAGCTACAGTAAAAGCTACAGTAACGACTTCCAGACATTTAGTCGCTGCTCAACACGGTTGCCGAATCCTTCATCTCGGCGCCTTTTTTCTCGTTTTAGTATTATAGTTCTCTGGGTTGGGAGGTTCCTCGGATGCGCGGGTTCATGTTGTTGATTGGGTTGGCTCTGGTGGCTGCTGCCATTTATCTGGTCGTGGCCAAAGATTCGGGACCCCCGGCGGTGGATGAGATCGACGACCAGTCGCGCGTAAAGTTGGAGCAAGTCTTGGACGAGGCGGAGCGTGAGGAGGCGGCCAGGCCGTGAGTACCATACGAAGTCGGGAAGATTTCGAAAAAGAGGAGATGGAGCGCTTGGCTCCCTACGCTGTGAAGAGCGGCGACTCCTTGGGGCGTCTGATTCACGAGGAGGAAGCGCCTTACCGCACACGCTTCCAACGCGACCGAGATCGCATCCTGCATTCGCGCGCGTTCCGACGCTTGGAATACAAGACCCAGGTCTTTGTTTATCACGAAGGCGACCATTATCGAAATCGCTTGACCCACACCTTGGAAGGGGCGCAGATCGGCCGCAGCATCGCACGCGCCCTGCGCTTGAACGAAGATTTAACCGAGGCCATTTTGCTGGCCCACGACTTGGGGCACACCCCCTTTGGTCACGCCGGCGAGCGCTCCTTGCGTGGACTCATGCGCGATTTCGGGGGCTTCGATCACAATCGCCAGAGCATTCGCGTGGTCGATTTGATTGAGGAGCGTTACCCCGGGCATTGCGGACTGAACCTCACTTGGGAAACCCGAGAAGGGATGTTGAAACACGGCAGCAATTGGGCCCATCCGCTGGAGCTCCCAACCTTAAAGAAGCAACTCACACTTGAGGCGCAACTAGCGGATATTTCAGATGAAATAGCTTATATGAATCATGACCTGGACGATGGCTTGCGCTCGGGGCTGCTCAGCATGGATCAAATGGAGAGTGTCCCGCTTTGGTGCCGTGCGCAGAAGATCGCCTTGGGTACGGGGCACGATGGCGAATCCGAAACCGTCATGCGCACGCGAACCATTGCCACGCTGGTCGACCTTTTGGTGACGGATCTCATCGAGAGCACGGGCGCGGTTTTGGAGAAGGCGGGCTTAAGCTCCGTGGATGAAGTGCGGGAACACGAAACGGGCTTGGTGGGCTTTTCCGAACTGATTCAATCGGAGAAAACGCAGTTGCGAAGTTTTCTGTTCAAGAAACTCTATTCCCATTTTCGGGTTGTGCGCATGAGCCGCAAAGCGGGCCGCATCCTCAAAGACTTGTTCGAAATATATCTGACGGACACCGCGCAATTGCCCCCCCACGTGTTGCGGCGTGCCCAGGAAGATGGCGAACAGCGGGCCGTGGCCGATTACATTGCGGGCATGACCGATCGCTTTGCCTTGGCCGACCATCGCAAACTATTGGATCCCCATGAGCCCGTCTGACCCCTCCGTTCAAGCTCCGGTACAAATCGTTTTGTGCACTGCACCGGACATGGAAGTGGCCCGTCGGCTGGGGCGGCTTTTGGTTGAGGAGCGTTTGGCCGCCTGTGTGAATCTGGTTCCCGAAATAAACTCCATCTATCGCTGGCAGGGTGAGGTTTGTGAGGAAAGCGAAATCATGCTGGTGATCAAAACCGTGCAGGACCACGTCGCTAAATTGACTGAGGT
The DNA here is from genome assembly GCA_003353845.1 of Pseudomonadota bacterium. Taxonomy (GTDB): domain Bacteria; phylum Myxococcota_A; class UBA9160; order UBA9160; family JADFDR01; genus GLO-12. The sequence continues at coordinate 26,870 of PIVT01000003.1, read as the reverse complement.
GCTAGTGGAAGCCCATCCCTACGAATTGCCCGAGGTGATCGCGCTGAACGTTCGGGGTGGCAGCGAAGATTATATGCAGTGGATTGTTGAGGAGGTGGCCCCGTGAGTCTGGCCGAAGCCTTGGAGCGCGCGGCATCCGATCTGCCCGCTTACGCCGATGAGATTCGTCCCGCAAACGGAGATCCCTATGCGCTGTTGTCTTCTCTTTCGGAGGAGGGGGCGGGCTGCTTGTTGACTTATTTATTGACGGAGGAACCGGACGCCGCCGCGGAACTGTGCGGCGACTGGATAGACAGCGAAGCCGGTGTTCAGGCCATGGCCGCGCAGACAGAGGCGGGATTGCCCAAGCCCGGTCGAAAAGTCTTGCGACGAATTCATCATCGCTTGCGCACTTCGGGAATTGAAATTGTCAGTGCTGCGCCCGAGCCCGTGGTGGCACGCTTGGGAAAGGTGGAAGAAGACTTTGCCGAAGGCTTTGTCTCCCTGCCGGATCACACGGGTGTTCAGGTGGCCTTCCTCGTGGAATCCCGGCCGAATCGCTCGGCGCGCATTTATGAAGTTCTGCTGGATCCGGGCCTGGGCATCCGCAAATTTACCAGCTTCGAAACGTCTCGGAGCGAGGCCAAGCAGTTTTTGCGCAGCGCGCGGGCGGCCAAGAATGAGACGCTTGTGCCGGTATCGGCTCAGGCGCTTCGAGCCTTGTATGCGCGAAGCGCGGCGCTGCAGGGTGAGAAGGATCCTTTGCCGCGTGCTTACATCGAGTGGCGGCACCGTTTTGAAGTGCCGGCGAGCACCGAAACGCCTGGTGAAGAGGCTCTGAGTGCACTGGCAGAGCAAGGTCTTCCGGCCGAGGACGAGGCACAGCTCGGCGCGGTGGAGGTTTTAGAGCGCTTTGGACCGTGGGGACCAACCGATGCCGACCTTCTAAAAGACGCTCTGGAGGCCGCTGGGGGCTTGTCTGGGGAGGAAGCAGTCAGGGAGGCGGGCAAGGTCTTGCTCTCTGAGGCCGTATCGGCGAGCTTGGCAGCTCGTTTTCGTGAGGCCAGTTACGTCTTTTGGAAACAAGGTGAGGAAAAACACTCCAAATCCTGCCAGTTAGCGGTAAAGTTCCTGGCTGAATCTCGCTCTGATTGGGGAAGTTTGGGTGAGGCCTTTGTAAAAGGTGTACTGGATTCGATTCGTCGAGCAGATGGAGCTGGGCCCGAAGCGGCCGACAGCCATGCGACGGAAGAGGGAGATCATTAATGCTTTTGAGTCAAGGACGCATGTGGCGCGCCATGACGCGGAAAGACGAGGCTGGAATCGTGCTCTCGGTAACAAAAGAGGCTCTCAGCGACGAATTCTATGAGCTCAAGGATCTAAAGATTGAAGTTCCTTTGGGCAAGTGGAATTTACTCGTCAAATATGTTCATTCCGACCGGAAACTCCTTGGGGGTGTCTTGTTGGATCTAGCTAGTCATAAGGATCTCGTTGCCGTCGCAGTTGGCAACGAGCGTATCCTCTCAGATCTACAACGGGTGATCTGGGATGGCACGGCCGTATTGGTCGAAGAAGAATTCCTTTCCCTGATGCCTCGTGAGTCTGATTCCATATAGATAGTGGTGGTGGACCCGAGGCGTGTCGCGAAAGCCCGGGAATCAGCTCCAGCTTCGAGAGCCTGGCAAGGAATTTTTAAAATAGTCATGAATTAACGCAGCGAGCCCTCCGGGCCTGCGTGGAGAATACGAAATGCGAGCAGGATTTGGACGGCGCCGTCGCAGTACGCGCGGTGAGGATGGACGATCAGCCATCGATACACAGGCAGTTCTAAAACGCGTCATCGATGAAAAATTAGTACCGGTGGAAGCGCTGGAAGCCGTGGGGGAGGGAGCCGACTATACGGCCCTGGCCGCCGTGGGCAGAGGAAAAACCGAGGATGGGAAAGACATTCTCGTGGCCGCGGCGACTCGCCTGGCCGGTGACGCCTTGTTGGCAGCATTGGCGGCCGTAGCGGATCAAAAACGCAAAGGGGAATTCAACGGCGAGGTGTACGCCATCGCTCCCTCCTGGCCGAGTTCTTCTCGACGCCGCTTGGGATTGATCGGAGAATTGGGTTTCCCCATTCGCGCCGTAGCGGCACCCGTACTGGCCGAAGGCGTGGGCGTCGTTGAGCCTGAGCCCCTTGAAAGCCCACCCGTCGTGACGGCTGCCCAGTTGACAGGTCATATCCAGAGCAACGAAGGTCGCCTCTTGTTTGCTCGCGCAGCCGATGCCCTGGCAGGACTCGCCTCCAAACACGGTGGAGCGGTTCGCGGTTCGGGGCACGCCTTGGAACTCGTCTTGAACGGCAGGCGTGTGGCTGCCTTGCGCGTCGATGATGCGGGGACGGTGCTCGAAAGTATCGTGCCGCGTCGTTCCAGCGAGCGCTTGGACGCTGCGGGAATTGCCGGCGCCTTGGATCGATTGGAAGGCCAGCTTCGCAAACACTTAAACGACAAACGCGTGCGTTCTGGCGAAGAGGGTTTGCGCCAGTCTGTCCTCGACAAAATGATCGCGGAAGGTGAACTGCGCAACGTCATCTCCTGGCCCTTTGGTGGACAGGATATTTATCCCTTGGACTATGTGGCCATTGCAGAGGACGGCCGAGCGGTCGTGGGTGCAACGCGCAAGAAACTGAACCTCTCGGGTTTGGGGAATATTCTCGACGGGCTCATCGCCATGCGGCCCTTTTTATCGGTGGTGTTGTCCGGAACGGAAGCTGCTGTGCGCTTGGAAACGCCGCGCTTGCGCGTGGCGGCCACAGATTTCGACCAGGCCGCCATTGACGTCATTGACACCCTGGCCCTCGACGTCAGCCGGATCACGGTGGGTGAAAGCAACGGTCGTGAGCCGCAATTGTCCTCAGCAGGTGAATCCGAGGCTTTACCTTTGCCGGAGAGTTCTTCGGATCGTTCGCGCGGAGGTCGCGGACGTGGCCGCGGACGTGGCCGAGGAAAGCGCTCAGATTCAGACTCCGAATCGGACGAGAAAAAATCTCAAAACGCGGGTGATCAAGACGGCAATATTCAGGAAGTGTCGTCCTTTGATCTCGGTAGTGATGAGCCTGAAAAGGGGCGAGAGCGAAGCCGCCGGCGTGGACGTGGGGGCCGCCCTGGCCGCGATGAAAAATCCAGTGGGGATGCTGCCTCCGCTGATTCCGGTGAGTCCAGTTTCGAAGAGGTGTCGTCCTTCGACCTGCAAGAAAACGAAGGTGACCGGGGACGAGGACGTGGCCGAGGCCGAGGACGTGGTCGAGGAAAACGCTCGGAGTCGGAATCGGAAGGCAAGGGGAGCGAAGAACCCAGCGGCCGAGGAGGTCGTGGTTCTAAACGAGAAGGCCGGAGTGGGCAAAAGCGTGCGTCGAAGCCTGCCGTGGATAGCGAAGAGGAGGAAGGGGAGGATATCCCGTTCCTGGGATTGTCGGCCTTTGATCCCGCCATCATTGATTTGGATCAGGTTCCCGTTGAAATCTTGGACGAAGAAGAAGGTGAAGGTTCGGGTGATCGCAAAGAGCGCAGCCGTGCGACGCGCAAGCGTGAACGCGATGCCAAGCGCGAGGCGGTGGATCGCATCGACGCCGAACCCAAAAAGCAGCGACCCCGTCGAGCGGCCATTCTGGTGCACAACGATCGCGCTTCGCTGATCTCCGGATTGTTATTGGCGCGGGATTTGCGGGTCGTCGAGGGTTTTTGGGTGTATTCCCAGGATGATTTGATGACTTTCTTCCGGAGTGTCGTCACCGATTTAAGCGAGAAGACGCCCATCTACGTCTTGGGTTTCAAGGCATCGCCTGCGCGGGAGCTGATTCAAACCGCGTCCCTGTATCGCGATCGCTTGCTTTGGTTTGATCGACACGAGTGGTTGCCAGAAGATCTGTTCAACATGAAAGAAGCCATTGGTGATGATGCGGTGTTTGTGGCACCCGGTGCCGAGAGCGTTCTTCCCTTGGTGTTGTCCTTGTGTGAGCGACGCAGTCGCTTCTCGGACAAGTTGGTAGATCTGGCCACGGGTCGCTTTACCGAACATGACTTTGAGCATTGGGGTCGACTCTGGCATTACCGATTGGGAGAGATTGCCAATAAGCACGGTGAACGACGTGCCGAAATTGAACCCTTGCTGGCGGGTCGACCCAGTGACTTGTCCAAGGAAGCGGCAGATCTGGCTTTGCCGCCTCAACCTCCCGAGTTGGAATACGTGGGAAGTCGTGATTTCCGCACCGTGCAGTTCGGCGGTTACGAGTTGGTCACAGGCAGTGTGGCCGAGGGATTGGATTTACACCTGACCGCTCGCATCTTGCGCAAGACCTATGACGCCAATCTCTCCCTGGTCTGGACTGAAGGGGGTGACTTGCTCATCTTGTCCGGCGATGAAAGTGGTGGGCCGCGTTCTTTGGATTGCGTAGGCATGGTGGAGCAACTGTCTGAGAAACTGAACGGCGTAGAAGCATTGACGAGTGAGGATCACGTCGCTCGCTTCCGTGTCTCCGGTTTTGCAGGCGAGGCTGAGCACTTGGACGACGTGCTGGCCGAGATCGCCATGGGACGCTCGGTACTCGAGGGATAAACCTGGACCCGCTAGAAATCGAACTCAGCGAGATTTTCTCTTCCGTGGAAGGCGAAGGTCCACACGTGGGCTATTCGACGCTCTTCGTGCGTTTTGCGCGCTGCGATTTGCGTTGCAATTGGTGTGACACCCCGCAGACCTGGAAAGCGCCTCAACGATGTCGCTTTGAAACGGGCCGAGGTGAACAGACCTTTCGTGAACTGACGAACCCGGTGACGGTGAAGACCGTTCTTGAAGCGGCCGACGCATTGGAAGTGGAACGCCATCATTTTGTGAGCTTTACCGGTGGCGAACCCCTCTTGCAGCCCGAGGCCGTTCGCACACTTGCTATTGCGCTGAAAAAACGTGGACCCAAAATTCATCTGGAAACTCATGGGGCGGCGCCCGAAGGGTTGGCCAAAGTCATCGACGTGGTCGATGTGGTTTCCATGGATTGGAAATTTTCAAGCGACGTTAAGTGGGCCAAGGATGCTGCACACGGAACCGATGCCAATCTTGCTGACTTGAGCGAAGAGAGTCTGCGCATTGCGCGGAAAGCACCGGACGTGTACGTCAAAGCCGTGTTGACGCCGAACACGAGTGACGAAGAGTTGGATGACATGTGCGCCCGCATTGTGGCGCAAGACGAGCGCACTCCCGTGGTCCTGCAGCCGGTGTCTGCCCACGGAAAAGTCCCCGAGACCTTGGATCCACAGCGGCTCATGGCGCATCTGCGTCGGGTCGAGGAAAGATTGAAAGTGGTGCGGATCATTCCCCAAACGCACAAAACCTACGGGGCGCTCTAAACTCTTGTATTCAGATTCAGGTCGGGGCTTTTGTATTGGCTTTTGTATTGGCCTCTGCGTTGGCGATGAGGCGTGCGGCTTCGAGTAGGTTGTCGGCGGACAGATGTGCGGGCACTTCTGTGCCAGGGGGCGAGCTGTCGCTGGTCTTGCCAATCCATACTTGCCCCCGGCAGCCGGCTTGGGCGCCCGCTTGAATGTCGCTCAACTTGTCTCCAATCATCCAGCTGTCAGATAACACTGCGCCGAGTTCGCGCTGCGCGCGCTGAAAAAGATCGGTCCCCGGTTTGCGGCAGGGACAGTCATCATCGGGTGTGTGAGGGCAGTGGTAGCTGGCTTCCAAGGTGATGCCCTGGCGACGCAGGTCTTCGCTGAGGTGCTGCTCGAAGGCCTGGTAGTCGGCCTCGGAAAAGAAGCCACGACCAATGCCACTTTGGTTGGTCAAAATGACAAAGCGAAAGCCTTGTCGGGCGAAAGCCTGCAAGCCTTCAAGCGCCTGTGGCAGGAGTCGGTAGTCCTCAGTGCGATAGGTGTAGCCTTTGTCGTGGATCAAGGTTCCATCGCGATCGAGAAAGATAAAGCGGCTCACGAAGCGATGGACCTCATCGGTCGGTTCCCAGGGACAGGGATTGGTAGCGGTTCTCCTGTGCTTTTCGAATGGATTCGACGATGCCTCCACAGACATCCTCGCGCACAGCCTTGGCAGCCACCTTGATAGCATTCTCAATGGCTTTGGCATCGGAGCGACCATGGGCCTTGATCACGATGCGGTCCAATCCCAAAATGGGAGCCCCTCCGTATTCCGAGTAATGCGCCATGTCGGAAATCTGATGTAACCCGCCACGCAACATGCGCCGCCCCAAGCGCCAGGTGGGGCGTTGGGAGAGCATGTCGTTGCCCAGGGCCAGAACAACTTCACCCATGCTCTCTAGAAGCTTGAGTACCACATTGCCGAGGATGCCAGGGCACACTACCACGTCGACGACCCCCAGCGGTATGTCGCGTCCTTCGACATTGCCGTAGAACGTGAAGGCGGGGCCCGAGGCTTCGCGCAAGAGTTGATGCGCCTGACGCAGTAACGCGTCCCCCTTGGTTTCCTCCTCGCCGATGTTCAACAATCCGACGGTGGGCGAATCTATTTTTGAAATGCGCGATGCATAGGCTGCACCCATGGCAGCGAATTGAACGAGGTCTTCGGCGTCACAACTGAGATTGGCACCGACATCCAACAAGAGTCCCAAGGGGTCGGCATTGTGTTCGCGGGGCAGGGTGGGGTGAACCGCGGCCAGTGCGGTTCGGTTGATGCCGGGAATTTGGGAAATCACGCGCGAGCAATGCAAAAGCACTGCGGCCGTATTGCCCGCCGTGACCAGGGCTTGGGCGCGGCCCGAAGCGACGGATTGAGCGGCCAGCGCGATGGACGACCCGGTGCGGCGGGCCGATGCCAGTGCCGATTCACTCATGGGGACAAAGTCCGTGGTGTGGATGAATTCGATTTGGTCTAAGTGAGCTTCGTGCTTTTCAAGCAGGGGCAAGAGCTCATCGCGATTGCCAACCATGAGCAGATGAATCTTCGTGGTCTTTGAAATGGCAGCCGCCGCCCGCGTGGTGGATTCCATGCCATGGTCTCCACCCATGGCATCCAGGGCGATCACAGCTGTGCTGCTACTGTCCGTTTGAGTCATTGCTTTAGAATATCACGTAGTTCGCGAAGCTCTTCCCCAGCCGTCAAAGAATTCCGATTTCCATAGCGTTCGGCTTCATAACTTCGCGTGAGACGCTCGAAAACGGCAGCGGCTTGAGTGGGGACGCCCGCCTGTACCACTGTGAGAAAATCCCTCGCTGTTTGCGTACGTTGGGGACGAATTCCGCGCCGTCTGAGCAGAGCGAGGGCTTTGACGTAGTGGACGTTGATAAAGATCGGGTCCTGGATTCGCTTGGCATAGAGTTTGTAGCTGAGGATGGCCACGAGCAGCATCGTGATCAGGCCCAGGGAGACAGTGGGGACGAAGCCGGGTTGTCGGTTGCCTTCTTCAAGCTCTTGGGGCCTCTTGCGAATGAATTGATAAAGGTCACTTACCTGAATTCGACCGGCTTCCACCATTTCCATTTGTGTGTTGCTATTAAAATCGATGACGTGGCGGAACCACCAGAGCTTGAGGGCGCCGGCAGTGTCGGCCAATCGACGCCCTAGCCCCATGTCGGGCATGGCGCTCAGCCTTTGATCGGCAGGCGTGGGGTCGAAGCGAACCCAACCTTCCTTGGCAAAGTGAATTTCGACCCAGGAATGGGCATCGGAACCCGCCACTTCAATAAATTCACCCACCGAGTTTTCCCGGCCGCCGGCAAAGCCGTTGACCAAGCGCGCGGGCAAGTTGGCCGTACGCGCCAAGAGCACCATGGAGGTGGCGAAGTACTCGCAGTGGGCTTCGAGTCCATCGGTCAAGAAGCCTTGAATGGGAGAGATGGAAAGGTCTTCGTCGAGCGCTGGGGGTTGGTTGGAATAGACGCCATGGGTTTGCAAATAGCCTTCGATTCGCCGCGCTTTGTCGGCGTCCGAAGTGGCGTCTCCAGTGATCTTCGCGACTAGTCTTTCAAGCGTTGCCGATAGCTCAGGAGACTCTGGCAGCTGCAGGTAACGCTTGGCCTGTGGGTCCTGGGGCAACACGGCGGTGGCGCCCGTGCCGAGTGAGGACGAACTGGGCTGGGGATCAAAGCGCAGGGAGTAAGTGATTTGTGCGCGTTCTGTATGGGGAGCAAAGAGGCTCTCATTGCCATCCATGTCCAAGCTGTTCAAACCGCCGCCGACCAATTGGGTTACTTCGGTGGTGAAGACAACCCCGCGAATGGTGGGTTCGCGAACGATACTTTGCGCTTGCCCACCGGTTTTGGACCGCAGTTGGTATCCATGGCGGGGCATATAGGTAAATCCTGAAATCTCCCCGTCGGGCGAGACGGACCATTCCCAGCCGTCGAAGTGGTCAAAGGACATTCCTCGCCAATAGGCTTCGCTGCGCACTGGAACGGGACCTTCGTCGACGTAGATTCGCATTTGAATACTGGGATCGGATCGGATTTCACCCAGGGCACCGAGCCGAACGCGATCGGAAAATCCCGCCTGGTTGCCTTGTCCCGAGCCGGCACCCGAGTGGTCCAAGTGGGTATGCATGCGAGGGAGCACAACGAAAATTGGCACGGCCATGAGCACCGTGACCAGGGTGGAAGCGAGGGTCATGGTGATCAGGCCCCGTGTTGCGACGCGAAAAGCGGACTCCGGATCCCCGGACTCAAAGGCCTCGGCTTGCAGGGTGTGCAGGAGCAAGGTCCACAGGGTTCCCAAGAGAAATAAAATCACGAAAATCGCATAGAAGACATTGGTCGTGAGGATGGATCCCACCAACACTTGGGTGAGGGCCAGGCCTACCAAAGGGAAACGTGTACGGCGGGGTCGCGCATTGAGGAGCAGCAGCGCTTGAAAAAGCATGGCTGCAATTCCGACCGTGATCAGTATGCGCCCGTCGTAAGTGATGAGGCAGAGCAGGCCGACCCCAAAGGATCCCACAATGAAGGGCAGGGCCTTGCTTTGCCAGGGCATGGCTTTTTCGCGCAGAATCATCGTGGTCAACATGGCCACGGCTTGGAGGCACAGGATCCACGCGGGCAAGGCGCCACTGAGTCCCAGAATCACGCTGGCCATGGCCGCGGTGAGTACCGCGCCCAAAGGGAGCGGGCCTTCTACTGGAACGCGAAATTCCTTGCGACTCATGCGGCGTTCCCTTCCAGTGAGTCCGCTGCGGCCAACGAGCTCTCAGGCTGGACGAGGGCGAGAAAGCGCAACAACTGACTCCGCGTGGTATCTCGGGGCGGCAGGTTTGTACTGTCGGTGCGCAGGCCCACTTCGACGCCTTCTTGCAGCAGTTGCAAGACCTCCGTGGCGGCTCTGCAGACTTGAACTTCGAAAGCCTTGCCGGGTTCGATGCCCCGGGTCGTCAGCATGACTTCAGCGGCATAAGCCTCTGAGGTTTCGCCGGCGCGCACGAGAATTTCTCCACGGCGCATGGTGCTGGGCCAGTGAATACGTCGCTGGCTATCGCCTGTTTCGTAGGGCCGGACTTGTGAGGCTTCAGGGCCCAAGAGACGTTTTTGGGTTTGCTGTGTAGACTCGTCGCCCGGATCGCGCACCTGATGATGGGCCGCGCCACCTTTGTGTATGGCCGGATAAACGATTAATTCGTCGGGTTCTTCCAGGAAGAGAGCCTTGGAGAAAAGGCCGAAGGGAAATCGGGTTGAAATCCGGAAGCCCAGTAACTGGCAGGGACCTCGCTGCGTTGCTTTCATGCTATAGGTGCGTGTCTTTGTCGTACCGGCCGCAACGTGGAGAACAAAAATACGGCTCACAGGAAAAGGCGACTCGGCTTCGCCCGCCATTTGAGCGAAGTCTTCCAGCACCAAGGCGTAGGCGGGCATGATGCGATGGGGGTTCTCGATCTCGATGGCCATGGCCGTGGCTTGACCGGCAAAGGCTTCATTGGGCAGGTGGCGCTTGACGCGAATGTCGCGTAAGACCGCTTCTGAAAGCAGACCCGAGAGCACAAGAAAACTCAGCATGAGTGCAAGCACGATGTGGAGCAGGTTGTTTCCGATGAGGATGGTCGCCACGCCGGTGCTGAGGAGCAAGACGAAAAAAGCCCATCCAGCGCGCGTGGGTCGGAGCGTCCGAGGTGGGCGCAACCATCGCGGGAGCTGTGAGATTAAAGCGGTATGGGAACTTGATCGAGAATTTCGCGAAGGACCCACGTCGCCTCCTCTGGGCCTTGCGTGAGACCCCCTCCCTGGTTTGTGATGATGCGGTGCGCGAAGACGGTGATGGCGATGTCGCGCACATCGTCGGGCACACAGTAATCGCGACCGTCCAGCAGGGCGTGGGCTTGAGCTGCATGCCGCAGGGCCAAGGCTCCACGCGTGGAGACACCGAGTGAAATGGCCTCATGCTGACGCGTGTGTTCCACAATGGTGAGCAAATAATTCAGGATGGAATCGTTGATTTTGATTTGCTCAACACATTCCTGGATGTCACGCAGGTCATCCAGGTTTGCCACAGCTTCGAGGTTGGGAAGTTGGGTGCGCGAGGGATCATTGCGCAGGACCGCCAGTTCTGAATCGGTATCGGGGTAGCCCAGTTGAATTCGTGTCATGAAGCGGTCGAGCTGGGATTCGGGCAAGGGGTGGGTGCCGTACTGATCCGAAGGGTTCTGTGTCGCAATGACAAAGAAGGGAATGGGCAACTCGTGGGTCACGCCATCAATGGTCACAGCGCCTTCGCTCATGGCTTCCAAGAGTGCCGACTGGGTCTTGGGGTTGGCGCGGTTGATTTCATCGGCCAGAACAACGCTGGCGAAAATAGGGCCGGGTTGAAAACGAAAGCCGCCCGTGGGCAGCCCGTTTTTATAATCGGGCATGGAAGCGCCTAGGATGTCACTGGGCAGCAAGTCGCTGGTGAACTGAATGCGTTGAAAGGCACCATCGACGGAGTGGGAAAGCGCGTTGGCCAGGGTGGTTTTCCCCACGCCAGGAACGTCTTCCAACAGCAGATGTCCCCCCGCCAACAGCGTCTCGACGGCGCGGCGAATGGCATCTTGCTTCCCATGGAGGGCAAGTTCGACGTTGGCGCATATTCGAAGCGCTATGGCAGTCGCCTCACTAAATTGAATCAAAGAGCCCCCTCGATCGCAGATCTGGCAGGATTCCCGGCGGCGCGGGGCCTAGACATGCGTTATCACCCTCTTTCGGTCGAAATTGGCCCTGGCATGAGCAACTAGAAGATTTAATCCCCGCGGGTTAAACCGGGCTTTCAGCAGGCTTGGAAGGCCTGGGGCGCGTTGGTGAGGTGGAAAAAATCGCCCAGGAATTTGTACAGCTACCGGTTCGTATTGCGGACCCATTGCGCGCAGAAATCATCGCCGCAGAGGCCATGGAAGAGGGTGCCCAAGGCCTGGAAGAGCGCGACCTGCCAGAGGGCGTGACGGAACTGATCTTCTATCTGGCAGCCGAGGATGAGGCGGGCTTACGAGGCGCCATCGAACCCCTGTTGAGAAATGGGGATCAGCTGGAAGTGGCGGAGCCCATCCCAGACACGGATTGGTCTACCGCCTGGCAGCAGGGTCTGGGACCGACGGAGATCTCCCCGCGCTTGGTGATTCGGCCCAGTTTTGTCGAGCACAGGCCCGCGCCCGGGCAGGCTTGCTTGATCGTTGATCCCGGCCAGGCCTTTGGCACGGGAACACACTCCTCAACCTTTTTGGCGCTGGCCTGCTTGTGCGCCTTGCCCACGGAGGATTTACAAGGCCAAGACGTATTGGACGTCGGCTCGGGGACCGGCATTTTGGCCATGGCCGCCGTGTCCTTGGGTGCAGCTTCGGCGCTGGGCTTCGACTTGGACCCCTTGGCAGAAGAGGCGGCCCTGATCAACGCCGAGGTCAATGGCTTGAGCAAGCGTGCGAGTTTCTTCACGGGGCCCATGGAAGAATTGGCTACCGAGCAGGTCTTCCATGGCATCTTGGCCAATATGCTGCGCAGCGAGGTCTTGCCCCTGGTTCCCGAGATCGGCAAGCGGGTGGTGCCGGGGGGCTGGGTCATCTTCTCGGGTTTGCTGGAAAGCGATCTTCCTTTGATGGAGCCGGCCCTGGCTGCGGCGGGGCTGGCATTGGAATCGAGCCAAGAGCGGGTGGACGCCAACGGAGACCGTTGGGTCGGGATTTGCACTCGCCGAAAAGCTTAAGAGTTTGATCTCTAAAAACGTTTATGCAACAAGCTGTTGGCGTGAAAAGTTCAATACTTCCTCAAGGGCTGTGTGAAGCGAAATCCGGGGCTCCCAGCCACAGGCCCGATGCAGTTTTTCATAAGACCCCACCGCCATATCCGTGGGTCGGAAGTAGCGCGGTGAGACTTCAATGCTGGGATCGGCTGGGGAAAGTGAGAGCAGGGTGCCCAGAATTTCCTGCATGCTGACACCCTGACCACTGCAGACATTGTAGGCACCCGCTGGAACTGCGGGCTCTAGCAGGGACAGATACGCCTCCACCACATCCTTCACATGCAGAAAATCGCGCCGCGATTCCAGGTTGCCCACGGACATCAAGGGCTCCTGCTGCCCCGCCTCAATGGCCACGATTTGCATGGCAAAGTTGGGCGCCACCATGATGGGATCCTGTCCGGGGCCCGTGTGATTGAAGGAGCGCACGCGGAGCACGTCCAGGCCGCGTGTGGCGTATTCGGCGCCCAATAGATCCACAGCGCTTTTGGTGGCGGCGTAAGGCGAGCCCGGTCGCATGGGATCGCTTTCGCTGAAAGAAGCTGCTTCCGGGCTGGCAGAGCCGTATTGCTGTCCCGACCCGACCAGAATCACGCGCGCCTTGGGCACATGGGTCTGACAGGCGCGCAGCAAAAAGAGTGAGCCCAGGAAGTTGGTGCGAAAGACAGCGCTGGGGTCATCGTGGGATTGCGCCACGGAGGAAAGGGCCGCCAGGTGAATCACGGCATCGGGCCGGGCCCGGGCCAGCGCTTGTGAAAGCCCTGTCTCATCGCAGATGTTCAATCCGGCTGGCAGCACAACGGGCGTGTGCCCCGCCTCGATCAACCGAGGCAGCAGCTCTCGTCCGACAAAGCCATCTGCTCCGGTCACAAAAACACGCATGGGGGGAGGCTGCCAGAGTGAGGTGGCTTATGCTAGTCATCTGACTCGGTTGGCGTTCTTGTTTTGGCACTCTTGCCCCGGCTACCTATTCGAGGGATGTGGATCACGTGATTATTGGATTTTCTGGACCTTACGGGGCAGGCAAGGGCGAAGCGGTGGATTTCCTGCGCGAGCGCAGTTTCTATCCCCTCTCCCTTTCCGACATTTTGCGTGATGAACTCGCCAAGCAGGGGCTTTCTGAAACGCGGGAGCGCATGATCGAAATCGGAAACGCCTTGCGGGCCGAACATGGCCCCGGCGTGTTGGCCGAACGCCTGGGCGAAAAATTCCTCTCCGATCGCAATTACGTCATCGACTCCATTCGCCACCCCGCCGAGGTGGAAGCCCTGCGCAATGCCGATCCCAGCTTCCGCCTGGTCTGGGTGGACGCCGACCCCGAGATCCGCATTCAGCGCATCAATAACCGCGGTCGCTCCGGCGATCCCGTCAACCTGGAAGACTTGAAGCGCTTAGAAGGCAAAGAGCTTGCAAGCGATAACCCGGCGGCTCAACAGCTTCTTGCCGTAAAGGCGCTCAAAGATTTTATCGTGCTCAACGAAGGCAGCATAGATGACATGCACCAGGCCGTGCAGTACGTGCTGGAGCGCTCCCAAAATTTTGCGCGCCCTAGCTGGGATACCTATTTCATGCAGATCGCGCATGTGGTGGCCTCGCGCTCCAATTGCGTCAAACGCAAAGTGGCTGCCGTCATCACCTTGGATAAGCGCATCATCTCCACCGGCTACAACGGTACGCCCCGTGGCACGAAAAACTGCAACGAGGGCGGCTGCCCCCGCTGTAACTCCTTTGCCAAGGGCGGCACCCGCCTCGACGAATGCCTGTGCTCCCACGGTGAGGAAAACGCCATTACCCAGGCCTCCTACCACGGAACCTCCGTGCGCGGCGCGACCCTCTACAGCACCATGAGTCCCTGTTTATTCTGTACCAAGCTCATCATCAACTCCGGCATCAAGGAAGTGATTTACAATAGTCACTACCCGCTGGGCGAGACGGCCATGGACTTGCTGCGCGAATCTGGCGTGGAGCTACGGCAGGTTGATGACGGATCCGCGGAGCCCGAATAGCTCCTCAAAAACAAGTACTTCCAAGAGATTGAGGCCAGCGCCAGTCTTCGCTACGATGCGCGCCCCTTGATAGAACAATTTATGGCGACGTAGCTCAGGTGGTTAGAGCGGCGGATTCATAGCCCGCAGGTCGGTGGTTCAAGTCCACTCGTCGCTACCATAAATAATCTCTGAACAATCAAAGAGTTCCAGAGATCAGCAAGTGACACGGAAGAGTGTCAAAAGTGCCATTTGGGAGACCCTCTCGGGGTCTCCCTCACTTTCGCCCTCAGAAATGTGTAGGTTTTCGATGTTCAATTGAAGACTATTCGGCACTGCTGTTTTCAAGCAGCTGGTCTTTTTGAGTGCTGCGTGACCCTCGGCCCGCCAGAAAATGAATCACCTTACTCTTCTTGTTAGCCTTGGCGCAGGCCCAGAAAGGGAGTTCGCCTGGGGAGATTGTTGACGGCCCTCCTTGGTGGCGATCCAATGCCAGGCCCTCATTGGAGTGTCACGGACGGAGCCTTTGGGCCCCTCATTGTGGGGATTGGTAATCTGTACATGTGTTATTGCACTGCAGAAAGTAGAGGGAGTTATTATGGCTTTCCGGTCTATTTGAGAATAGGGGGCAAGAAAAATGGTTTGCATGAAGAGATGGGTAGATATTCAGAAATTTCCATTACAACCAGAAAAAATTAGAACGATCCCTAGCGAGGAACGGACTTTCTATTTTCTTGCAGGACATGTCGCAAATGAAATCAATGTCTTTTTTAAGCTGGTCGGTTGGACGGTCCAGACCGAGGTTTCATGCCGCGAGGAGACGTTTGCTCGTGGGGCGCAGGCCACCATTATCGCGAAAGTTTTTGCAGGGAAGCTAAATGAGGCGTGGGAGCTCTTGAATACGTCATTCTTCGGGTCTGGAATATCTCAGAAATATGAGCCGAAGTTAACGGAGCGTTCGAGAGAGGCCCTTCGCAACTTGAAGCAGTATTTTGGCAAGAAAAATTTGATCAAGGATGTCAGAAACAAATTTGCCTTTCATTATACCTGTGAAGAGTTTCAAGAAAATATTATGGAAGCAGCCGAGAACTCAACCCTTGAGATGTATATCGCAACGTCAGGCAGGTATAATAGCTTATATGCTGGCTCCGAAACTGTTTCAAACTATGCGATGCTAAAATACCTAGATGAGGATAGTGCGGAGGCCGCTTTGAATTCACTGTTTATGGATCTGGACAGAGTAGGGACGTGGTTCGCGGATTTTCTTGAAGGCTATATGCTTGTGGCGACTAGGGATTATCTAGGGGCATCTGGAGAAGAACTTGGTGTCGAGAGTATACGGATATCGTCTCTTCAAGAATTTGAGAAGGTAACAATACCGTATTTTAGTGATGTGAAGTCGTGAAGTGGCCCGTTCCGGGTTTGCGTTCACCCGTAAAAAGTTCCTTGGGGCCACTTTAGGGTCACCTTCTACAGGCGTCGATACTCTGTAAAAATTTGGTTTTAGCGCAGCGGACGTGGGGCAGTCCCCACCCGCCCTATCAATTGTGTTAGACCCAGAAAATGGGATCGAGGTCTTCCTCTTGGGCGTGCATAATCCAAACGACCATATGGTAAGTGAACAAAGGGGCAAAATGGGACAAAAAGCGATTGCATACTATCGAGTATCAACAGCGAGGCAGGGACAGTCAGGCCTTGGCCTCGACGCGCAACGAAGTGCGGTCAGTGAGTTCGTTCGCTCAAAGGGCTGGAAGTTGGTGGCTCCTCCTTTTACTGAGGTCGAGTCAGGTAAACGCGACGACCGCCCAGAACTCGCCAAAGCCCTTGCGAAGTGCAAGCGCCAGGGCGCGACCTTGGTGATTGCAAAGCTTGATCGGCTCGCCAGAGATGTTTATTTCATTTCGGGGCTGATGAAAGAGGGTGTCGAGTTTGTCGCTGTCGATCTTCCCGAAGCGAACAATTTGACCCTCCATATCATGGCGAGCATGGCTGAGTTTGAATCAGAATGCATCTCTCAGCGCACCAAAGCAGCCCTGAAGGCGGCAAAACGCCGAGGGGTCAAGCTGGGTAGCCCATGCCCAGAAAAGGCTTCTAAACTCGGCGTGAAAGCCATAAAGGCCAAAGCAGAACGGTTTTCTGAGAATGTAGTTCCGATCATCCGGCAGATTCAGAAAAGCAATTCAGGTATC
Organism: Pseudomonadota bacterium; assembly: GCA_003353845.1. GTDB lineage: Bacteria > Myxococcota_A > UBA9160 > UBA9160 > JADFDR01 > GLO-12. Next base: position 10,522 of record PIVT01000003.1, on the reverse strand, counting down.
TCATTACGTGGGCTAGCACAGGCCATGAATGACCGAGGCATAGCTACCGCTCGTGGTGGTGTCTGGGGGCCGAGTGCCGTGCGGAATGTACTGAGGAGGGCTGGGTAGCTCTTAATCCGGCGGTCGTAGGTTCGGCGGGTGGCATGCACCCGCTACCTTACCCACCATGGTTTTTCGGGGACTTGGAATTTTTTCCAGGTCCTCGTTTTTGTTTGATGAGACAAACTCGAAGTTGTTCAGAGGTTTGTCGTTATGGAAACTGCCCCGACTTAACAGTATCGCCCACAGCTGTTATCTTGGCTCCATGCGTCGACTCCGTGCACACATCGGCCCTTGGACCCGGTTCATACTGGTTGCTGTGGTTCTCCTCGGGCCTTTGGGAGCCTCAGCGCATGCGGCTCAACACGAGTCGGGTGCGTCGCACGGCCCTGTATGCGTATCCTGCGCTATGGCCGATCAATTGGATTCGGCCTGTGTCGATCATGCGGCTCCAATCGAGATCCCAGTCCTGGGATCTTTCCAGACCTTTGCTGCGGATTCTGTTTTTACTTCGATCCACGACCTTGTGCCCGGCCAACGCGGGCCGCCCACCTCGCACTGACATTCCTTAGCTCATAACTACATTGGAAAATCGCGGGGAGTCAATCCTTTGCGGTGGTTCAACCATTTGTCGGCAAAAGACTGCGCAAGCGCTTTCTTGCCGGCAGATCAAAATCAATTGTGTGGTGATCGATATGAAAATGAAAAATGTCTTGTTCGTCCTACTTACCTTGTTTTTACCCGTGGCTGCAAGTGCACAGCAGTCAGCCGACGAGGTGGCTGAATTGCGGAAAATGCTCCAAGAGATGCGGGAGGAATATGAAAGCCGCATCAGCGACCTCGAAGAACGGTTGTCGCAGGCGGAACGTACTGCGCAAGAGGCGCGACGGGATGCTGAGGAGGCGGTCGAGTTGGCGGAAGAAACCGCCATTGAACAAAGCGCAGGAGCTTCTGGCGCCAACACTTTCAATCCCGCCATCGGCGCTGTACTGGTGGGAGGCTATTCGAATGTTGATGAAGGCTGGGAGGCGATCCCGGGCTTTCAACCAGCGGGAGAGATTGGGACCGGTGACGAGGGTTTCTCCATCGGCGAAGCGGAGATCAACTTCAAGGCGAATATTGATTCAATGTTTTACGGCAATTTGACTGTGGCTGTGGCTGAGGAAGATGGCGAGGCTGAGGTGGAGTGGGAAGAAGCCTGGATCCAGACCACGGCCCTGCCTCAGGGGTTGTCGGTTACCGCGGGTCGGTTCTTTTCTTCGGCGGGCTATCTAAACAGTTTTCATTTTCATGCGGATGATTTTGTCGATCGCCCCTTGCCCTACCAGGCCTTCCTCGGCGGACGTTATTCCAACGACGGAATTCAAGCTCGTTGGGTGGCGCCCACGGCGCTGCTCGTGGAACTGGGTGCGGAACTCAACTGGGGCGATCACTTCCCTGCGACGTCGGAACACGAGGACTCGCCGGATGCTTATACCTTGTTTGGCAAGTTCGGCGGGGACGTGGGGGATAGTCACAGCTGGCAAGCGGGGCTGTCATACATTAGTGCCGATGCCGAGGAGCGCAGCGGCGGCGAGGATAGCGTGGATACCTTCAGCGGAGACAGTGACCTCGCCATTGCCGATTTCGTTTGGAAGTGGGCGCCCAAAGGCAATCCCAACCAGCGCAACCTGAAGCTTCAAGGAGAGTATTTCTGGCGCTCCGAAGACGGCACCTTTGCCGGATTGGACTACGACGAGGACCAGAGTGGCTGGTACGTACAGGGTGTGTGGCAATTCATGCACGCCTGGCGTGTGGGCTTGCGCCATGATCGCGTCGATGCGGACAGCGGTCCTTTGTTTGTCGGCACTGAGTTGGAGGATCCCGGTCGCAGTTCCCACCGCGAAAGCGCCATGCTGGACTGGTCCCCCAGTGAGTTCAGCCGGATTCGCTTGCAATACAATCGAGATCGTGTGCGGCGAGAGACCGACGATCAGTGGTTTCTACAATACATCTTCAGCATTGGCGCCCATGGCGGACATCAGTTTTAGGAGGACCGAACATGTTTCGAAATTTCGCGTTGATCTTTTTTTTACTGATACCGTTTTCCGCAAGTGCGCTTGAGGCCTTTGTTTGCGAACCCGAGTGGGGATCCCTGCTGACGGAACTGGCGGGTGAGCAAGCCGAGATCACCGTGGCCACGACGGCCTTTCAAGATCCTCACAGCTTGCAAGCGAGGCCCAGTTTGATTGCCGCGGTGCGTCGAGCCGACTTGGTCGTCTGCACCGGGGCGGACTTGGAGATCGGTTGGTTGCCTTTACTCTTGCGCCGCGCCGGCAATCCCAAGGTTCAACCCGGCAATCCGGGGTATTTTCTCGCGGCCGACCATGTGCGCCGATTGGAGATTCCCAAGACCGTGGATCGCTCGCAGGGGGATGTTCATGCCCAGGGAAATCCGCACATTCACTTACATCCTCGAAACATCGAGCGAGTGGCCCGAGCCTTGGGTAAGCGCCTTGCCGAAATCGATCCCGCCAATGCCGCCGTCTTTCAGTCGCGCCTGGCGGATTTTGAACAGCGCTGGGCCAACGCGCAAAGGGAATGGGAGGAGAAGGCACGCCCGCTTTCGGGGCTGCGGTTTGTAGCCCACCGTCCCAGTTTCAGTTACCTGGCTGATTGGTTGGAGTTGGAGATCGTCGCCACCTTGGAAGCCAAGCCGGGTGTTCCTCCAAGCGGGGCACAACTGGCGAGTTTGCTGGAGCAACTTTCCGCTAATCCGCCCGTGGCCGTGATTCGCACCCCCTACGAAAATGAAAAACCCTCCCGCTGGCTTGCGGAACACCTGGAGGTTGTCGGCATCGAGCTGCCATTCACCATTGGTGGCACCGAACAGGCCGTCGACTTGTTTTCCCTTTACGATGAGACCATCCGACTATTGCTGGAGGCCCAAGAATGAACTCCATTGAGCTAAGCATTATCCTGCCCGCGCTGCTCGCCAGCCTCTTGGTGTTGAGCACTCATGTCCCACTGGGGACAGAGGTGTTGCGTCGCGGGATTATCTTTATCGATCTCGCCATTGCACAAGTTGCCGGGCTCGGTGTGATTGCGGCTGACACCCTGGGGTGGGAGGCCGAAGGTTGGATGGTTCAGGTTGTGGCAGTGAGCGCGGCCCTGGCTGCCGCCGGTGTGCTTCATTGGACGGACAAACTCTGGCCGGATATCCAGGAAGCCATCATCGGTGTCTCCTTTGTGCTGGCCGCGACTGCTGGCCTGCTCTTGCTCGCCGGAAATCCACACGGGGGTGAAAATCTGAAGGAGCTGCTGGTCGGCCAGGTGTTGTGGGTGAATTACGAACAGCTTTTGCCGATTACCATCATCAGTGGCCCGGTACTTTTTTTCTGGTATCGCATGCGCAATCGCCTGGGCGGCTTCGGCTTCTACGCGCTCTTTGCTTTTGCGGTTACGGCTTCGGTGCAGTTGGTTGGCATCTACCTGGTCTTCGCCAATCTGATTCTCCCCGCCCTCGCGACGCGGCAAATCCAGCCGCATGCTCGGCGCGTCTTTTGTGGTTACGCCGTGGGCATGGCCGGTTGCCTTGCCGGACTCTTCCTGTCGGTGAGCTTGGACCTGCCTGCCGGCGCGGTGATTGTGTGGTGCTTGGCCGGGTTTGCCGTGATCTTCTCGTGGGCAGCGCGATTTCATGCGTTCTGGTTCTCGCGGGACACTCATGGGACACTTGGCCACAGCTAACCACGACAATTGACAATCAAGGGGGTACTGACAAGTTAAGTGCTTCTAGGCGACAATTGCCTGATGAACAGATCAGCAAGCCTATACAAGCGCCACCGATTTCCGCCTGAAGTCATTCAATATGCCGTGTGGATCTATCACCGATTCAATCTCAGCCATCGGGATATTGAAGACTTATTGGCTGAGAGGGGCATTCTCGTTAGCTATGAATCTGTTCGGCTGTGGTGCAACAAGTTTGGACCACAGTATGCCAAGCGATTGAAGCGCCGACACCAAGGATATGGGGATACATTTTTCATTGATGAAGTCTTCGTTAAAATCCAAGGGAAGCAGCAGTATTTGTGGCGAGCAGTCGACCAGGATGGTGAAGTGGTCGACGTGTTTCTACAGGACCGCAGAGACAGCAAGGCCGCTAAGCGCTTTTTCAGACGTTTGCTCAACACGCATCGCAGTGAACCCAGGAAGATCGTGACGGATAAGTTGAAAAGTTACGGCGTTGCGCATAGGGAACTGATCCCGGATACGATCCATGACACATCACAACATGCCAACAACCGCGCCGAGCTTTCGCATCAATCGACCAGGGTCCGAGAGCGAGGTATGCGTAGATTCAAATCGGCACAGCAGGCACAACGGTTCCTGAATGTTCATGCTGCGGTATGCAATCTATTCAATCTTGGCCGTCATTTGGTTTCAGCCAGGCATTATCGCCAACTCAGAGAAGGTGCCTTTGCGTCTTGGAAATGCGCCGCAGCACTATAGAAGTCAAAATTTCTGGGATTCGCAGGTATGCGAAAGTTAACTTGTCAGTACCGCCCAGAGGGCCGGAAACAGTGGAGAGATCGACCGTTACAACTGCTTGGGAATTCATTCCAAGGGGAGCGAGAAGAAGAACGTCGATCCTTTTCCCATCCCCTCGGACTCGACCCAAATCCGGCCCTGATGGGCCTCAATGATGCGCTTCACCAACGCGAGGCCAACGCCGCTTCCTTGTGCGTCGGCATCGAGTTGATGAAAGAGCTCGAAGATCGTTTCGAAGTAACGGGTATCGATGCCGATTCCATGGTCTCGCACGTAGGTCACCAGCTCCCGTCCTTCGACAGGGGCACACCCGATTTCAACCCTTGGAGCTTGACCCCCCTCGGAACATTTCACGGCATTGTCGATCAGGTTCTGAACCACCTGCACCAGCCGAAGGCGGTCCACCTTCACCTTGGGAAGGTCGGGGTCGATCTCAACCGCCACCTCGGCACCCCGATCTCGAATTGAGCCCGCGCAGGATTCCAAGGATTCGCTGACGATTCTGGCCATGGAGACATCTTCGGGAGGATTGACCATACGACCAATTCGAGAGAGCTCGAGGAGGTCCTTGAGCAGCACATCCATCTGGTGAACCGCGGAGCGGATACCAATGACATCTTCATTGATGCGGGCGGAATTGCCCAGACCGAGATCCCTCTGTAGGAACCCGACCAAGCCATTGATACTGATGAGCGGGCTTCGCAGGTCATGCGAAACCGTGTAAATGAAGCTCTCCATTTGCTCATTCTGCGCCTTGAGCTCTTGGATCAATCGATTGCGCTCATCCTCTGCGTGTTTTCTACCCAACTCGGCGCCCAGCCGCGAAGCGAACACTTCGTAGAGGTGCCCTGAAAGAACGTGTGGATCGATCGGGCCGTCATGGAGGACTGCAAAGTGGCCGCTCGCATTGCCGGACGAATCGCGCAATACACGGCCTGCGTAGACGCTGATCCCTTTCCCTTCAAGAAAAGATGGGAGCTGATAGCGAACCGCCTGCCTCGCGTCGCTCAACGAAAACTGCTCGTACCTGTACACCTCTTCGCAGGGCGTTCCACACAAGACGTACCGATCCGAGGCGAGGGGCTGCCCATCGAGACAACACGCGACGACGCACGCTTCGAGTGCTTCAGTGCCATTGGGAATGGTCTCCGCGATGAAGGCCCCACGGACCTGCAGCCCTTTCGAGAGGACTTCCATCAAGGACCGAAAGATCTCGTGGCTCGTCGAGTGGGTCGAGGCTTGGAGAAGGTCCGTAGCTTCCTGTGCCAATCTCCGATTTCGGATCGCCAAGGCCGCACGGTCGTGAAAGAACTCGAGAATTCGAATGACCTCCGCAGTCTGCTTCAAGGGGCGACGCGAAAGAGAGACGATCAACCCAAGTGGCGACCCCGAAGTGTCGCGAAGGGGAATCCCAGCGTAACTCTGGAATTCACCATCCACGAGGAACTGATCCTGCGGGAATAGCTCCGCGACACCCCGCGGATGACAACACGCATGTGGCATCCCCTTCGCCATGACCTCTGCGCAGGGTGTCCCTTCCAAGTCATAATCGAAGGCTTCCGTACCGGATGGATCGCTGTCGATCGCCACCGAGTAGATCCGGCCCCAGTCAACGCCTCCGGACTCGCCCACGAAGACGAAGTCGGAATCGAGCTCTTTGCGAAGGAATCGAACGAGCGCGCCCAGGAAAGACTCATCGCTCGCCCCAAGGAGCGCCTCCATCAACTCAGGGTCGAGCTCAGCGAGCTCAACCCTCTGCTTCAGATCGCTTTCGGGTGCGCGAGACGTTACAGGTGACGGCCCTTTTGATTTCATCGAGTCGAGATCCTCGCTGCGTTCGCCAAGACGCTGGAGCCGAGCAACCCTCGCTAACGTCTGGGACTCTAAGCATTTTCTAACGGAACCCGGAGATAAGCAGGAACTCATAGTGCCAGATTCGCCTCCGGCGTCAAGTAGGTCGGGATGTCGTCTAGAACCGGTCTACCGCGAGCCGATCGGAGAAGGGTTCGGGGAGGGCGTTTTTCAAGCGGATGAACTGGTGGTGGCGGCGATATAGTGTGGGGATCAGGTGGTTTTGACGTGGTCGCACGAGGAAAATTTGTTGTGAATGCCTATGGCGCTGCCCCCGTCCCCGAACCCACCACCGCACTTCTTCTCGGCATGGGACTAATGGGTTTGGCAGCGAGGCGGCGCAAGAACTAACGCTTCAGCAAGCTCGAACACGAAACGTCCTGGCTTCGGCTGGGGCGTTTGGTGTTAGGGGAGGGTGAAAAATTTATTCAAGTTGGCTCGGAGGGAGACCCACTTTCGCCTAAAAACACCACTATTTGACCACTGAAGGGTCTCCCATTCAACTTCCCCGGGTCTCCGTAACTTCTTGAATACACTTAGGTAAGTGCCTGTTTCGCAGTGTTTCTGCGGCGGATTCATAGCCCGCAGGTCGGTGGTTCAAGTCCACTCGTCGCTACCATAAATCAAGATAGTGAAAATCAAACCCCCGAATGACTTTTGCAGTCGTTCGGGGGTTTGTCGTTGGATTTGTTCCGCGGGTCACGGTGTTTGGTGCTGTCCCCTCTGGGGGAGAGTGAATTTTTCGGCACTGCGATTGTTTGTCGATCTCCAAAGTTCATCCACACTGCTGTTAGTTTGAACAGAACAGTAATGCCGTCATAATTTGAATGGATCGGCGACTCGGCTGCCTTAGGAGTCGAGACAAGTGGATTCCTTTGTTGCACTTCTATTGCTTGTTAGTGAGGGGATAGGTAGAGTGGCGACGTTGATTTCTGGAATGTTACTTCTGTCCAATGCTGTGCTGACTAATGGTGAATATGATGAAAATGCAGAACCGAGTTTTGTTGTTGATGACGCCCCTTATGACCCTGTGCCTTGCCGCTTCCGCGCAGGCGGCTTCGTTTACCCTGTACGATATTGACTTTAGTTCGCCGCCTCATGTCGTTGGCTCGAATGTGACAGTGGGCAGCGGTAGCGATACGCCTTCGTATATCAGATTTGGAACGCCCACCGTGGAGAGTAGCTTTGGTGCGCTCATTGATCAGCCGCTCGTATTCAACCCCGAAAATGACACTTACGAGCAAATCCAACTCGTTCTCGGTGGAGGCTATGACAACTATCATGTCTCTTTCGATCTCTATGCAGCAAACCTGAGTGGTTCCAATTACGCATTCACTCTCAATTTTGATACGCCGAGCGTTCAGAACTTCGGTTTTCATGGGCTGGGGAATATGCGTACGTTCAGTCCTAAGCCGAGTGGTCCTCCATCGGACTCCTTTAATCTTGGCTCCTTCAGCAACAACACGCTTTATCATGTCAGTATCGACATCGACTTGACGGATGCGCTGTGGACCATCGGAATCGAAGGGGGCCCATCCATGACCCACCCCTTCTATTCATGGGGTGGAGATGTCGATTCCCTTCGATTTGGCCTGAGCAGGTGGAAGGGAAATACTCCTCATGACCCGACCGTGGCAGTGGGGTTGGATAATCTATTGGTCACCACAGGGTCGCCGGTCCCAGAACCGAGCACAGCGCTCTTGTTGTGCGCAGGTTTGATTGGGTTGGCAATGGGTAGGAAGGTCTAGCGTTTCGCTCCCAACGATGCGTAGTTTTTTGGCGTTCAATTAGACTTTGTTCGGCACAGCCTCTTTTGCGGCTTCGGTCTCCTTGAGTGTTGTTCGCTGCGTCGGCAGGGGGCTAGCCCTGGCCTTCCTTTTCATCTTGACAGACATTGAGCTATATAGAATCAAAACAGCCGAAAGTTTTCTAACATTCGTGCGTCAATTTACCGCGGGATTTTATTTTACTGATCGCGTTGGTGAGGCCAAACTGTAGTTTTGGTTCAAGGAAGGCGTTGCGTGACTGCGGTTCTCTCTGGGGGCTGGAGGTGAATCGCTTTCGATGAATGGGACGAACACTCAAGTAGCAATCGGATTATTGTTTCTCGTGAAGAAGATGAAGCGGAGTAGAGTGTGAAATCAGGGATGCGCCCCTCGATCTGTTTTGGGGGCGCGCTGCTGTTGGTGTGTGTGTGCGTTGTATTCTGGAACCAGGCTGCGGATCGTTCCCAGACAAAACTGGACGCGGGTGATGTGACGGAATCTGATCCGGCACCGAGTTCGGTAACCGCCCGGATCGAACGCCCTCCCCCTCAAGAATCAAGTAGTGGGCCCGAACCTGAACCTTCCAGGGATTCGGGCTCGATTCAAGAAGCATTCGTTCGCTCGATTCCCCCAAGTGAAATCTCTGAGGTTTCACCCGAAGCAATGCCACCGGTGACGTCGGTTGACAACCGCTCCTCGCAACTCGGAGAGAAGATAGGCGCCAACGACAGTCCAGCGCCTGACGCCGATGTCACCGCCGTGCCGTCAGCTAATTCAAGTATCTGTGCATTGCCGCCATGTGAAGCTGCGACGAACGCCACGCCATCCGTAGTCTCAGCACTACCACAAGACCGTCTCTACTCGGACTTGGGTTCCGAACCGATGACAGAATCTTTTGAACCAATGCCCTCAAGGAGGACTGCGAGCTTGGTTGCCTTTCATGGATTGGGTCACCCCTCGGACGGCTACATTGAGAGCGCAGCCATGGGCGTCTCCGCGGATGGTTCCACCGTAGTAGGCTACGCCAATGGGAAGAACTGCTACGAGTCATTTCGATGGACCTCTAGTCTTGGCATGGTGAGACTGGATGGCCCCACCGCCGGGCGATTTGGTGCAGAGGCTGTCAGCGTCTCCGCGGACGGCTCCATCGTACTGGGTGGGTACGAAAGTTCCTACTACGACATGGAGGCATTTCGCTGGACGTCGGATCACGGCATGGTCGGATTGGGCGACCTCTCTGGAGGGAAATCCAAGAGCTATGCTTGGGGCGTCTCCGCCGACGGCACTACCGTCGTGGGGTATGGGATGGGTCCTGCCGGGCCAGAGGCCTTTCGCTGGACTTCGGATCACGGCATGGTCGGATTGAGTGACCTTCCGGGAGAAAGGTTCGAGAGCTGGGCCCGAGGTGTGTCGGCTGATGGTTCCATCGTCGTTGGCCGTGCTGCCATCTACGCCGCGGGCGCCGAGGCGTTTCGCTGGACCGAGGATGGTGGCATTGTGTGGCTGGGGGATTTTGCTGGGGGTCGCTTTAGTAGTGAGGCGTATGGTATCTCGGCCGATGGCTCCACCGTGGTCGGCTGCGGCACGAGTAGTTCTGGCATGAAGGCATTCCGTTGGACCGAGAACGACGGGTTGGTGGGGCTGGGCGAGCTTCGAAGGGGATACTCCGCAAGCTGCGCGCGCGATGTCTCTGGCGATGGCTCCACCATCGTGGGGTACGGCTGGACAAGCTATAGCAAATTCCAAGCCTTCATCTGGAGGAAAGATCTGGGAATAATTTCTCTCCAGAATTATCTGAAGGGCAAGTTCGGTCTCGATCTCGCGGGTTGGACGCTTTCCTTGGCTTATGGAATATCCGATGATGGCCGCACCATTGTCGGCAGGGGCCTCAATCCACGTGGTGATCGGGAAGCCTGGATCGTTACGCTCCCGGCCCCCCCTCTAATCAGCGCCGGACTCGACTCCTCGTTGAATGACATCGGGAACGAGGAAGAGCAGTTCTAAACGGCATGTGCGTCTGTGCCAGAAGGCCATGGGTGGGCTAGTCGATGAGTTCGGCGAGCTTTACGAGATGGGAGCTAACAATGATGTCGCTCTCCTCGGCGGCCTTGCGATTCAATTGAAAGGTTGGCTTGGTACCGCGCACAATGCAGTTGATCATACCACCGTTCTTGGCGAAGCCATCCACCTCGCCCACGGTGACGACGCTCCGCCCTTCGATGGCTGCGAAGATGCTCGGCTCACGGCCCTTCTCCGATTCACTCACGAAGAGGATATTGCAGCTTGCGGCCTCGCTGTCTCCCGGCCCCCCACCACGTAGCTTGCGTACCAGCAAG